>NZ_JBFEFH010000017.1:0-157456 GCF_040717455.1 Tautonia sp. JC769
GTCCGAGGTTTCTGGTGAGCCAAACGGGCACAGCCCGACGTTGAATCGAATTGGGAAGCAGACCGAGAAGGCGAGAGAGCAACCAGGCAAGAGGGAATTGCAGGATCTTGATTCGGTCGGCGCGGACGGCGATCGGTCCAAGTTTGCGCGAATTAAAAGTGCGCAAAAGGTGATAAAGCGGCTGGACCGAGAACACGCAGGGGTTTATGCTCGTTGCAACATCGAAGCATGGGCCCGTGCAGAGTTCCTGTCATTGATCAGTACACCAGACGCGCACGCGAGGGTGGCGAGATGGCGGAGACGTCTCCTGGATCGCAGGATTCGGACGAGCCGAACTCCGAGCAGAGGACCAGGCCGAGCCTGTTATTGCGTGCCCGGATCTGGTCCGATGTGCAGACCTGGAATGAGTTTGTGGAGTGGTGCCTGCCGGTCATTCGTGGCGAGTGCCGGCGGGCGGGGTTGAGCGATACGGAAACCGAAGAACTTGTCCAGCGGGTCCTGATCCGGCTCGCGAGGGCCATCAGGCACTTCGCGTACGATCCTTCGCGATCGTTCCGGGGCTGGTTGCGGACACTGACGCGGAGCACGATCCTGAATTTCTGGGCTCGGGGCGACGGCCGGGGCGCGGGGATCAGGGAGATGACCGTCGATCCGACGCAGTGGCCCTGGCCGGTCATCGATCCCGATCCTGACGAGGAGGACGAGGGAGAGGGGTGTGACGGGCCTGACTCCTGGCGAGTCCTGCGCGATCGCATCGCTCGCGTTCAAGAGCGGGCTCGGGCCCGATGCGCCGTGGATACCTGGCAAGCCTTCTGGCTGGTGCAGGTCGAGGGGCGATCGCCCGCCGAAGCGGCGTTGGCGCTGGGCAAGAAACCGGGTGCGGTCCGGGCGGCACGGGCGCGTGTGATGGCCGTGCTCAAGCAGATCTGGGATGAGATGGATGACCTGGGGGACGGATCATGAGCCATGCCTGCCCGGCTGCGGAGGGGATCGAACGGTTCCTGAGGGCCTCGGATGACCAGATCCGGGACGACGCACGTCTCCACGCAATTCAATTGCATGTTCTCGAGTGTCCGGACTGCCTGGAGCAGATGGAGGGAGCCGTCCGGGAGGCCTTCGGCACGGCATTGCCGGACCACGTGTCTGCGTTCTTCGGGCTGGCGGCGACCGGGTGTGAGCCGGTGGGGTTGGCGCCGAAGATTGAAGGGTATGTCCTGGGCGACCGCCTCGGCCGGGGCGGGATGGGGACCGTCTTCAAGGCCTGGCAGACTGCGATGCGCCGCGAGGTGGCCATCAAGGTCCTCCCCGGCGGTCCCCTGGCCGACCCGAGATGGCGCGCCTGGTGCCTGGCCGAGGCTCGGGCCGCGGCGCAGGTCCGGCACCCCGACGCCGTGCAGGTGTACGACGTGGGGATGACCCACGGATATCCGTATCTGGTGATGGAGTACGTGGCGGGGGGATCTCTTGCCCATCGCTTGCGCCTGAGACCGATGATGGCGTACCGGGACGCGGCCCGATTGCTCGCTCGGGTTGCGCGGGTGGTGCATCATATGCACCTTCGCGGCCTGATCCACCGCGATTTGAAACCGGGGAACATCCTGATCGACTCGCCGAGCGATGCCCCGCCATCGGCCTGGTGGCCCAAGGTCGCGGATTTCGGCCTGGCTCGGCCGATCGGCGAATCGGCCCGATCACTGACCCTCGCCGGGATCGGGACCCCCGAATACATGGCCCCCGAACTGGTCCAGGGGAGCGGGGCGAAGAGCGAGACATTTGCGGATATCTATGCGCTGGGGGCAATCCTCTACTGCTTGCTGGTCGGTCGGCCGCCATTTCAGGAGGCATCTCCCCAGGAGACTCTGGCCCGGGTGCTGGAAGGGAACGCGACCCTGCCTCGGAGCATCGTCCGGAAACTCCCGAAAGACCTGGAGACGATTGCTCTGAAGTGTCTCGAACGAGACCCGCATCGTCGTTATGCGACGGCCGAAGCCCTTGCCGACGACCTCGATTCGTTCCTCGAAGGCAGGACCATCCTCGCCCGGCCGATCGGTCCGGTACGGCGGTCGTCGCGGTTCGTCCGTCGGCACCCGGTGGGATCGGCGTTGATGATGGGGCTGGCACTCACCAGCGCCACATCGCTGGTCTTGCTCGGGCGGGCGGAGGCGGCACGCTCCGAGGCTTCCGCCAATGAGAGCCTGGCGCTGGAACGCTCTCGCGAGGCCGAGCGACGCCGGGCGGAGGCCGAGGCGAGTCGCCAGGAGGCCGAGCAGATGTTCCAGGCCGCCGGGCAGTTGCTTGCCATTATTAGCAAGGCAGACGACCCGAGCGTCCCCCGAGGAGTACTTTCGCTCGCCGAACTCGAAGCCGCGCTACCCGCCTGCCGCGAGTTGCTTCGGGGGCGTCCGAACGATCTCGTTCTGCTCCGGACCTTGAGCCAGATCGTTCACCAGATCGGCTGGCATCGAGCGATGGAAGGGAAGCCGAGTCAGGCCGCGGACCTGTTTCGCGAGGGATTGGAGGTACTCGTAGCAGCACTTCCCTACGTGCCGGACGACGACTTGCGTCACGATGCTGCCTTCCTGGCCCAGTGGTATGGGCAGATGCTCTATGCGATGCAGGACATCCCAGAGGCGATCCGAGTCCTCCATCGGTCACTTGAATTGTGCGATGGTCCGACGGAGAAGGGGCCCCTGACGCCGAATCAGCGACGCGCCGCGATGATGAGATCGGTGATCGGGCCTCATCTGATTTTCTGCGGCGATGACACGGGCCGCCAGGTGCTCATCGAGGCGAAGGGGATGCTGGAAGGGCATTGGGGAGCCGATCCGGACGATGCCGGCGCGTTGGAACATCTCGCCCATGTGTATCGCGATTTGGTGGAAACTGACGCGGAGCGTGATGCCCTTCGACGGCTCGTCAGCCTCGACCAGAACCCGAGGCATCGCTACTTCCTCGCCAGGGCGCTCGACACTCAGAAAGGGACGGTACACAATGAAATCGTTCGACGTGAGTTGAGTGCTGAGATTGTTGATCTGATAGATTCCAGTCTTTCCGAGTTAGAACGCGAAGCCGACGATTATCCGGGCAATCCTGGATTTGCCCAAACACTGCACCATGCCTTTTCTATGTTCATTGGTTCGCTTCTTGATTTGGATCGATCGGGCGAGGCAATGGACGTTCTCGCCCATTATTTGGACTCGATCGAGACCCGACCGAATCGATTGTCGGAACCGGAGCACGGGATCGACAGCTTTTATTTTCATTCGTACTCAGAGTTGGGCCAGATTCTGATGCACGCAGCCCTGCCAGATGAATGGTTTAATGAGGGCCTGAGCAGAATCGAACGGATCTTCGAACAGGATAGTTTGACTCCCCTTCAATGCAGTAGCATGATGTACGGACTTGTCTGGGATCGGACCTTTACGGAATCCGAGCCTCAGCGTGTCCGAATTCAAGCTATCGTGAATGTTTGTAGCGGGGCAGTTGCTCGACGGTTTTCGTTCGATGAACCGTCAAGTGCCAGCATTTCGCAATTCCTCGCTTACGCAATGGCGTGCCGGACTGGTGGTCACCTTGGCGATTCGGAGAGGATTGTTGGCTTGTGTGGGAAGGCATTGGAGGCCATGCCTGCCGAGGCAAGGGATGAGCCGGATTATTTCGCCGCGCTGAGCGAATACTGGACACAGGTGGCCAAGAATCTCTGGCAACACGAACCGGTTGATGGGCATGCGTTGGGAGACGCTTTGCATCGTTCCATCGAGGCGGCCGAGGAGGCGGCGCGGCGTGCGCCCAATTCGGGGGCGTATCAGGCGATGGTGGCCGAGCGCCGCGCCCGACTGGAACGCGCCGGCCTCGCTCCGGGAGCGATGGCCCGGATCCCGGTCCGCAAAGACTGAATCCGGGCGTGGCAGAGGAAGGCATGGGGTGAGCCTTGCTCTCCGAACACGCCGGCGCGGGGGCCGTCGACGAACCGATCGAGCCGGTCGTGTCTGCCCAATCAGGAAGGGTCAGCGCTTCACATGCGTGTCCAGGAATTCGTAGAGTGCCGTCGTGGCGGGATCGTCGGGAGTCCCGAGATCGTCGTTGAGGCGGCTGTGGTTGCTGTCACTTTTGCCGAGGGACCGGACCGGAATCTCGGCCTCTTTCAGGGCGGTTTCGAGGCACTGGGCCTGGGCTCTCGTCTCGGGATTGCCGGAGAAGTAGAGGATCAGGAACGGCGGGATTCCCTTGTCCCTGGCCACGTGGGTCACGGTTGAGAAGTCGACGTGCTTCTTCGGATCGTTGCCGAACTTCTGCCGATGGCCGAAGGTGAACATCTCGCCGCCGTAGAGGGCCTGGCGGAGTTCGGCGGTCATGATGATCTTGGGGATGTCGTAGGTGTCGCCGTCGACGGGGATGCAACCTTCGAGGGCATCGAAGGGGACGCCTTCCGCCTCGAGGTATCGCTCGTCGATGCAGAGCAGTGCCGCGACCTGGGCGCCCGCGGAATGACCGCCGACGACGATCCGATCGGGATCGCCCCCGTACTCGCCGATGTGGCGATGCACCCAGCCGATGGCTTTGGCAACGTCGCCCATCAGCGTTTCCATGTCCACGTCGGGCAGCAGGCGGTAGTTGGTGGAGACGAAGACGAATCCCCGTTCGGTCAACGCCCTGGGCTTCTGTGCGACGTCGCTCTTGTCGCCGACCTGCCAGCCGCCGCCGTGAATCCAGACGATGACCGGGAGGGCCTCTTCGGATTCTTGCTCGGGTGTGAAGATGTCGAGCACATGGCGTTCATGGCCGTCTTCGACGTAGGGGACGTCTCGGGTCAATTCCTGCGCGGGGGTCATCCCGCAGGGGAGGAGCACGAGCAGCATGCAGACCGCGATCGACCTGGGGGTCATGTCGGATCTTCCTTGGTTCGGGAGGTCGGCCGAAACTCGAGTCACGCGGTCGATCGGGACGGGCCGGGCGGGTTCACGCCAGGAGTGCCTTCACGACCGTTGCATGCTCGACTCCGGTGAGCTTGAAGTCCAGACCCTGGTAGCGGTAGGTGAACCGTTCGTGGTCGATGCCGAGCAGGTGGAGGATCGTGGCGTGGAGGTCGCGGACGTGGACGGGGTCCTCGACGACGTTGAAGCTGAAATCGTCGGTCGCGCCGTGGGTGAGGCCCGGCTTGATCCCGCCGCCGGCGAGCCAGAGGGTGAAGCAGCGGGGATGGTGGTCGCGGCCGGCCTCGGGGCTGTCCCACTGGCCCTGGCCGGCGACCCCTCGGCCGAACTCGCCGCCCCAGACCACGAGCGTGTCGTCCAGGAGGCCCCGCCGTTTCAGGTCCTTGACCAGGGAGGCGCTGGCCTGATCGGTGTCGCGGCAACGGGCGGTGCACCACGAATCCAGGCGGCTGTGGTGGTCCCAGTCGGGGTGGAAGAGCTGGACGAATCGGACGCCCCGCTCGACGAGGCGTCGGGCGAGGATGCAGTTGGCCGCGTAAGTCCCGGGCCGTCGCGAGTCGGGCCCGTAGAGATCGAAGATCTCCTCGGGTTCGTCGCCGAGGTCGCTCAGCTCGGGGACGCTCGACTGCATCTGCCAGGCCATCTCGTATTGCTGGATCCGGGTGGCGATCTCCGGGTCGCCGGTCTCGTCGAGATGCAATCGGTTCAGCTCGCGGAGGCCATCGAGCATCCCCCGCCGAAGGTGCCGGGGCATCCCCTCGGGGTCGCGGAGGTAGAGGACCGGGTCACGCGCATTGCGGAGCTTGACCCCCTGGTAACGCGACGGGAGGAACCCGCTGCCCCAGTAGTGGTCATATAAGGGTTGGTCGCTCGGCCGCTGCATCCGGGAAATCAGGACGAGGTAATCGGGGAGGTCGCGGTTCTCGCTGCCGAGGCCGTAACTGGACCAGCCGCCGATGCTCGGCCGGCCGGGCAGTTGGTGCCCGGTCAGGAACCTGGTCATGGCAGGGGCGTGGTTGATTTGATCGGTGACCATCGATTTGACGAAACAGAGGTCGTCGGCCACTTCGGCAAGGTGGGGGAGCCATTCGCCGATCGTCGCGCCGGCCTCGCCATGACGGGCGAATCGCGTCCGAGACGGCATGATCAATTGTTTCTGGTTGGCGGTCATCGTGGTGACGCGCTGCCCCTGGCGGACGCTGTCGGGCAGTTCCTTGCCGGCCCATCGCTCCAGGCCGGGCTTGTGGTCGAACAGCTCGATCTGTGAGGGGCCGCCGGACTGCGTCAGGAAAATGACCCGCTTCGCCCGGGGGGCGAAGTGGGGCAGTCCCGGTTGCCCGATCCGGTCGATCTCCCCTGGCCGGGCCGAGGCGGTCGCTTCCATCAGGCCCAACGCGATCGCCCCCAGGCCGACTCCTGAAGAGCGGCCCAGGAAGGATCGGCGCGAGATCGCGAGGCGATCCGCAAGGGCCGGATCGCGAGCGGGGTCTGGGAACTCATTCACGGGAGATCGCCTCGTCCAGATTGAAGACCATGCTGGCGACAATGGTATAGGCGGCGCGTTCGAAGTCTGACGGGCCGCCTGGGGGAGTCTGATTCCCTGTCCGACCCAACCCCTTGAGCAGCCGGCTGGCATCGTCGGGTGTTTGAGCGTAGTAGCGGGACGCGCGCTCAAACTCGCGGAGGAGGACGTCCAGCTCGAGCGGGTTCGGCGGCCGGGAGAGGATTCGGCGGAAGATCAGGCAGAGGCGGGATTCGACCCCTTCCCGATCGGTCATGGCGACGCGGGCCAGCTCGGCCGAGGCCTCCAGCATGCCCCGGTCATTCAGCAGGGTGAGCGCGTGAAGCGGAGTGTTGGTCCGCCGGGGCTGGACCTCGCACACCCGGCGCTGGGCGCTGTCGAAGAGGAACGTCGGTGCCGCCGACCGCCGCCAGAAGGCGTAGAGCGTGCGACGATGCTGGGCCGGGCCCTGGCTCGGCTCGTACCGAAGCCGGCCCATGAACATCTCTTCCCAAACGCCTTCGGGCTGATACGGCCGGACGGGAGGGCCGCCGATCGCGGGGTTGAGCAGTCCGCTGGATTGCAGGGCCGCATCGCGGATCATCCAGCTCGGCAACCGGAAGCGGGGCGATCGGGCCAGCAGTCGGTTCTCGGGGTCTTTGTCCCGGAGCTCGTCTCGAAACCGGCTCGATTGTCGATAGGTCTCGCTGGTCACGATCAGGCGGAGGATGTGGCGCAGGTCCCAGTCGTGGTCCATCAGCTCGACGGCGAGCCAGTCGAGCAGCTCGGGGTGTGTCGGTGCTTCGCCCTGGGCGCCGAAGTCCTCCGGGGTGCGGACCAGGCCGTCGCCGAAGCAGAGCTGCCAGAGCTGATTGACGACCACCCGGGCGGTCAACGGGTTGTCTCGGGCGACCAGCCATTCGGCGAGGTCGAGTCGAGAACGGGTCTGGTCCGGCGGGCGAGGCGCGATGGCCTCGGGGACGGCGGGGACCACGGTCTCCCCTTTCTGGTCCCAGACCCCTCGCTCGAGAACGTGGGTGGTGCGAGGGATGTCCCGATCCGCCAGGACCATCACCTCGACCGGATCCGCCGCCTTGCGCACTTCGTCGCGCTGCCGAAGGGCCAGATCGAGCCTGGCCCGCTCCTCCTGATACGAGGGGTGGTCGATCAGGTACTGGTCGAACAGGTCGTCCCGCAACGCGGGGGGAATCTCCTCGACCTCCGTGACGCGTGCGTGCGAGAGGCGGTCGAGCGGCATCGGGTCGAGCGATCGGACCGCGCTCCCGGGCTGGTCGGTCACGGAGAGTCGGAAGCGGGCAATATTGGCGTCGCCCTGGGTCGATCGGTGGAGCATGACGAAGATGAGTTCCTCGTCCTCCTCCAGCCTGAGCGGCGTCTCGAGGGCGAAGACGGCCCGGTGGGGTTGGTCGACCACTTCGGGGCCGACGGTCCAACCATTGCGTGGGTCGTCGTCGAGGGTGTCGGCGACCCGGCCGTAATCGCGCCCCTGGACGTCTCGCTCGGCGTCGGCGATGGCCCCGGAGATCGCGACCGGACGCACCTGGGACTGCCCCCGCCGACGGACGAGTAATTTGACATCAGTGAGAATGAACTCGGCACGGTCTCCCCGGGCCAGGCCGATCGTATCGCCCCCGGGCGTGGGCAGAACGTCGAGCCGGATGCCGGTGATGCGGTCGAGGGCAGGGGACCCGATGACGCGGTAGTCGTCCTGCCTCGGGTTCGGCCCGCCGGCCTGGATGGTCCCGTCGGGTGTCTCGGTCAGGATGGTCCCCTCGATCGACTCCAGCGCGGTGGGCTGAAGGGTGTGCCACGGTTGGAATCCGTCGGCGACTCGCTCGATCTGATCCGCCAGCCAGGGTTCGAATCCGAGCCGAGCATCCGCCCGGGCCGACGCTTCCTCGGCCTGCCGTTGCTCGACCGTCTGCTCGGCCTCGCGGAGGGCACGCGCGGCGTAGGGGGACTGGTACTTGAGATAGGGCCTTGCCGCTCGGCCAGCCCGGCCGTCCTCGTCGATGCTGTCGAAGAATGCGAACAGCTCGTAATAATCCGCATGTGAGATCGGGTCGAATTTGTGCGTGTGGCACTGGGCGCAGCCGAGGGTCATGCCCAGCCAGACCGTCCCGGTCGTGTTGACCCGGTCGATCACGTAATCGATCCGAGACTCCTCGGGGTCTCGCCCGCCCTCACCGTTGGTCATGTGGTTGCGGTGAAAGGCGGTGGCCAGGATCTGCTCGGCAGAGGGATCGGGAAGCAGGTCGCCGGCGAACTGCTCAATCGTGAATTGATCGAAGGGCATGTTGTTCCGAAACGCGTCGACCACCCAGTCTCTCCAGGGCCAGTTGTCCCGGAGTTCGTCTTGCTGGAAGCCGTCGGTGTCGGCGTACCGGGCCGCGTCGAGCCACCACATCGCCAGCCGCTCGCCGTGATGCGGCGATTCCAGGAGCCGGTCGACCACCGCTCGATATGCTTCATCGGTCGGGTCGGACACGAACGCATCGACCTCGTCAGGGGCGGGAGGGAGCCCGGTGAGGTCGAAGGAGAGGCGTCGAATCAAGGTGTGCGGCGGGGCCTCCGGGGCGGGGGTAAGACCCTCCTCACGCAGCCGACGACGAATGAAGGCATCGATCGGATGAGGCGCCTCATGCCCTGGACCGACCTCGGGCAGGGCGGGGCGCCTCGGCGGGACGAACGACCAGTGTGGCTCGTACGCGCCCCCCGAGGCGACCCAGGCGCGGATGACCGCTTGCTGGTCGTCGCTCAGGCTCTTGTGCGACCCGGGCGGAGGCATCACGTCGAGCGCATCGTCCGATTCGATGCGGTAGACCAGCTCACTCGACTCGGGATCGCCGGGCACCAGGGCGGCGTAGCCTCCCCGATCGGCCGTCGCCGCGTCGAAGCGGTCCAGGCGAAGATCGGCCTTGCGGCCCTCCGAATCGGGGCCGTGGCAGGAGAAGCAGTGCTCCGAAAGGATGGGCCGGACGTCTCGATTGTAGGACGGGCCGTCCTCCGACACGGCGGGAGCCCGGCCTAGGAGCACGCAGAAGCACGAGGTCAGCAGGAGGAGTCGACCGTGCACACGTCGATGGTCGGATTCGAGCATATTGGCGTGCTCACGTCAGGCGATTGGCCGCAGCAAGCGCAACCCTGGTGAAGCCGAGGGGCGGGCCGACAGACCCTCTGGTGATGGAAACACATCATCGTCCCGCGAGGTCTTCATTATTGGCTCGAAGAGGCGGCGCGAACCGAGCGGAATCGGCGTTCAGGACACAACACTGTTAGCGTATCGTCCCGCCCGAATGATGTCCAGGCAAAGCCTTCGGTACGTGATTCCGTCAAGAACGTCGCCGCTGGCCCCTCTGGAATCTACCGCCTCGCCGACGCGGATTCAGCGCTTATTCATGCCTGAGGGCGTCGATCGGATTCAGCAATGCGGCCTTCAAGGCGGGAAGGATGCCGAAGACGACCCCGGTCCCCGCGGAGATCCCGAAGCCCAGCGCGACGGCCCAGAGCGGCACGGCCACGTCGACCATCTGTGGGTGCAGGCTGACGATCGCCGTGAGCGCATAGCCGAGGCCGACGCCGAGGCCGCCGCCGAGCAGGCTCAGGCCCACGGCCTCGGTCAGGAATTGGAGCATGATGTCGCGGCGACGCGCACCCACGGCCTTGCGAAGGCCGATCTCCCGGGTCCGTTCGGTCACGCTGACCAGCATCACGTTCATGATCCCGATGCCGCCGACGAGCAACGAGATGCCGACGATCCCCGCGAGCACGGCCGTCGCCGCGATGCTGATGCTGTTGAAGGCGGTGAGCAGCTCGTCCTGGGTGCGGATCTGGAAGTCGTTCGGCTGATAGGCTTCGAGGCGATGCCGGCGGCGGAGGAGGCTGACGATCTGTGCCTTGGCCTCGGGCACCTGCTCCTCGTCGAAGGCCCGGGCGGTCAGGGCAATCGACGTCCGGGTGGCCGGGTACATCGTCATGGCCACCGTGTAGGGGATCAACACCAGGTCGTCCAGGCTATTGCCCAGCACGCTCCCCTTCTCGGCGAGGATCCCGACGACCCGGAAGCGGCGGCCGTCGACGAGCAAGGTCCGGCCGACCAGGTCATCCCCCGCATCGAGCTTGCGCAGGACCTCCCGGCCGAGGATGCAAATCGGATGACGCCGCTCGACGTCGAGAAACGCGAAGGGGCGGCCCACCTCGACCGGAAGGTTGCGAATCGCGTGGTATTCGGCGGAGACCCCCTCGAGCTGGGTCGTGATTTCGGTCCGGCCGAGTGCCACGGCCACCGAGGGCCTGGGGATCAAGGGGGAAATTGACCGCAGGGTCGAGCACTCGGCGCGCAGGGCCTCGACGTCGCGGAGGTCGAGCGTCACCCGGCCGAGCCGCTTGCCCGCCTCCCCCCCGGGGCGCTCGGGCCAGATCCACATGGCGTTCGTCCCGAGCCCCTGGAGGAAGTCGGACACGTAACCGGTGAACCCCTGGACGACGCTGACGACCGTGATCGTCGAGGTGACCGCGATGACGATCCCCACGACCGTCAGGACCGATCGCAGCTTGTTCGCCCAGATCTGCTCGATCGCCGTGTTCACATTCGCGAAAATCAGCATGAGACGGTTCCCCCGTCCGGTCCGCTCGGGTCGTCCGACTCGACCCGGCCGTCCCTCAGTCGCACGACCCGGCGGCAGCGGGCGGCGATGTCCGGCTCGTGGGTGACGAGGACGATCGTCTGCCCCTTCGCGTGCAGGTCGTCGAACAGGTCGAGGATCTCGCCGCTCGTTCGGGTGTCGAGGTTCCCCGTCGGCTCGTCGGCCAGGATCAGGGCAGGGCGTTGCACCAGGGCCCGGGCGATGGCGACCCGCTGCCGCTGGCCGCCCGACATCTGATTCGGGCGGTGCCCCATGCGGTCGGCCAGCCCGACCTGCCGCAACGCCTCAACCGCCCGGTCGCGACGGTCTCGGACCCCGGAGTAGACCAGCGGCAGCTCGACGTTCCTCAAGGCCGTCTGCCTGGGCAGCAGCTCGAACGTCTGGAAGACGAACCCGATCCGACGGCCTCGCTCGCGGGCCTGCTCCGATTGCGAGAGGCGGGCGACGTCGCGGCCGGCGAGCCAGTACTGGCCGCTCGTCGGCACGTCGAGCAGGCCGACGATATTCATCAAGGTCGATTTCCCCGACCCCGACGGACCCATGATCGCCACGAACTCGTTGGCGTCGATCCGGAGGTCGACGCCGTCGAGCGCCCGGACCTTCTCCGTCCCCATTAGGTAAGTCTTGGTGATCTGCCGCAGCAGGATCACCGGGGGCGACTCTCCCACGGTGGCCGGGGTGTCGAGAGGAAGGGGGTCGTCTGCGATCACGGCGTGTGTTCGCCCTCGTTGCCTGGGGCCGGCTCGGCCTCGATGATCGGGTCGCCGTCCTTGAGTTCGTCGAGCGTCCGGAACGGGCCGACGATGACGAGCTCGTCGGGATCGAGTCCGCTTCGAATCTCGACGCGGCGTTCGTCGCTCAGGCCAACTTCGACCGGACGGGCTCGGGCCTCGCCGTCCATCGCCACGAAGGAGGTCGTCACGTAGCGCGCGCCGAGGTCGGTCACGGCCTCGCCGGGGGCGAGCGGGTGCCGATCGAGCCAGGACCGGAGGGCAGGGGAGTCCGGCAGATCCCTGCGCCGGCGTTGCACGACGGCCTGGACCGGGACGCTCAGGACGTCGGCGGCGTGGCGGACCTCGATCTCGACGGTGGCCGTCATGCCGGGGCGGAGGGGAGACTCGTCGCCCCCCTCGTCCCGGATGATCGTCTCGAAGGTGACGACCTCCTGGTTCAGCCTCCCTCGGGGCGCAACCCGATCCACGACCCCGGGGATGGCCGTCAGCAGGTCGGCCTGGAGGTAGATCCGGGCCGGCTGGCCGGCCTGGACGAGGGGGACGTCGGTTTCATCCACATCGGCGCGGACTTGCATCAGGTCGGGGTTCAGGATCGACATCAGCAGGGCTCCCGGCAGGTTGGTCGTGCCGGCGATGGCGACTTCTCCGACCTCGACCTCGCAATCGGCGACGACGCCGTCAATCGGGGCCCGGATCTCGGTGTATTGCAGCTCCTGCTGGCTCATGCGACGCATCGCCTCGCTCTCGATCAACTCGTTGCGGGCCATGGTGAGCGAGGCATGGGCCTTGGCCAGCACGCTCCGGGCGTCGGCCAGCTCGGTCGGCGTGGCGACGTTGCGATTGGCGAGCGTCCCGGTCCGGTCGAGGTCTCGGGTCGCCTTCTGAACGTCTTCCTCGGCATCGACGATGAGGGCCCGGAGCCGATCAATCCGGGCCTCGGCCGATGCGAGCCGGGCCTGGGCCTCGGTCGGGTCCAGTTGCACGAGCAAATCACCCGCCGAGACGCGATCACCGTCCTCGACATGCACCGCCACGACCCGGCCGACCACCTGGGGAGCGATCTCGGCCTCCTCGACCGGCTCAACCGTGCCGGTGGCCGAGATCGTCTCGATAATCTCGGCCCGGCCGGGGGGCGCCAGCTCGACCTCGCGGGGCGGGGTCCGCATCAGTTGCCAGTCGAGTTCGTAGAGGCCCTGGTCGCGCCGGAGGTTGGCGGCGGCGAGGGCGACGACCAGGATGATCATGCCGGATCCCAGAAGTAGGCTTCGTCGCATCGTCGTCGTGTCCCCTCGAACCGCCGATCGTCCGGCCCTTCACGATTGAGGCAGCAGCGTGACCCGAATGGCGGCGCCGCAGAGCGTGGCCGTGCCCATGCGGAGCAACGACTCGATGCCCCAGAGCAAAACACAGATCCCTGTCGCCGATGCCGGACCGACCAGCCCCAGGCGCCGGCCCGACCAGCCCACCGCGATCCAGCCGACGAGGGCAAAGAGGTCGAGCTGCCTCGCGGCCATCCAGGACGACGCCGGATACGACCCGGCCGGGAGCCAGAGGGCCACCGACGTCTCCACCTCCGGACGACCCAACCAGATCATCAGCCCGAGCCGGACCCCGAGGCCGATGACCCAGAACCACTGGGCCTCGGCCGCGCCGGCCAGCGCCTCGGCATATCGGACCGGCCTGCCGGAGAGGGCCGCGATGGCGGCAAATCCGGAGGCGGCCAGCAACGCCCGGAGCGCCGGGATCAACGGTTCGACGACGAGGTCTCCCACGGCCGCCAGCACCGCCCAGAACCGCAGGCTCGACCGCTGCACCTCGATCGCCCGGCGAATCTCGGCCTCAGCCACCTCCCCGACCGAGAGCTCCTCGACCCGGGCCGCCCCGCGTTCGACGGCCTCGGCCAGGGTCCTCCCCCTCAAGCCGGATGCCCAGGCCGTCGCCTGAATCACGAGGATCGCCGTCATGATCGCGGCCAGCGTCGGCCCGGCCGATGACGGTGCGTGATTCGGCTCGGATTCGGTCATGGGCGTGACCTCGACGTTCAGGAACGTACCGACCCCGGGGGCACCCGGCGGACGACCGTTGCGCACGGTACCCCACGAGTATAGAGAAAGTTTCGATCGAGTGGAGCCGGGCCGATCCCCGAGGTGTGTTCGCCCGACGTTCCGAAAGATTTCTCGAGTAGCACGTGAACTGACCTCATGGCTTGACGTCGACCAAACTTTCGACGAACCCATTGCGCGTGGACATTTCCAGGCCGGAAGGAACCCTTTGGGCTTTCCTGGTTGAGCGATCTCTGCCTGCTACGCGAACGTACTGCGTGAACCGCTCCGATCGCGCCCCACTCCCGATCGTCCGGGGAATCGCTCGCGAAGCCCCGGTTCGCGAGCGTCGCGGTCACCGCCGAAAGGAGCTCTGCCGACGGGCGTCGAGCACGCTCAGCGGTCGCTGCTGCCTGGAGGCGTTGGAGGGGGCCCTGAGTGGCGGGCGGCCTGCGATCTTCAACACCGATCAGGGGACACACTTCACGGCAAGAGCGTCCACCGGTCATCCGGAGGAGCACAAGGTGCTGGTGAGCCTCAAAGGCCCGCGGGCGTACGTTCGATCTCGTGTTCAACGATCGCCTGTGGAGGTCGCTGGTTCGATTCGCCTTTTTTGATTTCAGGATTCTTGGACGACTTTCCCTCATTTCATCCCCCCCCCCGATCGACTTCAATTCGAGTAATGTTATTCCTCATCCCGGATCGGCAACGCCCGGCCGCGATTATCGTCTGCCGGATCGCCTTCGGCGCATTGAGGCCGAACTCATTGGCCGGGGCGTATCGCCGCAGTGCCTTCGGAGAAACCTGAGAGCCTGGCGGATACCGTCCTGCTCGGTGCTCGGACGGCCGTGCTTGGCGGAATAGACCTTGGCCTGCTTCTGCCGGTAAGCAGCGATCCGTTTGTCGATGTTCAGCGACGAGGGGGCCTCGATTCCGGGCTCGTCCGGGATGGCCTCCGGCTGAGAGAGGAACTCCCGGACGATGCGGTGAGACTTGGCGAGTGCCTCGGGGCTGGTGTAGCGACCGAGGTAGATTCGCTTGCCGTCGAGCTCGACCAAGCCCAAGCCGTTGCCCTTGAGACGGCGATACTTCGGCACGCGACGCGAGCGCATGAGGAGCGTCCTGGTTGGAAGCATCCTGGAAGACGCAATCAACCAGCCCAAGCTCGAATCTCTGATGTTTCGCCCTTCCGGTGTGATCGGAAGAGCGAAGACCCGACGCACTCAGGTGGAGTGACGAAGCTCAGGCCGGCCCGAGGAGACAGGAGGGCTTAGCCCGATGGGTGGGATGCGAACGAGGATGCTGTCAGCACCTGGCTGATCGAAAGCGCGACCAGCAGCGCTTTGACATCAGCCTCATGGCTGCACATTCTCGCGATGAAGTGCTCTTTAAACTCTAATCCGGGAAGGACTTGGGTTTAGTCGGGGCGAGAGGATTTGAACCTCCGACCTCACGGACCCGAATCGGGCGAACGCCGCGGACGCAAACTATTTCATGTTATGGGCTTGCGTCTAAACAGTAGGCCGAAGCCATCTTTCAGATTTGTCAGTGTTTTTCAGGGTTTTCCCCGGTTTCTGACCGGTTCTCTGCACATGCAGAGTTTGATGAATCGGCGCAGGAAAAGGGTACACCTCGACCCATGGCCGTGAGTAGTGCCTGCTGGAATCCCCAGAGAATCGGACCGCATGGCCGTCAGTTCAAGATCGTTCGGCCTCTTCGATCGAGATCGGATTTCGTTCTCGATCCACGAGGATTCGCTTCGCAACGAGCTTTGCGTCTGTCGATGCTCGTTTCTCCTCGATCGACAGCCGGAACGGCTCGTTGGTCTCCTCACGCATATCTTTCCGCGAGACGCCATTCGCGGGGACCCGAACAACGACTTTCCGATCGGCTGTCTGCTCGCGAACTTTGGCCTCCATGCGCCTCAGAAGCGGATCGTCAGGGGACTGCTTCCAACGTCGAGTAGGGTCGGGCAAATCTACAACGTCGGCCCTACTCGTAATGTTCGACTCGATCTCGATGGTCACGAAGTAGACCGCCTGGGAGAGTATCTGGTCCGGACAAGAGGATTGGACCAACTCGGGATACCTCCTCCCCCTCCTGAATGCGTATCGCCGATCAGAGAACTGAATGCCGTCTGCGAGCGGATTTGCGCGTACGAGAAGCCCGCTCTGAATGATTTGGCCAACGTATAAATACGTAACTTCAGGATTGCTGAGTGACTCGGTGATGGATACGATCACCTTTCGCCCGGTCGAGTCCAGCTCACTCAGATCCTTCCTGTCCGTGCCGAAAAGCTCGATGCTCGTCTCCGCCAGGGAATCGACATGGTTGCCCTCCAGCTCGATGACCGGCACCGTTTCGGCTCTCTCGGATCGCTGCAGGAATTTGTAGTAGTCGAGATCATCCCGATCAAAAGGGACGCAGAAGCTTTGGATCATGGCAAGATTATCCTCTGCTTCGCCATATAGTTTTGTTCCGCGACGCACACTCAGAATCATCGACAATTCAACATTAGGGCCCAACAACGACCTCCGGGTCCAATTATGCGATCCGACCCAGATCTCGGCCGATTCGTCCGGGAAATCAAACAGCAAAAATTTTGCATGCATTAGATGCTTAGGCATGCTGGAATTCCCAGCCGGAGTGTCCTCCATCTGGTTGTTGGGCGACTTAAGATGAAGGAATACGCTCGCCCCGTTGCCGGCCAGCTGGTCTAGGCGGTCGAGATCGGTGGGCGAGTTGATATCGACGCAGAGGAATCCAGGGTCTTTGAGCCCCTGAGTCAGCCGTTGATCCAGCAAAGCGAGGTCGATAGTCCAGAAGGCAATCGCCGCCCTCAGGGACGAGCATCGACCGATCGATCGCGACAACCGTTCGGTGACATCCGCTTTCAGTAACTGCGGGACCAACTCGATCTCGAGCGGCCGCTCGTCATCGGGTTCAGCTTCAAAAGCAGGCACGATGCGCCCTCCTTTCCACTGGACTGAGATCGCTTCACCTGTCCTGCTTTTGTGGGCGACACCAGTGGCTATGTTAGTCCGGCCTGCCCCCAGCAGCAACCGGCGAGCGTGGCCGTAACGAGCCGAAGCCTTCTCCGGTCGCTCACGATCAATAGGCCTCACGATTACAATGTTCGACGACGCAAGACATCATTGAGGGCGCACAGCTGGCCACGTACGACGCCGGCCTGGAGGTGGATCAAGAAAAGGCTCTGACAGGCCAGCACGAGCTTCATGGCCAGGTAATCGTCCTCTGTTCCCCCATGGATTCCGGCGAGCTCGATCGCCGCCGCCCGACACGCTATGCAGGTGTGGATCGCAAGCCTGTTCGTGACGGATCGACAGAACAGGGGATGTGCTGAACAGATCTCGGACTCGTCCCGGCCCAGCAGGATATCCTGCAGGAGAGCAGCCAGGGCAGATTCGTCACTGTGCATGCGAAAGCAGTAGTACAAGACTGCGGACTCGAGGCGTACCAGGTCGAAGCATGGATGCCCAGGGCCGCAGTTCGCGTAGTCGATGAGGTGGGGCTCCCTGCCGTCCCTGACCAAGATGTTCCGCAGCTGGACATCCCCGTGAACGATGGCCTGGTCCGCCATCTCCGCGACCCGGTTGCTCGCAGCAGCTGTCAGCTCGAAGACCGTCTCATCCACTCTTCCCGGGTGTCCCACATGCCAACGGAGTCCTGCCTCGCGGAGTCGATCGAAGGGCTGGCATTCGATTGCGATGCGGCGTTCGCACGCTCCGTCATTCCGCAGTGCGTTGAGTTGGCGTAGCTTGCTGATCGTTCGACTAATCAGCTCTCTCGTGTCGGCCTCGGACGGCCCAGCATAGGGCGGATAGTGTTCATGATAGTAGATCGACTCGAACGTCTCCTCCACCGTGGGCGCGGGAACTCCCGGGGTGGTTGGAGAGTCGAGCAGGCCGAACAGGATGAGGCTCGTACCCGCATGGTAGTGGAGTTGGGGGTTCAATTGCGTATCCCACCGCTGTGCGTACCTCCGGAAGCGGTCCATCTCATCGTTCAGCCGGCAGGGATCGTCCATCTTGGCGACGAACGGAGCACCGTCGTCGTCGGGAACGACTCGGATGATCCTGGCCGCCGACCGGCCCCCGTGGATGAGATTCGCATCGACGCGCGACAGCTGGAACCCCGCGGAATGGTTCCTGCGTCTGACGTGCTTGATGGCCGCCCCGATCAGGATCCGTGCCTGGGAATCGTGGATTTCCGCCGGGCAGAGTCGGACCGCCTCCGAACTCGAGAGGATTCCACGGACCCGTTCGAGCGCGTCGAGGTCATGGGCAGTTAGTCGGCATCCGTCGTGGCAGACACAGTCGTCCCATTGGGGTTCTGAATGGCGGATCGAAAGGAGAAGCTCGTGCAGCCGATTGCCGTAGAAGGGGAGGCTTTCGGAGTCGAGCTTGATCCATGCAAAGCTGGAATGGGTGAGAATCCGCCTGATCGCATCGTCGTGGGCAGCCACGGGCAAGGAGGCCCACCAGCTTCGAGAGACGACGATGCCGCAGACATCCCGATCGAGATATTCGGCGAGCTGTTCAATAGTAGTCGCTCGTAGGGCGGAGAAGCCGCGTCGCTCAAGCGTCCGGAGGTTCTCCTCGTGATCCGCATACGTCCCGAGCAGGATCACATTCGCGCAGGGTCGGGCGGGGTCGGAACCATTTAACTGGTCGGGG
This sequence comes from Tautonia sp. JC769, assembly GCF_040717455.1. Taxonomy (NCBI): domain Bacteria; kingdom Pseudomonadati; phylum Planctomycetota; class Planctomycetia; order Isosphaerales; family Isosphaeraceae; genus Tautonia; species Tautonia sp. JC769. The sequence continues at coordinate 18,576 of NZ_JBFEFH010000017.1, forward strand.
GCCGCTTCCGGCCGTGCCGGGGACGCTCCGGCCGGAGCCGAGTCGGCGACCGAATTTTCGGGCTGGGGCGCGTAGGCCAGTCGACGCAGGCCGGCGGGTAACGCAGCAATGACCGCCTGCTTGACCGCCGGCGGGAAGGTCCCAAGCGCACTCGCCATCACTCTCAATTGAACGTCGGTGAGCCTGGCGGCCTCGACGGTGAGCCTGGCTCTCCGGGAGATCTCGCTCGAACCGAGCGACCTTGTGGCTGCGAGGGCTCCCAATTCTCGAAGTACCCCCGCCAGCCGCGAAGAATCGCCCGCCTGTTCCCATTCGCGGCAGACCGCATGCAAACCCTTCTCGAAGGATCGCTCATCCGCGCCGCAGAGCTGGCTCGATGCAGTTCCATCAGGACTATCCATCTCGGCTCTCCTCACTGCCCGAGGAGGGCCTGGTATTTCTCCTGTCTCTGACGGAAGGCTTCCTTCCCCCCTTCCAGGATGTTCAGGATATGCTCCTTGACCTCGTCGACGCCCCCGCAGATCGGCGCAGCCGCCGCCAGGGGCGTCTCCATCTGCATCACGATCACGCTGTCCGCCTCGCCCAGGACAGGGATGTTCGCATTGTGGGTCACGAAGATCAGTTGCCGCTCTTGCTTGAGGCTCCTGACAATCTCGACAAGAGTTTTGTAGATGAAGCGATTGTCCAGGTCGTCTTCCGGCTGGTCGAAGATCAGGGGGTAATCCGCAGATCGCAGGATGAGCGGCAGGAGGGCTGTTGCCATCTGACCTTGGGAGAGCTGGCCGACGGGCTTCAGCACCCCCTCGTCGTACATGGTGATTTCGAGCCGATCCTCGAAGATGATCCCGTCGAGCTCGTAGAGGCCCGCGCTGTCGGACAGGTGCCCGATGAGGCGAGTCATCTGCCCGATGTCGCGATTCAACGCCGTCGCGAGACGCGAGGCGTCCGACTTTTCAACGATGTCCACGAGGTCGGAAGGGCGGATTTTCTCCGCGAGATCGCGGACGACGTCTGCCTGGTGGCGGAGGTTCGAACCCTTGAGCAGGTTGCCAAGCTTCTCGGTGTAACCTGGGGATCGGACCCCGGGCTCCAGAGCGAGGATGATCACGTCGCTGTGACGGGCGTTGATCGCCTCGACCTCGCGGATTCGCAGGTTGCAGATCTCGTCGCCGATCCGGCGAATCGCGTCCCGTGCCGACTGCCGTTGCCTGGCCAGCTCGGCGACATCCGCGATCATCTGCTCCAATGACGACTGTTGTCGTTCCAGGTGTGCTATCTGGTCCTTGAGGGCGTCTTCTCGCTTCAGGCTATCATTGATGGCCTGCTGCTCCCGGCGCAGCTCATAGTATCGGGCGTTGAGCCCTTCGAGCCGAGACCGCACGGCCGCCAGCAGTCCATCAGTCTCGATGTCCGCCTCGTCCTGGGCGGTCGCCCTCGCCGTTTGCACGAATTGCTGATGCCTTTCGAGCAGCTCCAGCAATTCACGCGACTCGGGTACGTCGACCTGCTCCACGCCCTCGGCGAGCCCCGGGAGTCCCCCCAGGGGTTGCAGGTCCATGAGCAAGGTATTCAGTGATTCTCGACGCTGCTCGAGGACCGACTCGAGGGACTCGAGAAACGAACCTCTCGCCTGGTAATCGGCCCGCTCGCGATCCAACTCCTCGGAAAATGAGGGGCGGTTCGACTGAAGCTCCGAAAGCTGCGCCCGAAGGCCTTCGAGACCTCGCACCTCCACCCGCTTCGACTCAATTTCGATGCGTTTCGTGCGGATCTTCGGACCGATGGCGCGTAGATTCGCCGCGTTTCTCTCGCGTTCTGCCTTGAGGGCGTCGATCGAGATTTTGTGGGGTCTATCGATCAGGTCGAGCCGGAGTTGGTCGACCTGGGCGATGAGCTCAAGGTCCCCCTGCGAGTAGATCTCCAGACGCTGCAGGACAGACGTATCGGCCAGCTCGCGCACGCCCTCGCGATAGATTTGTGGGCCGAGCCCCATCTCCCGCTCGACGGTGATCCGATTGGTCCCCGATGCCCCCCGCTCCTCGATTTCGCAGCAGACCCGTCCGTCGCGGAGGGTTTCCGAGATCAGTCCCTGGGTCGGGTGGCTGTCGTTCCCCTGCGTCGGCGGACCGGTACGCACCAGGCAGGCGACGCGCTCGGGGTTGCAGTCGAAGGCGAATCGGATCGTCTCGACGAGCGTCGACTTGCAGGTCCCCCGAGCACCGATGATGCAAGTCAATCCCGGGGAGAACTCGACCCTGGCGTTCTTGAGAAAGCCGTCGGTTGTACGAAGCGACTGAATATAAGTCGACATTTGATCGCAACACCCCAAGGGACATTCTTTTCAGGTATCCGGGAGCCCTGCAGGCTTCGAATAATCGACGGGCGAGGCCTCGGCCCATTTTCACACGGCCAATCCGCCGCCTCAGTACCCCCACTCCTCGTGCCGCACGGGGAGCCGGTTGAGTTGATCGCGGAGGGACCGCCACTGGGGCATGTGGGCGTCCATGATGGCGACGAACCGGGCGTTGTGCGTCGGCTCGATCAGGTGAACCAGCTCGTGGACCACGATGTATTCGAGGCATCCGCGAGGTTTTTTCGCGAGGTCGGTGTTCAGGCGGATGTTCCGGGTCCGAGGGTTGCAGCCGCCCCACTTGGTCTTCATCCGCTGGACGAAAACGCGATTGACCCGCACGCCCAGGACGGGCTCCCACCTCGCGACGAGCGGCACGGCAGCGGCCCTGAGCTGCTCGCGATACCAGTCTTCGACGATCTCCCCTCTCCGCTCTTCGGAGGTCTCGGGTCGGACTCCCAGGATCAATCGGTTGTGATCCGACTCGACGGCCGGCGGGGCATTTCGCTCCACCACCTCGAGCAGGTAGCGCCTGCCCCAGAGATAATGGCTCTCGCGATCGATGAATTCGCGCGGCGTCTCGCGTTCCTGCGAGCGGATTATGGCCTGCTGGCGCTTGATCCATCCCAGCTTGGAGATGGCGAAGACGCGGATCGTGTCCAGGCTCATGCGCGAGGGGGCGGCGATCCGGACCCGGCCGGTCGGGGGGTAGACGCTCAGGTGGACGTTCTTGATGTCCTTGAGCTCCACGTCCACCGCGATGTCGCCGAGTCGGATCTCCGTGCCCATCAGTACTCCTTCTGCGCCTTGATGATGAGGAAGATGCGCTCGACCTCGTCGGGATCCTGCAAGACGCCGTAGAGGGCCGCCTTGATGACCTGCTCGCGGGCCTGCACGCCCCGCCAGCCGTCGGGGCGTGTCGCCTTGACCGTCTCGTCGATGCGGAGGGCCAGCCCCTCGTCCTGGTTCAGGTTGCTGTAGAGGGCCCGCTTGCCCGGGGTGTCCAGGGCTGCGGGGGTCTCCTCGCCTTGGCCGGCCTCGACCTTCTTCGCCAGCTCGGCGATCCGCTTCAAGTATTCCTCGTATTCCAGGGCCTTGGCCTTCCGGGCGGCGATGATCTCGTCCAGCAGCGCCGACATCTTCTCGTAGAACGCCGGGTCATTGAGGTGCTCCTTGATGATCTTGCGGCGGACGTTGTTCTCGATCGTCTCGGCGATCGCATTCTTGTCCCCCTTGAGCCCGCCCAGCTGCGAGGCGATCGCGTCGGCGATGCCGGTCTTGACGATCAGCTCCAGAAGCCCCATCCCGTCGAACGGGGAGATTTTGCGGGGTTCGTCGGCCTCGATGTAGGTGTCAATGAGGTGCCGCATGTCGGCCTCGTAGGCCTTCAGGTCGAGGCTCTCGCCGCTGGCCTTGCGGACGATCTCGCGCAGGTTGACGAAGTGCTCCAGCCGCTGCTTGATGCGGGCGATGTCCGCCGGGCCGTAGCCGGCGGCCTCCAGCTCGTCGGCGATGTTGGCGTAGGCCCTCACCAGGGACGCGGTCGCCTTGTAGAGCGTGGCACGCTGCGGCTCCCGCTCCTGCAAGTCGGTCGGGATCTCGGTGTTGCCGCAGAAGTAGTGGATGTGCTCCAGCTCCCCCCTGGGTGGCTCGACCGGCTCGCAGAGCAGGGCGAGCGCCTCCAGGGCCTCGTCGAGCCGCTGACTCCCCTTCTCGAGGCGGTCGTGGATCAGGATCTCCGGGTCGGCGCCGCCGGCGCTGTCGTCCAGCTCGGAGGTGTAGACGGCGATGGCCTTCTCGACCTTCTTGAACAGGTCCTTGTAGTCGACGATGAAGCCGAAGTCCTTGTCTTCGCCGTCGAGCCGGTTCGTGCGGCAGATGGCCTGGAACAGGCCGTGGTCCTGCATCGACTTGTCGATGTAGAGGTACGTGCACGGCGGGGCGTCGAAGCCGGTCAGCAGCTTGTCGACCACGACCAGGAGCTTCATGTTCGCCGGCTCGCGCGCGAACAGGGCCTTGGCCCGCTCCTCGTAGGCCTCGGTCTTCGACCGGCCGCCGGCGGCCTCGACGTCCCTGAGCAGCTCGATGTAGGTGTTGTAGATGAACTGCTTGTCGGTCTCGGTGTTCGCGCCGGTCTCCTCCTTCGTCACGTCCTGGGCCTGCGGGTTGTAGGAGGTGACCAGGGCGCACTTGCCCCTCAGCGGGGTCTTCTGGAAGAGCGTGAAATACTTGCACGCCTCGAAGATGCTGGAGGCGACGAGGATGGCGTTGCCGCGATCGTTCGAGAGCCGGGGCCGGACGCTGAAGTCGAAGAGGATGTCGCTGACGACCTTCTCCATGCGCGACCGGGAGCTGAGGAGGGTCTGCATCGTCCCCCACTTCTTCTTCAGCTCGTCCTTCTGCCAGTCGTTCAGGCCGCGGGTCTTGGCGTCGAACCAGGCGTCGATACGGTCCTGGGAGCCGAGCCTCTGGTCGATGTCGCGGGCCTCGTAGACGAGGTCGAGCACCACCTCGTCCTCGACGGCCTCGCTGAACTTGTAGGTGTGGATGTAGCCGCCGAAGACCTCAAGGCTGGTCGCCCTGTCCTTCTTCAGCAGGGGCGTCCCGGTGAAGCCGATGAAGACCGCGTTGGGCATGATCGCCTTCATCACCCGGTGGAGCTTGCCGCCCTGGGTCCGGTGGCACTCGTCGACGAAGACGAACACTTCGCCGACCGTCTTGCTCGGCTCGCCTTCAAGCTGCTTGATGAAGGCGTCGAAGTCGTCCACGTCCTTCTTGCCGAACTTGTGGACGAGCGAGCAGAGCAGGCGCGGCCGGGCCTGGCCGAGCAGGCGGAGCAGCTCCCGGCCGCTGCCGGTGCGCTCGATGGACTCGCCGGCCTCGGAGAAGACCCGCTCGATCTGCTTGTCCAGCTCGTCGCGGTCGGTGATGATCGCCACGCGGGCGTTCGGGTTGTTCTCCAGGATCCACCTGGCCAGCAGCACCATGACGATGCTCTTGCCGCTGCCCTGGGTGTGCCAGATGATGCCGCCCTTGCGGGCCCGGACGTGCTCCTGGGCGGCCTTGATGCCGAAATACTGGTGGACCCGGGGGAGCTTCTTCACGCCGCCGTCGAAGAGCACGAAGTCATGCATCAATTCGATCAGGCGATCCTTGGCGCAGAGCTTCAGCAGGTACTTGTCGAGCTTGAACCGCGAATTATCCTGCTCGTCCTCCTTCCACTTCAGGAAATACTTCTCCTGGGTCCCGACGGTCCCGTATTGGAGCCCCTCGGAGTCATTTCCGGCGAAGAGGAACTGGACGGTGGAGAAGAACCCGGCGTTGAACTCGGGCTGCTGGTTGGAGAGGCTCTGGCGGATGCCCTCGCTCATCGAGACCCGGCTGTTCTTGAGCTCGATCACGCCGACGGCGATGCCGTTGACGTAGAGCACCAGATCCGGCCGACGCTCTCGCCCGCCGCGCAGGGTGACCTCCTCGGCGATGGCGAAGTCGTTCGCCTCGGGCTCGTTCCAGTTGATCAGGTGGACCTTGTCCGTGACCTTGCCGGCCTCGACCTTCACGTCGACGCCGTAGCGCAGCAGCTCGTAGACCTTTTGGTTGTTCTGGTAGAGGCTCCGGCTGCCGTTGTCGGCCTCGGTGCGGAGCCGGTAGAGCGCCGCGCCGATCTGCGCGGGGGAGTAGCCGGACTTCGCGAGGAAGGCGGTGAGCAGGCCCTCCTCGACGTTGGAATTGCCGTCGCGGTCGGACCAGTCGCCGAGGTAGCGATAGCCCAGCTCGTCGCGGAACAGGGCGATGACGCGGTTCTGGGTGGCGCGTTCGGGTTGGCCGATGGTACTCATTCACTCACCTCCCAGTGCCCGCCTTTATCGGCGCCGACTCGTGTCAGGAGTCCATCCGCCTTCAGCCGCTTGATCTGCCATTCGACCCCCTTTGGCGTGATCCCGAGCGCGGACGCCAACGCTTCGGTGGATACGGTGGGGTCGCCCTTCACCAGCCGGAGCAGTTTCTCCCTAGTTTTCTCCCTAGGTTTCTCCCTAGTTCGATCATTGGCGGCCTCGGGAGCCGGCCCGGCGGCCGTACGCTCGACGATCTCGGGCGAGAACTGGAAATGGATCCAGAGCCCCGTCGCCTCCTGCTCGATGACGGGCTCGGGGAATCGGGCCTCGCGGCAGGCGGCGAGGATCCGCTCGACCCCGCGGCCCCAGGCCTCGATCTCGCCGGCGCGGAAGAAGACGTTGGCGACGCCCGGGTTGTAGGGGAGCGAGGCGTGCTTGGCCTTCAGCTTCTCGACCGTCCAATCCTGGGGGAGCTGGCCGGGGTTCCAGACCATGAGCTTGTCGGCGTAGACGCTGATCTGCACCGGCGTGCAGGTGGCGTAGTCCTTGTGGATGATCGCGTTCAGGATCGCCTCGCGCAGCGCCGGCTCGGGCACGGGGAACGTCTCGACCCGCTGGATGCCCCGGTAGGTGATCGCGGCCTTCAGGTACTTCGTGAGCAGCAGGTCCATGGTGCGGCCGACCTGGGTGAAGAGGTCGCCGTGGACCTCGTCGTGGTAGAGCAGGTCGTCATTGGTGCGGAAGAAGCCGATCTTCACGAAGGCCCCGGTGACGAAGCGTTCCGGCTCGGGGTGGAAGGCCAGTACGGCCGCCCGCTTCAGGTACTTGCCGTCGGTGAGGTGCAGCTTCTCGATCAGCCCGGACTTCGACTCCTTCAGGTCGGCGGCCGTCATGCGCTGGCTCTGGCTCGCCCGCGCGCGGAAGGCGTCGATTGCGTCCTTCGACAGGCTGCGAACCGTGGCATCCGGGACGGGCACGCCGTCCCAGGTGCGGCCCTGCTTGCGGAGCAGGAACTTGTCGAGGGCCGCCCCCTTGAGCTCCTGCTTCGTGCTGCCGGATCGGTAGTGGTACTCGCCCTTGTAATTGACCGGGTACGGGTAGGGATCGACGCGGATCTCGATCAGATCCTTGCCGCCGTCCGCGACGAGCCGCACGTCGGCCATGATGCCGAGCACGTCGCGGATCTTGTTCGGCAGGTCCTCCAGCAGCTTCTTCGCGTCCCTCACCCCGACGGCCGCGCCTTTGTCGTCGCGACCGATGACCAGGACACCGCCCTCGGCGTTGGCGAACCCGCAGAGCCACTTGAGGTATTCGTCCCGCCAGGATTCTTTCCATTCGGTGTTCTGACTCTCCTTCATACCAGCCGCACCCTCCCCGTCAGAAGCTCCTGCATCATGGCCTGCTTGAGCTGGCGGGTCTTGGTGAGCTTGTCATGCAGGGCGTCAATCTCGGCGTCCATGGCCGAGAGAATGGAAGCGATGGCTTCTTGCTCCAACGGCGATGGAACAGGGAGAGGAACGGTTTCAAACTTGTCTTTTGGTAGATGGGCGATGCTCGTCTGAGTGACGAAGTTCAGCAGAACTCCACGCTTCGCAAGCCAGTTTAGCATGTTCAGCATGAGACTTACGCTGTAGCCCTGCTTAGGACGAAGTCTGTGCAATGCCTTCTGGTAATAACACTCTTCGATTGGTGAATCCCAGATTGCAGCACGTCCGATCTCGCCCCCTTCACAGACAAGGAGATCACCGTTTCGGAGACGAAACCGCAGCATGTCGGTCTGCGAAAGTCGAATCAGGCCGATGTCGCCAAGATCAAAGTGGCCCCACTGGACGGCACGATTGCCTAGAAACGGCTTTGCAACACCCACGTTCTTCTCTGCGTCGAGCATTTTGCCGAGTTGGATCGAGAACTGATCGCCAACGGTGGAAATGTTCCAATCGTTCGGAAGTTCTCCAAGCTCAGTCAGCTTGCGACCTCTACGCTTCTCGAAACCCGGCAGGCGGTGCTTGCCGGTGAGCAATTCCTGCATTGCCCCTTGTTTGAGCTGCCGCTTCTTGGTGATGATCTGCTCCAGCGATTCGATTGAGGCATCCGCATCGCTCAATGCCTCCGCGATGGCCTCCTGCTCGGCTTTTGGTGGCGCCGGTATTGGGACAGTTTGAAACTTGTCTTTTGGTAAATGAGCAATGCTGGTTTGCGTTACAAAGTTTAGCAGGAATCCATTCGCCGACATTTTGTGAAGAATATAAGCTAACAAATTAACGCTATAGCCACGTAAGGGTCTCAATCGATGGAGCGCCTTCTGGTAATAGCATTCATCCGTTTGGTCTTGCCATATCGCAGCACGACCAACCTCTCCGCCCTCACAGACGAGCAAATCTCCGTTCCGAAGTCTGAAGCGACTTAGATCGCTTGGAGTGAGTGGAACTTCGCTGATGTCCGAGAGATCAATGCGCCCCCACTGAATTGCTCGATTGCCCAAATAAGGCTTTCGTACCCCGGTGTTTTTCTCTGCGTCGAGCATTTTCCCTAATTGAATTGAGAATTCTGCGCCAACTGTGGTGATATCCCAATCCTCAGGAATAATTCCTACCTCGGTGAGCTTGAACCCCTCCGGGATCGCGGTGTCCCGCATAGCCTTTTTCACCACGCCCCCTCCACATCAGCCTTCTCCTCCGAATCCCACACCTCCCGGTAGTACTCCACGTAGCGGGCCGTCGCTTCGGGATCGATCGCCCAGTAATGTCGGCAGAGGCTTCGGTACAGCTCGACGATCGGCGGATATCCGCAGAAGTCGAGCAGGCCGTCGAGCGTCCGCTCGATGTGGGCGACATCCCGGGAGCCCGAGCGGAGGATGTCCTCGACGACCGGCGTGTAGCCCGCAACCGCCTGGCGGTTGAGGGATTCGATCCGGCCGGCCAACTCGGCGATCGTTCCCGGGGCAGATTCATCCCGTGGGGTCGGTCGGTGGCTCATGCGGAGAACCCCATGCGCTGCAGGTGGGCGTTCACCCTGGCCTCCAGTTCGTGGACCCGCTCGACGAGCTGGGGCATGGGCGACTCGTAGCGTTCCCCCAGTTCCTTCACCCGACGCGTGAGCCCCTGGCTGACGCGGTCCAGCTCGCCGTGGATGTCGGCATCGAGCGTCGCGAGCCATTTATCGTCGACCACGAGCACCTTGACCTCGTCCTCGGTCAACGTGGGGTACTTGTCGTAGGCCTTGCGATCGAGGTCGGCCTCGGCCTCCTTCAGCTCCTTCTTGAGGGTCGCCTCCCGGGCGCTCAGGCGGAGCCAGTCGTTCAGCACCCTCGCCTCCTCCGCCTCCTCGTCGTCATCCGAGGCGTAGAGGCCGTTCAGCTCCCGGAGCCGGGCCGTTACATTCCCCTTGTTGATCTTCTCCAGGGTGGAGAAGGCCCCCTCCTCGCCCCCGTGCTCTTCTTCCAGCTCGGCCAGTTCGGCGGCGACGCCCTCCAGGTTGGCCTGGAGGCGGTCGATCTCTGCCTGCTCGTCGGCGAAGAAGCGGGCGACGAGCAGAGGCTTGGGCACGAGGTCGCAGGCCCAGCCCCTGTCCTTCTCCTTCCCCTTCTTGTCCTTCTCGATGATGCGGTAGGTCTCGGCCTTCCAGCCGTCGGCGGCGATGAGGTAGCAGTCGTCCTGCATCGTCGTCGCCCAGTAGTCCATCAGGTGCTGGTAGACGTCGTAGGCGTTGATGAGCGGCCGGCCGTGGTAGTGGTTGAGCAGGTCCTCCGAGAGGGTGGTGATCAGCTCCTTGGGGTGGAACGCGGGCCCCAGACGCCTGAGCGACTCGGCGCTCTTGCCGCGCCAGGCGTCGAAGTGGGCGTTCATGCTCGAGGTGAAGGCGACGAACTCGGGGTGCTCGAAGATGGCGGCCTTGATCGCGGTCTTGTCCACCGCGAGGTCGACGTAGCCGGCTCGGTTCGGCGTGAACAGGGCCGACCGGAGCGTCGGGCAGACGGCCCAGTAGCGATCGAGGGCGTCGATGTCGGCCTCGGGGATGCCCCCCTTGAGGTGGCCATCGATGTCCTGGAGATCCTCTGGGGTCTGGCTGTCGATGTAGCGGGGGATGTTCAGGTTGAATTCGTTCCGCTCGATCTCGTCGAATGGCACGATGCGCGAGTAGCGCGGGATCTCGAGCTGCCGGGTGAAGACGTCGACGATCCGGTGGATGTCCTGCGACCGGAGGCGGTTCTTGGGGCCGTCCTTCATGAAGCCCTGGCTGGCGTCGATCATGAAGACGCCCCGGCGGGCCTGGGCGTCCTTCTTGTCGACGACGACGATGCAGGCCGGGATGCCCGTGCCGTAGAAGAGGTTCGGCGGCAGGCCGATGATGCCCTTGAGGTATCCCTTGCGGACGAGGTTCTTGCGGATCTCCGCCTCGGCGTTGCCCCGGAAGAGGACGCCGTGCGGCAGGATGCAGGCCCCTTGCCCCGTGCTCCTGAGCGACCGGACGATGTGCAGCAGGTACGCGAAATCCCCCTGCTTGGCCGGCGGGACGCCGAACGAGGTGAACCGGTCGAAGGGATCGTTGACCGGGTCGAGGCCGGTGCTCCAGCGCTTGTCCGAGAACGGGGGATTGGCGACGACGAAATCGAAGGTCTTCAGCGCCTCGCCGTCCTTGAATTTCGGGTCGGCAAGCGTGTTGCCCTGCAGGATGAGCGCGGTCGGGTAGTTGTGCAGGATCATGTTCATGCGGGCCAGGCCGGTCGTGGCCGCGTCCTTCTCCTGCCCGTAGAGCGTGACGGAGGTGCCGGCCTCGTCGCCGACCTTCAGCAGCAGCGAACCCGAGCCGCAGGTGGGGTCGTAGACGGTCGTCGCCGCGCTGGTCTTCGCGTCGTGGATGCCGATGATCTGGGCGATCACGCGGCTGACCTCGGCGGGCGTGTAGAACTGGCCCTTGCTCTTGCCGCTCTCGGTGGCGAAGTGCCGCATCAGGTATTCGTACGCGTCGCCGAGGATGTCGTCCCCCTCGGCGCGGTTCTTCGAGAAGTTCAGGGCGGGGTTCTCGAAGATCGCGATCAGGTTCGTCAGCCGCTCGACCCGCTCCTTGCCGTCGCCGAGCTTGGTCGGGTCGTTGAAGTCGGGGAAGTCCGACTGGGAGAGCTGCTGGTTGGCATCCGCCAGGGGCTTGATGACGTGCTTGTTGATCTGGTCGCCGATGTCGCTCTTGCCCTTGAGCGCGACCATGTCCTTGAAGCCGGCGCCCGGCGGGATGGTGATCGGCGCGTAGGGGACCTCCGCGTACTTGTCGCTGATGTACTTGATGAACAGCAGCACCAGCACGTAGTCCTTGTACTGGCTGGCGTCCATGCCCCCGCGCAGCTCGTCGCAGCCCGACCAGAGCGAGGAGTAGAGTTCGGACTTCTTGATCGCCATCGACCGGTTGCCCCGTGCTTCCTGGCGGCCGCCGGATCCTCCGATCCGCCTCCCGCGTGTTTCCCGTAGAATTTTGCCGCAATACTAGGCCAATCAGGGGCTCATGCAAGAGCCAATCGCCGTTTGTCCAGTATAACCCGTGGCTTCCTTGGCTGCGATCCGACCATATCCCCGAAGCACGGACGGATTCCGCGTTCACAAGCCATTTTCAGGAATTGAGTTAGGCCGCTGGCTAGCCTGCTCATTCCATGCGGATCGGGACGATTTTGCCTTGTCCTGGAGAACATCCATCCTATCGCGATCGTCGGCCGGATTCGAGACCTGCGTGATGGGGCGCGTCTCGAACGCCGGCCTCTCGCATCGGCACGGCTCCCCCTGGATGCCTTTGCTCCCCTCTCCCCGTCCCCTGTCCCGGCGATATGGTCGGATCACTTACCCGAGTTGTCCACAGGCCTCGGACGTTAAGTAAGTTATATATTACTAGAGTTAAACAGTTAGCCCCCCGATATCCCCCTGATTCGCCGCGAGAATTCGGCGATTCGTGCGCCTAATAGGCCGAGCCTTTGCGCCTAATAGGCCGATTCTCCTACGCCTAATCGGCCGTGCGGCCTGCGTCCAATAGGCCGTGCCAATCCACAGGTTGCGTCGTCAAATTCTCCCCCGGGGCCGACCCAATGCACCGTCCTTTGCGTGCGCCCAATAGGCCGTGCCACCGGGGACTGCCTTTCCGACCCCGGATTGATTCCGCGGCGGGGACATTGCGGCGGATTTCGGGGGTCGGGATGCGCGGATGACCGGGAATGCGCCCGATAGGCCGTGCGAAACCGGCTCGAATCCTGGAGAGTACGCCGACCTGGCCCGGATCGCCTGCCCCGATCGGCCGCCGATGCGGCCAATAGGCCGTGCCGGTGCGCCCGTTAGGCCGTCCTAGGCCTCGACGACATCCTGGATTTTCAAGCCCTTGGAGGTGATGCCTTTGGCGATCCGCCGCCGGGGGTGCCGGGCGGACTCGTAGCGGGGGTCGTCGGCCGCGAGCTGGTCGCGGCGGAGGAACTGGACGATCTCGTCCCCCTCGTCGTTCTTGTGCAGCATGGCGGTGTATTCGGGCAGGGAGTCGGCCTCGACGACCTTGCGGACGTCGATGGCGAAGTCGGAGAAGCGGGAGGTCGAGCCGGACTTCTCGTAGAGCTGGCGCATGGTGAACTGCCAGCCGCATTCCTGCTGCCCGGCGTGCTTGCGGGCGACGCGGTAGAGCCAGCGCTCGATCCCGCCGGTGAGCAGGAAGTAATCCTCGTGGATGGTCAGGACCCCGCCCTTCATGAGGATCCCCTCGAAGAGCCAGTCGGGCAAAGTCATGGTCATGCCGATCGTCTCGCCGGTCTTCTCGTCGGTCACCTCGGTCCAGCTCTCGAGCCAGTGGAAAGAGGACGCCTTCTTCTTCCCGTTGGCGCGGATGTTGGTGCGGACGGCGGTGTGGGTCAGCCGGTCCAGGGCGGCGCGGAGCCGGTGATAATGCTCGCCCCCGGGGGATCGGCGGATGGACTTGAGCAGGTTGTGCGGGTGGAATCGCACGACGCGGCTGGGCGTCTGGCCGCGGTCGAGCGCCTCGGTGATCTGCGTCGAGGCCCAGATGAGGATGTCTGCGTCCCAGATGGTGGCCAGGCCGAACTTGGGGTTGGCCGAGACCTCGACCCAGACGTCGCCGACGTGGTACTCGATCGGCGTGAAGCGCGGCTTCTTGGCCAGGCTGAAGAAGGGACGCTCCATCGTGTCCCGCTGGTCGCGGATCGGGATGTCCGCGAAGTTGGCGGCGAAGAGGTCGGGCTGGTGGTCGCCCCGGGGGGGCATGCGTTTGGTCATGGGGCTCGTCGCAGTCGTGGTCGAATTCCGGCGCCCGCAGCCGGGCGGCCGGGCGTCTCTCCCCTCGCCCCGCGCCGCGAAGCACGCTTCGAAACGGACATTAGACCAGTCCGGCGGGCCTATCAATGGAAAACGACCGGGACGGGCCCGCGTGGGATCGGCGGGATCATCCCCTCGCCCCGATCCGGAGGCGTGGCGGCCGGGAGGTTTACTTGAGGTAGCCGTTGCCGCGCAGCCAGGGCTCGACGGCCTGCTCGAGGATGTCCTGGAGCGTGTTCGGCTCGACGCCCGCAAGCTGCCGCTCCAGCGAGGCGCGCTTGAGCGCCGCGGCGAAATCCGAGCGCATCCGGGTGCTCAGCGGGATGCGGGAGACGGGCCCGGCCGTCGTCGGGGTCGGCGCCGGGCCGGCCGTGGCGTTCGCCTCGGCCGCGGCCTCCGCCTTGTCGCGGAAGACGAATTTCTTCTCCGTCTCGGGATCGACGGGGGGATTGCTCGGGGTCTTCAGTCCTTCGACCAGTGCACGACGCTCGGCCATGGGTTTCTCCTTCACGCGACTGCCTTCGATTTCACGGATGATCCCTTCCTCGCCCGGCCCTTGACGGCATCCGGGAGGATCTCGCGGAACAGCTGATCCACCTCGTCGGCCGCCTCCTGTGCCCTCGCCCCCAGGTTCCAGACGACGGAGCCCTGGCCGGGCGCGTCGGCGTAGACCTGGCGCAGCACCAGGGACTTGTTCGCCAGCGGCAGGTTGAGCGCGGCGGCCGCGTCCATCATGTCCTTGGTCAGGCGGTAGTTCTTGCCGATCATGCTGAGCACGATCACGGCGTCGGGCTTGCCGGCGCGGATGTCCTGCGCCTGGCGGAGCACCTCGGTCGCCTTGGCCAGCGCCCTGACCTCCAGCATGCTCGCCTTGCACGGCACGATGGCCAGGTCGGCGCGCAGCAGCAGGGCGCGGCTGGTCTCGGTCTGGCTGCCCGGCCCGTCGGCGATGACGTAGTCGGCTTCCTGGCCCAGGCTCGGCAGGTCGTTGAGGATCATGTCGGGGTTGTCCAACCGGACCGCCCTGACCTCGGGCACGGCCTCGCGGACCCATTCGGAGGAGGACTGCTGCGTGTCGCAGTCGGCCAGCGTGACGCGATGCCCCTGCTTGTGCAGCCAGGCGGCGAGGTGGACGGCCAGCGTGGACTTGCCGACGCCGCCCTTGGAATTGGCGATGACGATAATCATGCACTATCACTTAAATGATTTCCTTCCGTCTGGCAAGCAATATGTGCAGCCGGATGACCGTCCTTCCATCCGGCTTTCATGCCTGCCAGCAAGACGGACGGCAAGCCAGCCAGCAGGAAAGCGGGTCGCGACCACCCTCCCCGCCCTCGGGGATCGCGTGGAAGCGTTGCCTTGCCCCGCCCGGATGGCTTTCAGGAAAGCAAGCCAGCATGAAAGACGGAAAGCACGCCTGAAATCCGGCCGGACGGAAAGCCTTCCGTCCGGCTCGAGGGCACGCGAGCCCATCAGGGCGACACGGCCTATCGGGCGCATGGCATGATGGCCGGGACGCATGAAAGCCAGACGGACAGAAAGCCAGCAGGAAAGCAGGCCAGCCTGCCAGATGTCAGGATGGACGGAAAGCTCTCCCTCCGGCTTGCGTGCCGACGCCGGGCCCGGGCATGACACGGCCGATTAGGCGCATGTCATGAAAGACGGAAAGCATGAAAGAAAGCCGGAAGGAAGGCAAGCAGGAAAGCCGGACTGCAGGCCAGCCGTCAGGAGGGACGGCCGACAAGCCCGCCGACGCATCGTCCCGGAACCTGCCCGCGATCGCAACCGCGCGACCCCGCCATGTGATCGCCGCCGGCCTGCCGTCATGGCGGCCGGATGGAAATCCGTCCGGCAAGCCAGAAAGCATGAAAGAAAGCAAGACAGCAGGCAGGGCCGCTTTCCATCCGGCGGGACAGAAGGACGTCGAGCCTGCCGACCAGCCATCCGGACTGCAGGACGGCAGGCCGACGACATCCCTCCCGACACGCATCGTCGGACGAGGCTCCCTCGCCAGGCGGGCCCGATCCGGGTGACTCCAGGGCGGGGGGAGGGTGGTCAAGCCGGCCCGGCTGGAACCACGCCACGGATGCCGAAGGCGGCCAGGCATTTCCATCCGTCTGTCCCGATGGATGGACGGCTTGCCGGATGGCGTGCCAGCAGGCAAGACGGACAGCAAGACGGAAAGAAAGACGGCCAGCAATCCGGCATGAAATCCGGTTTTCACCGTGAAAAATCCCCTAAGCACCGCTTAGGGAAGATGTCTGACATCAGGGAATTTCTCCATGTGATTCAGTAAGTCAGCTAGCTAATCCGCCTGGCGCACCCGCCCAGGGGGTCAAGAATCGACTGAGTAAGGCGTACGACTGACAGCCTGGTCGTCAACCCCGTGGCGTGCCGGGGGAGGGTGTGGCCCGGCCGTCGAGGCGGGGCGTTTGGGATGTCCACTCACTCATCGGGGAAGGCGAGGGATGCCGCGTCCGGCGGCATCCCTCTCGCGCCCAGGTCGGGCGCGAGAGGGAGAGTCCCGCATGCCTCCGGTCAGGCCGTCTCCGGTGGCGGATCGACCGGCTGGAGGCCGTGCAGGTACTCGACCGCCCGCTGGGCATGGGAGGCGGCCTGGAAGATGGCCCGCTTGTCCTCCCTGAGCACGGCCAGCCAGTGGGCGAGGTAGCTGGCGTGATCCTCCCTCGGCTCGGGGGCGATGCCCAGGTCGCAGCAGAGGAAGGCGGCGCCGATCTCGGCCACCAGCTCCTCTCGGGCATAGCCGGGGTCGCCGAACCGCTTGCGGCCGAAGTCGCGGGCGAGCCGGGCGGGGTGCTTGGTCCAGTGGGTCAGCTCGTGGGCGAGGGTGGCGCAGTAGGCCTCCGCGTCGCGGAACGTCTCGAAGGGCGGCATCTGGACGTGATCCGTGCCCTCGGCGTAGTAGGCCTGGTTCCCCCCGTGGCAGACGTCGGCCCCGGTGTTGGCGAAGTAGAGGTCGGCCGCCTCGATCCGCTGCGTGGGGTCGAGCGGCTCGGGGGCGGGGGATTCGCGGAACCGTCCCGGCAGCCCGTCGATCTGATCGGCGTTGAAGACGGTGTAGCCCTTCATGAAGGGGATCTCGCGTTCGGTCTCCTCCCCGTCCTCGGCGGTTTCGGTACACGTCAGCCGGTCGGTGTAGACGACGAGCGAGCCGCGCTCTCCCTTGCGGACGCATGCATCCAGCGCCCTGGCCTGGTTGAAGGTCATCCAGAAGGGCGAGGCGAAGCCCCGCGCCTGGGCGGCCATCCAGAGCATCAGCACGTTGACGCCCTTGTAGGGCTCGCCGTTGTGCCTCAGCGGCCGCATGATCCGCCCGGCGAGGTGCTCGGCGTCCCAGGGCTTCAGCCAGGGGCGGACGCCCTTCTCCAGCTCGGCGACGATGGCATCGGTGACGCGGGTGTAGACGTCGGATCGCGTGGCCTGCATGGGTCTCTCCCCCGTTCGTGGTGTCCGGATGAATGCCCGCGGCATTCACCCGGGACGAAGGCGAGATCCGGCGACGGGGGGAGGGCGGTCAGGGACGATCGGCGCGGAGGGTACCGGCCTGCACAAGGGCAGCGCGGAAGGTCGGGCGGAGGCCGCGGCGGACGCCGGAGGGCATCCTTGACCGATCCGGGGGAGCACCCCCTCGGGTCCCCGCCAGCGGGCGAGAGCGCGGCGCAGCCGGTCCCGAACGGGACGGGAGCGGGGCGGACCGCGGCAGCACGCGGCCGGCTCCCGCCGGGGCGGCGAGCTACAGCACTCGAAATTTGACCGGAGACGTGATCCGGGCTAACCTGCCCGCCAACGGGAAGAGGCCATCACCCCGGCATTCGGGGGCGTCTCCCCGGGCGACGGGGCGGGCAGGAGGAGGCGAGTCTGGCGAAGGACATCGAGATCTGGAAGACCGCGGTCGCGCTGGTCTGCGAGTGCGGAGAGCGAGAGGATCCCAGGGCGTTCGCCTTCGGCAAGAGCAGCGAGCTGCATGCCTTGGGCGACACCGAGGGGGCGGTCCGCTGGGCCGAGATCGCCCACGCCATCGGGCTGATCCTGGAGGACATCCCCGACGCGGCCTCGATCCCGAAGTCGATCCAGTGAAGCGGGAGTCCCCGGCGGCTCAATCGGCCGGGCCCGCCGCCTCGGGTCGTGCGCCGAAGGGCAGGCCCCGCGCCCGATCCCTGGCCGCGAGCTCGTGCTCGTAGTAGGCGAATGCCCGGCGACGGGTCTCCTCCTCGCCGGGCAGCGTCCCCCGCTCGACGGCCAGTTCCACGAACGCGGCGAAGGCGCACCCGTGGAAGAGGTCGTCGAGGATGTCGTCCAGTTCGTCCGTCATCGCGTTCGTCTCTCGCCGTTCTGGGGGTCGTTATAGGGCATCCCGGTGATGCGGGCAAAGACTTCCTCGGCGTGCTCGCGGGCCTCGAAGTCGCCGATCGCGTGGACGCCCTCGCCGGTCACGTGGCCGTAGAGCGTCCAGACGTCGGCCTCGTGGGGCTCGCACGGCTCGAAATAGAACCGACCGGGCTGATCCGGCTCCTCGAAGCGGAGGCAGGGGCTGATCTCGTACCCGTCGAAACGGGCGGGGAGTCCCGGCCCGGCCGCGTCCGGACGGGCGGGGCGCGAGGCCGCGTCGATCCCGGCCTCGTAGGCGGCCACGAGGGCGTCCCGGATGCTCCAGACGGCCAGGTCGTGGAAGTCGAGGCGGTCGGACCGGCGGGCCTCGAGCGTCTCGATCCCGAGCTGCGTGCGGGCGATGTCGGCGATGATGGAGTCAGGATTCGTCATGCGGGGGTTCCTTTCAGTTGCGGGTTGAGTCGTCGGAGATGAGGCGGAGGAGCCGGGCGGCCTTCGGCGGCGTGAGCTCGCCCGCGAGCGGGAGCACGACGCGCAACGGTCGCTCGCCGGTGTCCTCGTCGCAAACATCCCAGTCCTCGATCACCACGGTGAGCGGGACGGTCGCGTCCACGTCCACGATCAGGCCGCCGCGGACGGAGATCGCCACGATCGCGTCCCGGACGACCGGGGCGGGCGTCGCGTCACGCTCGAACTCGATCGTGACCGAGCGTTCGTACTCCTCGTCCCCGACCTCGTCGACGAGGGCGGCGAGGTCGATCCCGTCGCATTCGGCGACGATCGCCGCGTCCTCCGCTTCTCGCTCGCGAGCCAGGGCGGCCGCGGCCTCGGGCGAGTCGGCCTCGATCGATTCGAAGAGCAATCTCATCTCGCGGTAGATGTGCACGTTGTAGCTCGGCATGGTCACGCTCCTTTCGCAGTAGGGCGTTCTTGCGTGCCGTCCGGCAGGATCTCCACGATCCATTCGCGGCGACCGGCCTCGATGTCGCCGACGATGAGGTTCGCCCGGCGTCCCGCCTGGCCCCGGTCCCTCGCCCGGATGTCGATGTCGATGGTGATGCGGTAGGTTTTCATCGATTCCTCCATGAGTTGTTGAT
Source organism: Tautonia sp. JC769 (assembly GCF_040717455.1). Taxonomy (NCBI): domain Bacteria; kingdom Pseudomonadati; phylum Planctomycetota; class Planctomycetia; order Isosphaerales; family Isosphaeraceae; genus Tautonia; species Tautonia sp. JC769. The sequence continues at coordinate 37,501 of NZ_JBFEFH010000017.1, forward strand.
CGGTTAGCGGGTCTTCTCGAAGATCGTGCACACGTCGTGCAGCCCCGGGATGAAGCAGGAGCGGTAGACCTTCCTGCTGCTGCTGGCGCCATGGCTGAAGCGGATGATGTCCGTGCAGTGCTGAACAAGCCCGGCCTCGAAGGCGAGCCGCTTGGTGTGGTAGACGAGCGGGACGTAGCCGGCCTCGCGGTCGCTGTAGTCGCCCATGAGGATGGCCAGCTTGCCCCGGGGCCTCAGCGACCGGGCGCAGTTGCGGATGAACTGGCCGTAGCGGCGGAGGAAGTGCTCCAGCGTCGGCGACCGGGACAGGTCCCTGGGGTCGTCGGCATAGAGCTTCTGCCGCCAGTAGGGCGGGTGCGCCCAGATGAACTCGAAGCCCTCCTCGGACGGGAACTCGCGCGGGTCGCAGGCGTCGAAGCCCCGGTGGATGTCGAAGGCCAGGCAGGGGACGCCCAGCTCCTCGCAGACGTCGCGGGCCGTGCCGCTGCCGGTCATCGGGTCGAAGACCAGCCCGGGTCGGAAGTAGCGCAGCAGGTCCTTGATCAGGTTCCCGCCGCAGTTGCCCGGCCACTTCCGGTCGCCGTATTCGCCGGCGCGGTGGAAGTGGTAGAGGCTGGTCAGGTGCGGGACCGGGCTCGCGTTCCGCGGGGCGACCGGCAGCCGCGCGTAGACGTGGCGATCCGGCCGCGCGGGCGAGGGGGATCGTGCCCGCTCGACGCGGGCGGCGTAGAAGGGATTGATGGCGGTGCTATTCATGCGATTCTCCTTGTTCGTGGTTGGATTGGGGTTCGGGATAGAGGCACCCGGCGGCGACCTCGAGGACGTCCCAGTTGATGCCGATCGTCGCGTCGTGGCGACGACGGCACGACACCAGGACATCCCAGGCCTGCTCGGGCGACAGGTCCGGGCGCACCTGGAGCACGTCCTCGACGGACCAGACCACGGCGATCTGGCGACCTCGCTCGAGGAGACCGTGAACGTTGAGGCTCGCCTCGTCTTCCACGGGCTCGATGGCTTCGAGGCCCGCCTGCTGTTCCGCGAGGTAGTGCTCATGGGCGAGGCGGTCGAGCCTCGCGTATGACTCACCGTGCCGGTCGCACCAGTGGCGAGCGTCCGCGAGCAGGTCGATGAGCCCTTCGCGGCCTGTCTGCCCGTCCGCGTTCCGGTCGAGGATGTGTCCGATCCGCATCGCGCGGCGCCGGTTCGCGCTCATCGGGCTTCCTCCCGGCCCCAGCCCGCGATCGCCGTCCGCAGGGACGGCTCGTAGCGGTCGCCCCGCCAGGAGTTGACGCCGAAGGCGATGTTGCCCGCGGCGAGCTTGTCGAGGTTGAAGACCGCGACGTGGTGCGGCTCGTCGAAGACGACGCCGAGCATCCGCCCCTCGTCGGGATCCCGGAAGAGCAGGACGTAGAACGGCGCGCCGCAGATCCCGTTGCGGTGGTGCTGGATGTTCTCGATGGTGAGGTTCATGGTGTTTCTCCTTCCGTGGTTGATCAATCGTGGTAGTCGACGACCACCAGCCATTTGCGGCCGATGGCGTCCTCGGTGAGCCGCTCGAAGAGGTCGCGGCGGATCTCCTCGGAGGTGGCGTCCGGCTCGGCGTCGAGCGTGATGAGGAGGCGATGATGCATACTCGCCCCCCTATTCGCGGTTGCCGAAGCGGAGGCGGAGCTCGGCGAACTCCCGTTCGAGGTCGTCGAGTTCGGCGTCGAAGTCCGGGTCGCAGCCGGCGGAGAGGTCGTGGATGCGGTCGATCAAATCGATCGTCCGGCCGTGGAGATGGAAGTTGTCGTGCATGGTTCGAATCCTTTCGGGGTGGGGGCGGGCACTGCGGCCCGCCCGGGTTGACGATCAGCCGCGGGGCTCGGGCTTGCGGAGGACGATCCGGCCGCTTAAGGGGACGGCGTGGAGCTGGACGGTGAATCCCCCGTCCCGGTTCTGCCAGGCGACGCCGACGCGGTCCCAGTAGCTCTCGTCGTCCTTGCCGTCCCGGACTTGCCAGGCGATCAGGCTGGGGCGGCGGTTGCGTACCGCCTTGTCGCCGTCGTCGGTCCTCGTGTTCTCGGTCATAAGAATTCTCCTCTTCGTTCATCGGAGACCGCACCCATTGCGGCCTTTCCAGAGCGACAATTACAGCCGCCTTAGACGGGCCTTCAGGCCCACGGCCGCCATCGTGGCGGCACGTGCCCGGGGCAACGTGAGAAACGGAAGGTTCACACCCCTGGGAAAAATCCCTTGTGAAAGCCGTTTCTCTCGTTGCGGCGGGCGTCGGCGGCTGTATGGCTCGCGGAGGAAACGGTCCGCACTCGGGTAAGGACGACCATGCACGCAAGAGGAGATCCGATACCTCCCGCCAGGACACGAGGGCCGTCACGGCACACTGGCGTCACTTCCCCCGCCGTCCCTGCCCGGGACATCGCCCCGCAAGGCTCGTGGCATCACGGGCGACGCGCCCGGATCGGCCCAGGGTCGGTGAGAGCCTGCCGCAGACCCCGGGCCCGCGTTCCCCCCCTCCGGATTCACGCCCCGCCCGGAGTGCGTGCCCGGTTCGTCCGCATCCCCCGCGCACGAGCACGGTGTCGCTCAATCCGGGCGTCCCGTCCCCTTCGCCACGCCCGAGGCGTCATCGTCCCGGAGACCTTCGCCGGCACGGGCGGATCCCGATGCCATGCCGACCCCGTCGCGGGATCGAGAGATAGGATTTGACTGACGTGTAAAATTCACATAGTTTTTCGCGCGGCATGCACATCGGCCTCCGTGCGGTTGCCGACCCGCCCCGGTAGCGGTGGGCGGCCGCAACCCCGGCCACGATGAGCGATGCGAGTACGAATCGGGCCATCACCACGCAGGTCGAGTGCCCCATGTTGCGAGTCATCCAGAACCGCTCCGCCGCGGGCGCGAAGAGCTACTACAGCACGGCGGACTACTACGTCGAGGGCCAGGAGCTGGCCGGTCGCTGGCGCGGCAAGGGGGCCGCGCTGCTGGGGCTCTCCGGCGATGTCGGCCGCGCCGACTGGGAGATGCTCTGCGACAACCGCCGCCCGGGCACCGGCGCCCCGCTGACCCTGCGGAGCAAGGACAGCCGCACCGTCGGCTACGACCTCAACTTCCACGTGCCCAAGAGCGTCTCGGCGATGTACGGCGTGATCGGCGACGACCGCATCCTGGAGGCCTTCCGCGACTCCGTGGGCCGGACGATGGAGGCCGTCGAGGCCGAATCCCAGGCACGCGTCCGCAAGGGGGGAAAATATGCCGACCGGACGACGGGCAACCTGGCCTGGGGCGAGTTCGTGCACTTCACGTCCCGGCCGGTGGACGGGGTCCCCGACCCGCACCTGCACGCCCACTGCTTCGCCTTCAACGCCACCCACGACGCCAGGGAGGGCGCCTGGAAGGCGGCCCAGTTCCGGGACATCAAGCGGAACGCCCCGTATTTCCAGGCGATGTTCCATTCGCACCTGGCCGATTCGCTGGCCGAGCTGGGCTACGGCATCCGCCGGACGCCCTCGGGCTGGGAGCTGGAGGGGGTCCCCGACCGCGTGATCGATGTTTTCTCGCGGCGGCGGGACGTCATCGAGCGGGTGGCGCGCGAGGAGGGGATCCGCGACGATGCCGGGAAGGATCGGCTCGGCGCCCGGACCCGCGAGCGCAAGGCCGGGCACCTCTCGGCCGGTCAGCTGCGCGCCGAATGGCGATCACGCCTGACTCCCGAGGAGCGGGACGCGCTGGAGCAGGTCCGCCTCCGGGCGATCCCCGGGGCGCGACCTCGGGACGGCCGGGAGGCCTCCGAGTCGCTGCGGCACGCCATCGGGCACTGCTTCGAGCGGCGCTCGGTCGTGCCCGAGCGCCTGGTCATCGCCGAGGCGATGCGGCATTCGGTGGGACGGGCAAAGGTCACGGAGGTTCAGGCGGCGGCCGCGGCCGCCGACTCGGGCCTGATTATCGGCACGGTGGGCGGGCGCCGGATGGCCACCACGCCCCTGGTGCTGGCGGAGGAGCGGCGGATGGTCGCGTTCGCGCGGGCGGGGAGGGGGACCTGCCGGCCGCTGGGCGACCCCGACCGGCCGATGCGGCGGGACTGGCTCGGCGCCGATCAGCGCCGGGCCGTGCGCCACGTGCTCGGCTCCAGGGACCGCGTCGTCGTCATCCGGGGCGCGGCGGGGGTGGGCAAGACCTCGCTGATGCAGGAGGCGGCCGAGGGCATCCGGGAGCGGGGGAGGGAGGTCTTCGTCTTCGCGCCGACGGCCGGGGCCGGCCGGGGGGTGCTCCGGGACGAGGGGTTTCCGGAGGCAGACACGGTCTCTCGCCTGCTGGTCGACGCCGAACTCCAGGGTCGGATCCGCGGCCAGGTGGTCTGGATCGACGAGGCGGGGATGCTGGGCTCGCGCACCATGGCCCGGGTATTCGACCTGGCCGACCGCGCCGAGGCGCGGGTCGTGCTCTCCGGGGATCGTCGGCAGCACAAATCGGTCGAGCGCGGCGAGCCCTTGCGGCTGCTCGAGTCCGAGGCGGGGATCGTCCCGGCCGAGGTCCGGGACATCCGCCGCCAGAAGGGGCTGTATCGCGAGGCGATCCGCGCGCTAGGCGAGGGGAAGGTGGGGGAGGGCTTCGACCGGCTCGACGAGCTGGGCTGGATCCGGGAGATCGGCGCGACGGAGCGCCACCGGAAGCTGGCCGAGGATTATCTCGGGGCGGTGAAGGCCGGGGAATCGGCCCTCGTGGTCTCGCCGACGCACCTGGAGAAGGATCGGATCACCCGGGAGATCCGCCGATCATTGCGGGAGGAGGGGCTGCTGGCGGCGTCGGGCAGGCAGGTCCCGGTGCTGCACAGCCGGCAGCTCACCCGGGCCGAGAAGGCCGACCGGGCGAGCTATGCGCCCGGCGACGTGCTCCAGTTCCACCAGAACGCCCCGGGCTTCCGCAAGGGGCAGCGCCTCGCGGTCGGGGGAGGGCTCCCCGCCCCCGTGGCCCTGGCCGATCGCTTCGAGGTCTTCCATCGCGGCAGCCTGGAGATCGCGCCGGGGGACGTGATCCGGATCACCCGCAACGGCACGACGGCCGACCGCAGGCACGCCCTGCACAACGGGGACCGGCACCGGGTCCGCGACTTCGACTCCGACGGCGGGATCGTCCTGGAGAACGGCTGGACGATCGCCCGGGACTTCGGCCACCTCGACCACGGCTACGTGGTCACCTCGCACGCCTCGCAGGGCAAGACGGTCGACCGGGTCTTCGTGGGCCAGTCGTCCGACTCCTTCGCGGCCACCTCGCCGGAGCAGTTCTACGTCAGCTGCTCGCGGGGCCGGAAGTCGGCGACGGTGTACACGGACGACAGGGCCTCGCTTCGGGCCCAGCTGCTGCGCTCGCAACCGCAGCTGGCGGCCGAGGACCTGATGCGCCAGGCCGCGACGCACCGGGATCGCCTCCTGCGTCGGCGGCTGAAGCTGGAGGAGGAGCGCCGCGGTCGCGACGTGCGATTGCTTCAGGAGGCGATGAGGATGCGAGGGCGGGAGCGACAGCATGAGCGATAGCGTCCTGAAGCGGTATGCCGGCACGCGCGTCCCGATCCCGGGCCTGGGGGAGCCCCCGGAGCCGGGCGACGACCTGGCCGATGACCTGGGCTGTTTCAGCTGGCTGCGGGGGATGCGCGAGCGTTCCCCGATGCTCGAGTTCCGCCTGAAAGACGGCCGGAGCATCGCCTACGACTATGCCCTGCTGCGGAAGGTCGTCTTCGACCCCTCCGAAGGGATCACCCTGAAGTTCGACGAGGAGACGGTACGCATCGAGGGGAGGAACCTCGCGCTGGAGGCGACGCCGGGCATCCACCTCCTGCGGGGCATCCAGGGGCACCGCGTCCCGTGGGTACGAGAGTTGGGGGAGGCGGAGCTCATCGCGGCCGGGGATCGCGTCACGGTGGTCGAACGCCTGGCGTTTGACGCGCCGGGCTGATCGGCGAGATGCCGCGGCGATACAAGAGCTAGGCGGATTGGAGATTGTGGGACGTCAGGGCCACGGGGCTGCTGTCGTGGTAATCCTCGAGCAGCTTGATCTGGGCATCGGTCAGGAATTCCGCCGCACCCGCGTTGCCATGCTCCTTCATCGTCAGGAGATCGATGGGGTCGTGGCCGTGCACCCATCCCAGGTTGGGCTTGTGCACATTGTAGCCGATGAGCCTCTGGAGCTGCTCGTCGAACGTCCTCGCGACCTCGGGCGGGTAGGAGAGGTACTGGTTCTCGGCCTGCCGGAGCCAGCCCAGGCAATAACTGATGACGATGCCCGTCCTCGCTTCCCGGGTGGTGTTCGCGCCGCCGCCGTGGAGCAACGACGCCGCGTAGACGAGGACGGAGCCCGGGTCCATCTCCGCGCAGGTGATCTCGTGCGGCTGCGGGGAGCGTCCCTCGGGCCATCGGTGGCTACCGGGGACGAGCTGGGTCGCCCCGTTCTCCCTGCGGAAGGGGCTGGATGGCCAAATGGTATTCACCTGGAATTCGAACGGCTTGTTGCTCATGGGGAAGAGGGCGCTGTCGGGGTGGATGATCTGCGCCTTCTCGCCCGGATTGATGCGAATGCCCTGGGTCAGGTTGACCTGGAAGCTGTCGCAATTGGCACCGAGCAGGTGCTGCGTGACGGCAAGGACGACGGGGTTGACCGCCATCCGCCGCGTCATCTCGGACTTGGCGAACAGGGCCTCGATGCGTTTGGTGTTGAAGCCGTAGAAATGCGCATGGCAGTTGGCCCGGGCATCGAAGTACGGTTCCAGCTCCCCTCGCATCGCCTCCGCCTGGGCGGGGGACATCGCGTTATCCAGGATCACGTACCCGAACTCGTCCATGGCCGCGTTGATCTCGTCAATTCCCGCAGATTGTGCGTCAAATCGTGTCAAATTCATGGCTCTCCTCGTGAAGTAAAGGTGTTTAAGGAACATGCCAGGTGCAATCGGCCTCGAAATGCCTGGCGAGGTTCTCCAGCTCGGCCTCCGACAGTTCGTCCAGCCGGCCGACGATGTAATGGATGGCATGCAGGGTCTCCGGGCACGCCCGGATCGGCCGGCCGTCCCGGGGCGGGGAGAGGAGGTATTGGAGGATGAGATGGGCCAGATCCGATTCGGTCCTCTTGAGGCGGTCGTGGAGCAGCGTGATGTCCTCGCGCCGGGATTCGTCGACGAGGTATGCGATGGCACGCAGGTAAGGTTCCGCGTTTCGCCAGAGCGTTCTCATGCGTTATCCCCCGACCGCCTCCCGGATGCCCGGCCGGGACGGTGCCCGGGTCTCCCACGCGGGCGGGAGGCTGGGCATCGAGCGATTCACATGGTAGAAGTGCATCATCCAGGTGGCCGATTCGATCGCGGCCGGCACGATGAGGCCCGCCTCGATCTCCCTCGAGTACCGTCCGGCCAGCCCGGCCAGCGTCACGGCAGACGTGTCGATCTCGCCGATGATGATCGGCGGCCCGTCGTCGACGCGGAATGGCTTGCTCAGGTAGCGGATCGGGACGCCACGCTCGCGATACACGGAATTCCAGACCCGGTCGTACATGATCCCGATCATCCGCTCGACGCCCAACCGCACGCCGATCTCCACGTTCGCGTACACCAGGCTGTCGACGATCGCCTTCCGGCGGGCCGCATCCTTGACGCGGGGCGAGACGGCGATCCGCGAGGCTTCATAGATCGCGGGGCTGCCGGGGAGGTCGTCGACGAGCAACTCGACGTTTTCCCAGGTCCCCGAGCTCACGGCATCGCGGATCATGTAGGGGCCATCCGTGGGCAGGAATCGCAAGCAGCCCAGGATCGCTCCGTCGCGATCGGCCGCCGATCGGGGCGTTTTCCGGAGCGGCCCGTGCGCGTCCACGAAGGCCAGGTGCAACGTCTTGGGGATGTCGTATTGATCGTATTCGACGCCATATGGCGTGCCCAGCCTCTCGCTCGCATCGAAGGCGGTGAACTGGAAGACGGGATTGCCCGTGTGGTGATATTTCAGGAGTTGGTTGAAGACGTCGTTGCGGAACTCCAGATACCTCGGGTACAGCGGAGTACAGGATAATTCCGAGAATCCCACGATCTGCATAAGCCCTCCCTGATTGATTCAGGGGGAGGATATCCCGTCGCGACGCCCGACGAACCTAGCCACCCAGATAGGTGTTTTTTCGGGGGGGGTGCGATTACAAGTATGGTTTTGTCGAGTGGACGGCGAACCGCTCGTCCAGCCGGATCAGGCCGAGCCGGATGGCCTTCACCACGGCGAGGGTCTTGCTGTTGGCGTCCAGCTTGAAGAAGCAACGCTGCAGGAAGTAGGCGACCGTGGCGTCACTGATGTCCAGGATGGTCGCGATGTCCGGATTGCTCTTGCCCAGCGCCGCCCACTGGAGGACTTCACGTTCTCGTTCGGTGAGCCAGACCCTGGGCGATCTCCCCCCCACGGCCGGGCGGTTCAACGCCTGGTACGCGTCGTAGAATTGGATCGAGGCGAGCTTCAGGACGCTGAGGGTCGTCGGGTTCAATTCGACCTTGCCGCCCGAGCTGGCGTAGCCCATGCACACCCGTTCCTGCCGCGAGTTCAGCAACGACACCGCCACGCCGTTCCGGAGACCGGCATCCCCCGCCTGGTTCAGGATCGAGCGTTCGTTCTTGTTGTACGGGCGAATCCGGTCGATGCCGTCCCAGGAGAAGATGCTCTGCAAGTTGAGGGCTGCTTCCTTGCGAATGGGGTCGATCGGCTCGTAGTCGCTCGCGACGTAGTGTTTCATCCAGTCATCGGGGTAGCCCGACATGATGCCATGCTTGGCCGGCTGTCCGATGGAGGCGTGATCGGTCATGAGGCAGAAAATCTGACTGTCGAAGCCGATCGGGCGGAGGAAGTCGGCGAGCAACTCCCAGAGATGCTCGTTAGTGGATACTTTGTGAGTGTTTGAGATAAAGCTGAGTAGGTCCAGGCAGTGATCTCCGCTAACACGAAAGCGTCGGCAACGCTAGCAGCATTCCCCGATCCAGTCCAGCCATTCGTTCGTCGCGGTCGCCGACCCCCACGCGATGGGGGCGACGCGGCATGCGTCGCGGCACCCCGAGCCGGCGGGCGTGCGAGGGGCAATCGGGCCATCCGTGGCCCTCTCGCGTGGTCAGTTGAGCGCGGCGGCCGTGGACTCGGCCAGCCGCCAGAGCCCCCGGTTGATGCGGAGGTCGGCCTCGACCGACCGGACGGGGCGGGTGCGGATGCGCCTCCCCCGGGCGTTGACGCCGCCCAGGTCGCCCCGGATCAGGTTCTCCTGCACGCGGTTGAGCGTGCGCCAGAGGTCGGGCCGGTCGTCCTCCGGGCGGCGGGGGCGGAGCAGCTGCTCCGGGGTGATAGCAGGGTTCGGCTTCAGCTCCCAGGCCGCGGCGGCGAAGTCGAGCCGCTGCCGGGGCTCCAGCTCGATCCCTCCCCAGGCCCCGATGGTCTCCATGGTACGGGGCGCCTCCTCGGCGACGCGGCAGGTCGCCTCGATGATCCGGGCGTGGAAGTCCGCCCCGCCGGAGTGGCGGACGCCGATCGAGCCGAAATCGGCCGACTGCACGACCAGGCCGTTGCCGCAGACCAGGCGGAAGATGCCGGCCATGAAGCGGTAGGCGGACGTGCCGTCGTGCGAATTGGTCAGGACCAGCTCCGGCAGCTCGCCGCCTACGGCGGGCGCGGGGGCGTCGAGGAAGGAGCGGTGGCGGAAGCGGATCAGGTGGCGGGTGAAGGCCCCCTTGCCGGGGATGCGGCTGCGGGACTGGTGGGCGCGGACGGGGAGGAACCCCCGATCCCGGAGGATGTCGGCGACCTCGACGGTCGGGACCATGCGGTAGCGGCCGGACATGCCCCCCCACGGCCGGTCGGCGAAGATGCCCGGGGCGAGGCGGCGGAGGTCGTCACGGGACAGGACGGCGGTCGTCATCGGCGTAGGCTCCTGGAATCGAACGGGAAATATGGGGAAAAGCTGGGGCCTCCGTGCCCCGGTCGGGTCCATTCAGGCGGTGGCCGCCTCGGGCTCGCCGAGGGGGGCGAGCAGGGCGGGCAGCTCCCTGGGCTTGCGGATGACCGTCTCGTTGACGTTCCGCCACCAGTGGAGGCCGTTGTAGCGCCAGCCGGCGGCCGCGAGGGCCCTGCGGGTCTCGGCGTCGGGCTTCGAGGTGAAGGCGATCTTCTCGGTGCGGGAGGTGCGGTGGACGATCTGCATGGCCGAGTCTCCTGATTCGGAAGGCCTGTTGGCGGGAAATGTCGTCACGCGCGACATTCGCCCGGCCAACGGCGGCACCGGCCCGGGACCATAGAATGGGTGAATTCGTCACAGGGACGAGCGCAGCGGCTGCACACGGCGCGCAGCGCCACGGAAGCTGCGGAGGGAGCGCCCTTGACGAAGAGGGCCCCGCCCTCGGAATAAAAGATTGATATTAATTGTTGTTAATGTATGTTTTCAGGCTTGCTCGACATCCGGGGACCATGACACAGGGACTGAAATTCCAAGAGCCGAAACGGCGACAGGGCTATTACCTGGGCGAACGCAGGGGATCCCTGTACGTCATGTCCAGCCTGTTGATCATGGCGTTCGCCTCGCACCTCGGGCCGCTGTCGATCGTCGCGTTCTTCGCGCTTTGGATGAGCACGATGCTGCCGCGGGGGAAGGTGGCGATCACGATCCCGAGGAATTGCACGCTGACGGTGCTGTTCGTGCTCTGGTGCATCCTGTCGAGCATCTGGTCGAAGCATACGAATACGTCCCTCTACAAGGCCCTCGAATTCGGGGGGCTTGCCCTGTTCAGCCTGGTCATCGCGGAGAAGACCAGCCCGAAGTCGTTCATCCACGGTATCAGGGACGGGGCGATGATCGTGCTCGCCCTGACGCTCGCGAGCGGGCGATACGGGGGGGACCCGTTCACGGGGGAGCACATCCTCGTGGGCTATTTCGGCTCGAAGAACATGGTCGGGCTCTTCGCGCAGATCGCGATCCTGGCCGCGCTCCTCACGTTCGGCGGGAGCCGGAACCTCGTGAGCAGGTGCTTCAGCCTGCTCGGGATCCTGCTGGGCCTGCTCTGCCTGGTTCAGAGCAAGTCGGCGACCTCGCTCGTGGGGACCCTGGCGACGGCCGCCATCCTGGCCACGCTCTACGCCATCACCCGACTCCCCAGGCACCGCCGGAAGCCGACCCTGCTGATCGCGGGCACGATCGCGGCGGGCCTGGCCACCGTCGCTGTCGCGATCGACCTGAAGCGCGAGGTGCTCAGGGCCCTGGGCAAATCCACCAACCTCACGGGCCGGACGGAGTTGTGGAACATCGCCTGGGCTCAGGGCATGGAGAGCCCGTTCATCGGGCACGGGTACCAGTCGTTCTGGGTGAAGGGCAACATCCTCGCCGAGCACATGTGGTACAAATTCGGCATCTGGGGGAAGACGGGGTTCCACTTCCACAATTTGTATTATCAGGTGTTCGTGGATTTGGGGATCGTCGGGGTAGCCCTGATCACCTCCATCTTGTTCCTCACGCTCCTCCGGGGGGTCTTCCTGCTCCTGCGACACGGGATGCGGCCGGAGTACACCATCGCTGTCGCGTTTGCGTCCATGTTCGCGATCCGGTCCTTCTCGGAGGTCGACATCATCGGCACGTTCTCGATCGGCATCATGCTCTTCTACGCCTTGCCGCCGAGGCTGAGGGCCCCGCGCGCGGATGACGGCCCGGCCCGCACCCCGACACCCATCCCGGGAATCCGCCGCCACGGGGCAAGCGGGCGCATCGGTGCGCCCGCCGGCGTGACCGAACGTTGTTGATGGTCGATCGTATGGGCAGCGGAGCGACTCGAGTCCTCACCGGCGAACGCGACGGATTGCGCGAGGAGGTTTCCAATCGGATCGCAATCCTCAGGGCCCTCCTGATCTACGGCATCCTCGTCGTCCACATCCCGTACGCCGGACACCCGGACGCGGGCAGCGGGGAGGCTTCATTCTTCTCCTGGTTCCGCACGCTGCTCGGCGACGTGGCCTTCCGCTCGGGGGTCCCCTGCCTGAGCGCCATCTCGGGATACCTCCTCTTCTCTCGAGGAATCCGGACCTCGTATGCAAATTTCGCGAGGAAGAAGTTCACGACGCTGGTCATCCCGCTGCTCGTCTGGAATGCCCTGGTTTACGTGCTCGTGCTGGGCGCGCAGGGATTCGGCGTCGCGAACGGATACTTCCCCGACCTCCGCGCCGCCCCCCCGAGGGAGACGATGAATCTCCTGCTGTCGATCTCGGGCGAACCGATCAACCTTCCCCTCTACTTCCTGCGCGACCTTTTCGCCTGCATGATCATGGCCCCGGCGATCGGGTTCGCGGTCCGAATCGCGCCGATCCCGACTCTCCTGCTCCTCCTGGCGGTCTCGATGAATTTCATCGGGCAGCCGTTCTTCCTGAGGGCGGACATCGTCCTATCCTTCGCGATCGGCGCGACACTCGCCTTGCACAAGGTCGACGTGACGGCCCTCGACCGGTCCTGGCGGGCTTGGGGAGCGATCTTCGTCGTCCTCTCCTGCCTGCTCGCGCTGGCGCTGACGCTCGTGGATTCGGCCTCCCCGACATGGATCTTCTACGGGAAGAAACTCCTCGCCCTGATCGGGGCCCTGGCGTTCTGGACGCTCTCGTCGGTCTTGTCGCGGACCGCTCCGGGGGCCAGGCTCGGCGAGGCCAGCCAGCACAGCTTCTGGGTCTTCTGCTCGCACTATCCCGCGATGATGATCCTCTGGATGATATGGAACAAGTACTGCGGACCCGATTATTACCTCGTGTTCTACTTCGGGTGCATGGCGCTTGCCTTCCCGGCCCTGGCGATCCTCCACGTGATCTTGAGGTCCAGGCTCGGCAAGGTGATCGCCATCGTCGACGGCGGACGGTCTCGCTAGCGGATCGTTCTTGGGTCGCCGCGGCCCATCACCGGCCGTCGCGGGGTGATCGACCCGCGTGTCCCCAGAAATTGGCGCCGGGAATGAGCCGTGGAATCAAGCGATTGCCCCGCACGGGGGCGATGAGCCGATTAACTTGGGAACGCCCATGGAAACCCATTGCAATAGCGTCGACAATGATATAAACGGTATATTTTGATTAACATTTTGAATAGTAGTCCGCGTGAAACTTCAATATTTTAGGGGCGACAGGCCGAACTTCGGCGACGAGTTGAACTCCTGGCTCTGGCCCAAGCTCTTGCCCTCGTTCCTGGATGAGGATCCCGCGACCCTTTTCATCGGCATCGGCTCCATCCTCGGGAACCACTACGATCCGGGCGCGAAGAAGGTCGTCTTCGGCAGCGGGTTCGTCCCGAGTTACCAGGACGCGCCCGACGTCCGGGGGGATGATTGGGACATCTTCTTCGTGCGGGGCCCGCGGACGGCCCGTGCGCTGAACATCCCGGAGCGATTGGGCATCGGCGACGGAGCCATCCTCATCCGGGCGGTCGACGTCCCCCGCCCGCCGGCACCCGAACGGGTCGGATTCATGCCGCACTGGGAGAGCCTCTCGAGGGGGAATTGGGAGTCCGCATGCGGGCTTGCCGGCATCGACTTCATCGACCCGACGCGGCCGGTCGACGCGGTCCTGGACGCGATGCTGGGATGCCGACTGCTGGTCACCGAGGCGATGCACGGGGCAATCGTCGCGGATGCCCTGCGTATCCCGTGGGTCCCCGTCCTCCCCCTCGACGCCGTCCACCGGCTCAAGTGGCTGGATTGGGCGGAATCGCTCAGCATCCCCCTGTCCAGCCATCGCCTCTGGCCTTCCAGCGTCGAAGAGGCCCGGATCGCGACGATCAGGCGGCCCCGGCTGAGCGCGATGGTCGGCTCGCTCTCCGCGCCCGGCCTGGCGCGGGCCTCGGATCGTGCCCTGACGCACATCGCCGCCAAGAGGCTCGAGGCCTTGTCGAGCAAGCCCGCCTCGCTGAGCCGCGACGGGGACATCGATTCGGCGACGAACCGGATGCTCGAGCAGCTCGACCGCCTGCGGGCCTCGTACTCGTGACCCTCCGCATGTCCCTGGTCTCCGTCATCATCCCGTATTATCAGCGCAAGGCCGGCGTCCTCCTCGGGGCCCTCCGGGGGATCGCGAACCAGGACCTCCCCGATGGCTGGCGAGTCGAGGTCATCATCGTGGACGACGGATCGCCCCGCCCGGCGCGGGACGAGGTCAGAGGGGCGGCATTCCCGCCATCCGTGCGGTTCCGCATCGTGGAGCAGGAGAATCGCGGGGCGGCCGCCGCCCGGAATCGCGGCCTGGACGAGGCCTCTCCCGAGACGACGCTGATCGCGTACCTCGATTCGGACGACAGCTGGCCGCGAGACCATCTGGCCCTGGGGATTCGGGCCCACGAGCTCGGCCACGATTTCTGCTTCTCCGACAATCGGCGAGCCGGGCACCACACGTCCCACATCAAGGAAGGGGCGCCCAAGACGGCCGCGGCGATCTCCCGGGCGTCGCAGGGCCATCAGTTCGTCGAACTGCCGGCCCAGTCGCTGGCGGGATTGATCGTCGAGGAGTTCCCGACCCAGGCCTCGACCGTCGTCCATCGGCGCGAGATGGCACCGGGCCTGAGGTTCGACCCCCGACTCGGGAACTGCGGCGAGGATGTCTTGTATTTCGTCGCCCTCGCCTCGCGAGCGCGGCACCCCTGCTTCAACCCGACGACCGTGGTGGAGTGCGGGAGCGGGTTCAATGTCTTCTTCGGCCGGCTCGATTGGGAGAACCCGTCGTTCATGGACATCCAGCTGGGATACGTGAAGTGCTATGCCGCCATCCTCCGCCTTTCGGACCTCGAACCCGGGGCGAGGGCGATCTGCAGGTCGAAGCTGCGCCGCAAGCGGCACGACTTCGCCTTCCACGCGTTGCGGCGGACGGTGAAGGATCGCGGGCGGATCCCGCCGCAGGTGCGCTCGATCGCGAGGGATGACCGGACCACGCTGCTCTGGTTCCCGGCGGCCATGTGCCGGGTGCTGCTCCTCCATCCGCTCCGCCTGTACAAGCCGTGACGACGCAGCGGGGCGCCCTGAAATCCATCCTGTCGGGGGCGGCGGCGCTTTCCTCCGTAGGCGTCCTGCGGCTGGCGATGCAATTCCTGAGCGTCCCGATCCTCGCACGCCTCCTGTCGCCCGAAGATTACGGCATCGCCGCCATCGCGATGCCGATCGTCCTGTTCGTGATGGTCATCACGGATGCCGGCATCAGCAACTCGCTGATCCGACTCGCCGAGATTAACTCGCACGTCTGGCATACGTGCTTCTGGATCATGGGCGCCGTGGGCATCGTGCTGGCCGCGGCCCTGGCCGCGAGCGCACCGCTTGTTTCAGGGGCGTTCGACGCCCCTCAGCTCACCCCCATCCTCGTCGCGCTATCCTCGATCATCGTCCTGCAATCGATCACCCTCGTCCCCGGCAGCGCCCTCCAGCACCAGAAGCGGTTCGCCCAGATTGCCGGAGCCGAGCTCGCGGCGATCGTTTCGAGCCTGGGCCTTGCGATCGCCCTGGCCTATGCCGGCAAGGGCGTATGGGCCCTCATCTGGCAACAAGTGGCCTTCTACTCCGTCCGGGCGGCGTTAACCTGGGCGTTCACCCCGTATCGTCCAGCCCTGGTCTTCGCCCCGGGCGCGGCGAGGGAGCATCTGGCGTTCGGCTGGAACCTGCTCTGCGCCAACCTGGTCTCATTCCTGAGTCGTTCCGCCGACAACCTGATCATCGG
Source organism: Tautonia sp. JC769 (assembly GCF_040717455.1). Classification (NCBI taxonomy): domain Bacteria; kingdom Pseudomonadati; phylum Planctomycetota; class Planctomycetia; order Isosphaerales; family Isosphaeraceae; genus Tautonia; species Tautonia sp. JC769. The sequence goes on from NZ_JBFEFH010000017.1 coordinate 53,205, forward strand.
CCGCGTCTCCGGGCCGGCCCAGCTGGGCATCTACGCCATGGCGTTCCAGTTCGCCAGGCTGCCCTACATGCTGGTAACCGGGCCGCTCCAGGCGGCCCTGTATCCCCACCTGACCCAGTGGAAGGAATCCAAGGAACGACTCGCATCGGCCTTCCTGCTGGCGACACGGGCGCTGGCCTCGGTGATCTTCCCGCCGGTGGCCCTGGTCGCGGCCGCCAGCCAGCCGGTCTTCACCCTCCTGCTCTCGGAGAAATGGGCCGCCGCCGCGCCGGTCTTCACCCTGCTGGCCATCGCCACGGCAACGCAGGCCGTGCGGGGCGTGGCGGTCACGTTCCTGATGGTGCTCGGCCGCACGGATGTCCAGAAAGTCATGTCGCTCCAGTTCTCGATCCTCTGGATCTCCGGCCTGTTGCTCACGGTCCAGCACGGGATCCTCGCCGTATCGGCATGCTACATGGGCTGCGTGGTCGCCTTCTCGTTCTGGTCGCTGCGGAACATCCTCCCGATCCTCGGCTGCGGGTTATTCCCCTACTTGAAATCGCTGATCCAACCGGCCGCCGTCAGCGCCGCGGCGGTGGCCGCATACGTGTTCGTCGAGCGCGCGGCGAACCTGGGGGATGTCGGGCTCGTGGCGACCGTCGCAACCCTGGCAACAATCGCCCTCGCGCTGGGATTCTTATCCCAGAGGGGCACAATAATGAGAGATATTAACAATATAAGAGTTTAGAAATTCGCATCACTATATGGAACAACAACCATGCTCGTAATTCATGACCCCAAGCTCGAGTCGAGCGGGGAACGCGTCCGCGCCACATCGTTGATCGAGCGCGGGGGGAAGGCGTCCAGCCTCTGGTTCGAGGTGGACACCAGTTACTCGGAGTATATTGCAGCCGACCGCGCGGACGCATTCGTTCTATCGTGCATATTCCCGGCCCTGGCCTCCGGAGAGGACATCACGGTCCGGGGGACGCTCTCGCCCAGGCTCTTCTACCACCTCAACCACAACCTGATCCCGATCCTGCAACTGTATCTCGATGCCCCGCGCCGCATCTCCGTCGCGGCGGATCGGCTGGAACCGATGCGGCTGCCGCCAGGAGACGGGGTCATGACGGGATTCTCCGGCGGGATCGATTCGTTCTGCAATTACTACGACCATTCCGGCGATCGCGCGCCCGAAGGCTGGAGGATCACCCATTTCGTCTACAACAACGTCGGCTCGCACGGCCAGTCCTCGGCCGCAGAGGACGAGCAGATCTTCAAGAAGCGGTACGAATCGTTGGCTCGGTTCACCCGCTGCGCGGGGATCGAGATGCTCGCGGTGAATTCCAACATCGACGCGGTCGTCGGCCTGCCGTTCGACCGCACGCACACGCTCAGGAACGCCGCGGTCGCCCTGCTGCTCCAGGGGCGATTCTCGAAATTCCTGTATGCATCGGCGTTCGACTACGCCCACACGCGAGTCGGACGCTGCCCAACCCTGGGCTATCTCGACCCGGTCATCCTCCCGATGCTGGGCACCGAGCGGCTCGAATGCGTCCCGAGCGGGGGGCAGCACTCGAGGGTGGAGAAGACCCGACGCGTCGCGGAGATCCCCGCGAGTCGCGAACTGCTGGACGTCTGCGTGCGCCCCGACAAGGTGGCTCCCGGCTTCATCAACTGCTCGTGCTGCTGGAAATGCATGCGGACCGCGATCACGCTCGCGGCCATGGGCAAGCTGGTGGAGTTCGACAGGGTCTTCGACATCGACATGGTCCGGCGCTACGAGCGGATATTCCTCCTGGACGCCCTGTCCTCACGGAATCCGCTCCAGGGGGAGGTCATGGATCTCATCCGGGATTCGGGGTACCCCATCCCGCGCAGGATCTCCCTGATCGCCCGATTCCTGCCTGGACGACTGATCCAACGAGCGGTCTCCTGGTTGTGGCCGAGGATGATCGACAGGCCTAGGGTCTCCGAAGTGATCGGCCTGCTCCTGGGACAGAGTCCCCGGCTCTAGGGTCCGGGCTAGGCTTCTCCAGTGGGCGGGCCAACCCTGTCCGCGTTGTTGAGCCTCTCGGCGAGTGCGGATGCCACGTGCCAATTGTCCGTCAAGAACTCCGTCTTCCACCAGAGCCAGCATCGACGCTGGACAGCACAACGCCGGTGACGATAGGGCACCGCCCTCCATTTCAGGGGATCCATTTCAATAAATAACCCGAAAATTAAATTGTATTAATAACATATAAATGTAGACAATGTCAACTCCGGCATTTCGGCCGTCGCTAGCAGTTTGACGGCATGAACGATTTCGTTTATTTTACCGCAAAGATATCCGTGAATTTTGAAACGCAGCCGAACCGGACCGACGCCCGATCCTGGAGATCATTTCCGGCCGATGTCCTGCCCCCGATTGAACAACCGCCTGGACTGCGACGACAATTCGCGGAATGTCGGGAACCTTCCCCCCATGAGGATCCGCGAGGGGCCGGGTGCCAGGCGGGACATGATCAAACCGCCGGCCATGCACATGGCGAGGATGACCAGCGGGGCGACCAGGAAGAAGGCAACGTAGGTGGCACTCCAGGGCTCCACCCCGGCCCTCCGCAACAGCGCCCAGAGCAGGCCGATCGCGAGAGTATGAGAACAGAACACGAAGAACATGATCGGCTCGACGCATGTAATCCTCGCGGCCCTTCCGGTGGAGACGAGCCATCGAGACAAGGCCCAGAAGAGCATGGCGACCGCCAGGCTGTTGGCGATGAACGCGGATCGCCGGATCTCCTGGGCGAAGGGGGATTCGCCCGGCAGGCCCTCCGCGAGAAACGAGAGGCCGACGGTGGCGACGACCGCGAGGCCGTGCCGGAAGCCGGGGCGAGCCCCCCCGTCCGGGGGAGCGGGCCTCGATGCCGCTGCGAGGCCCATCGAATAGAAGAGGATGATCGGGCTATTCAGCAGGAGCAACCCGTCGAGGTTGAATACGGCATTCGCCAGGAGCAGCCCCAGGCAGAGGAGCTCCTGCGACTTGAGGCATCTGATCAGCAACGGCGTCAGGAGCATGCAGACGAACAGGTCCCGGAGGAAATACAGGGGGACGACCCTGGGGAAGTCGGTCAGCGCGAAGATCTGATTCAAGATGTTCGCGACGTAAGGATCCGGGAGCATCCCGTGCTCCGCCATGTCCTTGCAGAGGGCGATGCAATTCCAGAGGATCATCGGCAACAGCAGCGACGAGGCCTTCCGTCTTACCTGCAGTCCCTGACTTGCATTCGGGGATGGACGAGCGGCCAGGTAGCCGGCGATCGCGCTCAGCAGGGGGACGCTCGCGAAGCCGATCCCGTGACGCACGAACCAGAACAGCCCCCCGGCGCCCAGGAACGGATCAGGGAACTCGTTCGTATATGGGGGAAGGTGAATATAGATGACTCCGAGGATGCACAACACCCTCGCGACCATGATCGCCTCGGACGTCCCCGGATCGACTTTCGATTTGACTTTACGATCCATCCGCTAAACAAAAAACAAACTTAATAATTACATAAATCTTATGATTATAAGCTGAAAATCACAATTATAAATTCGCTTGTTTAGAAATTGCAATGAAGTTGATCAACTAAATTCGAATCTTCTCGACCTCGTCCAGGGTGACCTGGTCGTTCGTGCGGTCGTAGAGCTTGGTCGTGCGCGGGCTGGAATGGGCGGCCATCTGCTGCGCCTTCTCCAGCGTCCCGGCGTGCTCCAGGTAGTTGGTGATGCCGGTGGCGCGGAAGCTGTGGCAGCCGATGGCGGTGCGGATGCCGGCCTTATCGGCCCGCCGGCGGATCATCCTCCAGACGTCCGCCGGCCGCATCGGACTCGCGGTCAGGGCATCGCCGCTGCGGGTGGCCGAGCGGAAGAGGGGCCCACGCCGGTCGGTTTCGAGCCCGGCGGCCAGGACGTAGGCGTCGAGGAACTCCTCGAGCTTGTGGTGCGCTGGCATCTCGTGCTGCTTGCCGCCCTTCTCCTGCAGCCGCAGCCACATCCGCTTGCCCTGCGGGTAGTAGTCCTCGACGGCCATGGCGACGACGGCGCCGACCCGGGCGAAGGTGAAGAACATGGCGGCCAGCAGGGCGCGATCCCGCAGGTCGACGACCCCGGACCCGCCGATGCTGTCGAAGAGCTGGCGGGTCTCCTCGGCCGACAGGACGGGGGTCTTTCCCCGGGTCACGACGTGCTTCGGCCCCCGGACGGCATGGGCCGGGTTGGTCGGGACGACCTGACCAATCACCAGCCAGTCGAAGAGCATGCGGATCGTCGCCAGGTGCTGCTTGACCGTGGGCTTCGCGTGGGTCTTGCCCAGCGACTCGATGTAACCCGCCACGGTCACTGGGCGGATCTCCTTCAGGTCCTGGATGCCGTGCTGCTCGCACCAGTGCAGGAAGGCGAGGGCGTTCCGGATGTAGGCCCTTCGTGTATTGGGGTTGCGGATGTTGGCGGTGAAAAACTCGACGAACCGGGTGGTCGCCCGCTCGCCCTGCGACGCCAGGATTCGGGGGGGGGCGGCCAGATTCAGTCTGCTACCCTCGTGCAGGCGACATCCTTCCTGCCGCAGCACCAATCCAGTTAAATGTTCCATAGAGCCATGACGTCAGTTGCGCCCTCAATTTTCCGACGAGATCGCCGGGATGATCCGCGGGCGAGCGCCGGATCCTGTCCCGAGGGTCCGATTCGTACGTTGGATTTCAAAACATATTATCCATGGGATTCGGGTCACCGCAGTCTGGGCAGGGCTTGTTCAGATCGCCGTCCCAGCGATCATGCTGGCAAGGCTCTTTGACGGGGACTTTCCGAAGGATCAATGCCACGATGACAAGCAGCGTCACAATCGAAAATACGGAAATCGCTGAATCCATCCAATGCAATCCATTCAACAAACTGTTGTCTCGAAACCATGCCCCATTTGTCCATGGGATCCCCACAGTTGTAATGCAACATTATTTTAATATCAAATCATTTGTATGAATGATAACTTCCTTTATCTTTCATGCTGAAACGCCACTGGATGACTATACTGCTCTGCAATACGCGTTACTGCATTGCATTGAAAGGCAATTTATTGTAGTTTAATGCAACACCTTCTATTGTGAGGCATTATGGATAAAGTTAACGTCACCGTCCGCATGGACAAGGAGAAGGTCGACATGCTGGACGAGCTGGCGAAGTCCGACGACCGGGACCGCAGCTATCTGATCAAGCAGGCTGTCGATAGCTACATCCGCATGCGGAAGTGGCAGATCGACGACATCAAGCATGCGGTCGCCGAGGCCGACGCCGGGGATTTCGTCCCCGATGACGAGATGGAGAAGCTCTACGCCAAGTGGTCGCAGTGAAGGTCGTCTGGCTGCCCTCTGCCGCATCGGCTCTGGATCGCGAGTACGACTATCTCTCGGCGAAGAACAGGTCGGCCGCGCGTAGGGTCTACTCGAGGCTGGTCGCGGCGGTGAGACATCTGGGCGATTTCCCCCAGGCCGGGCGCGTCGGTCAGGTCGAGGGTACGCGGGAGCTCGTCGTTCCCGGGCTCCCCTATCTGCTGATCTATCGGCTGAATGCAGGCCGGGTCGAGATTCTGCGCGTGATCCATACCGCTACCGATTGGCCGGAGCACTTGTCCTGAGAGCAGGTCCCCTTTTGGGTGAAGGCCGCCCAATGAATCAGCGGACGCAATTTTCGTTGATTCTTGAGCGAACAGGGTGCAGCATTGCCCCATGCATTTATCTCTGACCTTCATCACGCCGAGCTTTGCCACGCCGCTTGCACGTCCTTTGCTCGCCTTCCCGGTGTCCGCTGGTTTTCCTTCGCCCGCCGATGATTACCTGGAAGGCCGGATTGACCTGAACGAGCACCTTATCAAGCACCCGGCCGCAACCTTCTTCGTCCGCGTCTCCGGTGATTCCATGATTGGAGCCGGTATTCAGGATGGAGATGTGCTGATCGTGGACCGGGCCGCCGAATGCGTAAACAATTGCATTGTCGTTGCCCGCATCCACGATGAATTTACGCTGAAGCGGTTTCGCAAGGAGGGCGACCGCGTATACCTCATGCCGGAAAACCACCTGTATCAGCCCATCGAAATCACCGAGGGCAGCGACTTCGAGATTTGGGGGCGCGTAACCGGATCGGTGCGGCAATTCTGACCGGCCATGCTCGCGTTAGTCGATTGCAATAATTTCTATGCGTCATGCGAGCGGGTTTTCAACCCGGCCGTCACCCACCGGCCTGTTATCGTCCTGTCGAACAACGACGGCTGCGTCATCGCCCGCAGCAACGAGGCGAAGGCCATTGGCTTCAAGATGGGCGATCCACTGTTCCAGATCCGGCACCTGATCGAGCGGCACAACGTCGCCGTGTTTTCGAGCAATTACACGCTCTATGGAGACATGAGCAGCCGCGTCATGCAGACGCTTCAGCAATTCGCCCCGGAGGTGGAAATCTACTCCATCGACGAGGCGTTTCTGAACCTGGCAGGATTCGAGGCCGAACAGCTTGCCGACATGGCCCAGTCGATACGCCGCACGGTGAAGCAATGGACCGGCATTCCGGTGAGCGTCGGCATCGGTCCCACGAAGACGCTGGCCAAGGCGGCAAACCACATCGCCAAGAAGAACCCGGGCGCCGGAGGGGTATGGTTGCTCACCACCGACCAGGCCCGCCACGACGCCCTTGCCCGCCTTCCCGTGGGCGAGGTCTGGGGCATCGGCCACAGGTGGGCTAAGCTCCTTGAGGGCCAGGGCATCGACACGGCCGCCGCCTTCGCCCAGCAGCCGGATCGCTGGATACGCACGCACCTGAACGTGGTGGCCTTGAGGACCGCCAGCGAGTTACGAGGCACCCCCTGTCTCCCCCTGGAACTCGCCCCGCCCCCGAAAAAGGGATTGGTCGTTTCCCGGATGTTCGGCCGCAAGCTGACCGAATTCCAGCCGGTGCAGGAAGCCCTTGTGGCCTATGTGACCCGTGCGGCCGAGAAGCTACGCCGCGACCGCCTGCTTGCCCGGCACATGGTCGTGTTCCTGCATAACAGCCCCTTCGCCGCCGCCGAGCCGTTTTACGGGAATTCGGCCAGCTTCCAGCTTCCGCACGCCACGAGCGACACGGCCGAGCTTATCACCCATGCGTGCAACGCCCTGAGGCCGATCTTTCGGCCGGGCTTCCACTATGCCAAGTGCGGCGTGATGCTGACCGAGCTTGTCCCCGAAGGGCAGGAGCAGCGGGATATGTTCGATACCCGCGACAAGGACCGCCGACGCAGGCTCATGGCCGCCATGGATGCGGTCAATCGCCGCATGGGCCGGGATACCCTCTTCTATGCAGCGGCGGGCATTCGGCGCGATTGGAAGGCGTTCGCCAACATGAAGAGCCAGAACTTCACGACGGATTGGCGGCAGATGCCAATGGTTCAGTCCCAAGATGACCCGTAAGTCGTTTCCGAACAATCCTTTGCTATCATTGGCCCGCACCGCCGCTCTTCCCGCTACCCGAATCCTCGCCGTCCGACCGCTTCCACCAACGTTCCAGGTCGTCGCGGAGGTTGGCGTGTGGGGATGATTGCCGTTGGTTCCGCAGCAGCCAGCGGTCCCGGTCCGGCAGGTAGGCGATCTCACGGATCACCCCTCCTCCGCGCTCGGGGTATTTCGTGAGGATGCGATTGTCCCTGGCGGGGTTCATCTTGAGCGACCGGATACCCTCTCGAAACGCCAACTCGGTTGAATAATACCCGGCCGGCCCGTACCACGTGTCTGGGCCATGAATTCCGAACGGTGGGAATGGGAGAATTGTCCCAGGAGTGGATCGCCAGAGGTATCGGGCAAGGTCGGACTCTATCCCTTCATAACTTTGAATTGCAATCACGTGAACGTGGAGTTTGTCGAGGTTGAGCTCGCACGAGATTTGGATCAGGGATCGTACGTCGGCGATCTCATCGAATCCGAGCGTGATGGCCACCGAACCCCTCTGTACGCTCTCCACGACGACGCTTCCATGCGTCTGCGTCAAGACGAACAACTGCTTGAGGAACTGCGTGAGGTCGCTCGTCTCATCGAAGTGTTCCCAGGGCAAGCTCAAGAAGAGTTCCACCCTGAGTGAGAATCCCTCCGGGGGCGGGCTAGCGAGCGTCATCTCGCCATCAACCAAGAGTTCACCGACCTTGACGTCCAGAGCCTCGGCGATTGCCCTCAACGTGGCTAGGTAGGCTGGCTTGCCATTCTCGACATTCCCGATCGTCTGCGTGCTGCGGCGCGATTCTTTTGCCAATTGCTCGATGGACCATCCCTTCTCGACGCGAAGCGATGTGATCACCCCCGGCCTGGCGCGGAGGGTGCGCCCGCCGATTTTCGGTTCCTTCTGATCCCCGGACATCCGGAATTTCCTCTCCTTTCGCGGAGAATACGACCAGACTGCGCCCAGATTATACGCAGCGTTGATCGAGCGTAAGCTCCTGTGTTCCTAGGATTTGAGAGACATGCCGGGTGGCCAGGACGGACAGCGCCCCGACCCTCCTGATTCATATGGAGATGTCCCAATGAAACGCGAACAGCTGATCGAGGTCTTCTTCAACGAGATCGAGCTCACCCCGATGCTCCGCAGGTCGGTCGACGAGGAGCGGCTGGCCGGCCTCGTCCAGTCGATCCTGGAGGTCGGGTTGCTCTATCCGCCTCGCCTCACCCGACACGGCGATCGCTACCTCCCCGCCGACGGGTTTCACCGCATTCTCGCAGGCATGAAGCTTGGATGGAAGTCGATCACGGCCTATGTCGAGGAGAATCCCCTTGGCGAGGGGCAGATGCTCCAGCAGGCACTGATCGCCAACACCCACCGGGTCGAGAACACGCCCCTGGAGCGGGCCGAGGGGATCGCCCGCCTGAAGGAGCTGACCGGCTGGAGCGCCTCGACGATCGCCGAGAAGCTCGGCTACTCCAACGCCACCGTGTCGCGGCTGCTCTCGCTCCTGGAGCTGCCCGAGCCGATCCGCGAGCAGGTGCACCGGGGTGACATCACCCTGAGCGCCGCCTGCGAGCTGGCCCGGGTCGGCGACGGCGAGCGGCAGGCGGCCCTGGCCGCCGATGTCGCGGGCGGGCGGCTCACGCGGGACGCCCTCGGGGGCGAGGTGCGTGCGCTCAATAGGCCGTGCCCGGCGGGCGCCGCCACGGCAAAGCGCCCGGCGCGCGTCACGGCGAAGCTCGGCGACGGCCGCGCGGTCTCGGTCTCGGGCGAGGAGCTGGACCTCGAGGCCTTCATCACCACGCTGGAGGAGGTGCTGGCCAGGGCGAGGAAGGCGCGCAACCAGGGGATCGAGGTGGCGACGTTCGTCAAGATGCTCCGCGACCAGGCGGGCTGAGGGGAGGTGCGCGATGATCTGGAATCGGACAAGATCGGCGGATCGGGCCGTCGTCGCCTCGCCCTGGGCCCTGTCGGAGCCGCTGATGGCGCTCTCCGAGCAGGATCCCTGGACGATCGCCGACGCGTGCGAGGGGACGCTCGTGCTGGGGGCCACCGGCAGCGGTAAGTCCTCCGGCAGCGGCCGGACGCTCGCCCTGGCCTTCCTCCGGGCCGGCTTCGGCGGGATGGTGCTGACGGCCAAGCCCGACGAGCGCGCCGTCTGGGAGGAATACGCGCGGGAAGCCGGCCGTGAAGGGGACCTGCTGGTCTTCGGGCCGGACCGGCCGCTGCGGTTCAACTTCATCGACCACGAGCTGAATCGCCCCGGGGTGGGGGCGGGCCTGACCGAGAACATCGTGAACCTGCTCTCGACGGTGCTCGAGGTGGCCGAACGCGGCCAGGGCAGCGGCTCGGGCGGGCGCGAGGACGAGGGCTACTGGCGGCGGGCGATGCGCCAGCTGATGCGCAACCTGGTCGACCTGCTCGTCATGGCGCGGGGCAGCCTCTCGATCCCCGACCTCTACCGCCTGGTGGTCTCGGCGCCGACCTCTCTCGAGGAGACGCGATCGCCGGAGTGGAGGCGGGGCTCGTTCTGCTGGGCCTGCCTGAAGGAGGCCGACGAGCGGGACAAGACGCCGCGCCAGGCGGCGGACTACGGGATCGTGGCCGATTACTTCATGCTCGAATTCCCGGCCCTCTCCGAGAAGACGCGATCCGTCGTGGTCTCGACGTTCACCAGCATGGTCGACGTGCTCAACCGGGGCATCCTGCGGGATTTGTTCTGCGGCGAGACCAATGTGACCCCGCAGGTGGTCGAGTCGGGCAAGGTGCTGGTCATCGACCTGCCGGTCAAGGAGTTCGCCGAGATCGGGGTCTTCGCCCAGGTGCTCTGGAAGTACGCCTTCCAGCGTTCCATCGAGCGGCGGGACGCGGCCGCCAACCCCCGCCCGGCCTTCTTCTGGGCCGACGAGGCGCAGAACTTCGTGACCTCCTACGACATGCAGTTCCAGACCACCGCGCGCAGCTCGCGGGTGGCGACCGTGCTGCTCTCGCAGAACCTGTCGAACTTCTACGCCGCCCTGGGGGGCGGGGAGCGCGGCCGGGCGGAGGCGGACTCGCTGACGGCGAACCTCAACACCAAGATCTTCCACGCCAACGGCGACCCGGTCACCAACGAGTGGGCGGCCACGCTGATCGGCCGCACCCGGCAGTTCCTGATCAACGGCGGTAGCAGCTACCAGTCGGCCGCCCTGCTCGACCTCGGCGGGGTGCGGTCGCCGCCCTCGATCAGCGCCGGGGTCTCCGAGGCGTACGAGTACGAGGTGCAGCCGAATGCCTTCACGGCGCTGCGCCGGGGGGGGCACGCCTCGGGCGGCCTGGTCGACGGGATCGTCTTCCAGGGCGGCCGCCGGTTCCGTGACAACGGCCGGTCGTGGCTCCGCCGGACGTTCCGGCAGCGGGGGTGATCGGCTCGCCCTCGTGACTCGTGGCCCGTTTCCCTCTTCGAGGCGGAGGTATCCCATTGAACGAACAGCCCCCGCAGCACCCGATGCGAAGCGTCCAGGACACGGCCGGGATGCTGCTCGCGATCCCCAAAGTCCTGGCCTTCACGGCCGAGGTCTTCCTGCACACGCGGATGGGGGAGCGGTATGCCGGCGTCCAGGCGGTGCTCGGGTTGCCCCTGATCTTCATCTATACGCTCATCTGGGAGGGTCACGACCCGCGGCCGATGCTGGTCTTCCTCGCCCTCTACGTCCTCATGTGCCTGCGCAACCGCGTCGAGATCCTGCTGCGGAGCGGCTCGGCGCCGCGGGCGCATTCGCGATACACGGGACGGCCACGCTGGCTGAAGTATGCCCCGAAGGTCCCGGAGGTGAAGTTCAAGCAGGACTACGAGCCGTCGTTGCTGCTGCTCTTCGGCGCGGCCACGGCGACCTTCTACCCGCCGCTGGGCATCTACATGATGCTCGCGGGCGTCGGCCTCTTCGTGTCGGTGTCCTCGTCGCTGCACATCGAGCGCCAGCAGCTGCTCGACCTCAACGACCTGGTCATCGAGCAGCAGGAGCGCGCGGAGCGGTTCCGCGCGATGCGCGGCGACGATTCCTGAGTCTCCCCGAAAGGAGCAATACCATGTCCCAGGATGCACAGAAGGCCAAACTCGGCGCCGGGCACGCCTCGGCGATGTTCCGGCAGGGGGTGCGCGAGCTGCGGGCGGCGGTCTACCCCGAGTCCAACGTGGCGCAGCCCGCCGAGTACGGGACGTTCGGCACCAAGACCCCCGGCGAGGTGGCCCAGGATCGGCGGGCCGACGCCCGGGACATCGAGCACGATGCCGGATCCGCCCAGGCCTCGGCGCTCGAGCAGCGTGCCATGCAGGCCGAGGCCCGGGCCGACCGCACCGAGCCGGATCGCCCCGCCGAGCGGGATCGGGATTGTTGACCCCTCCTCTCGCCTCCCCTCCTCGCCCCGCTGATTGACCCGCGACGCCCCCCAGGCCGTCGCCCCGCCATCCCCGGCCGACGACGCGTACCCCGATCGGGGAGGCGTGGGAGGTACGCGCGGCGGCCGCCGCAGACCGAGTCCAGCGCGTTTCACCCTTCGATCTCAGGAGTTGACCGATGTTCATGAAATTTCGATGGATTTCCCGCGTCCCGAGGCTGGCCGTCGGCTCGCTGCTGTGGGGCGTGATCGGCCTGGTGGTCTGGGACCTCGCGTCCTCCGGCGGCGGGCCGGACCCCGCCCCCGCCCCGGCCGCGATGCCGACGCTCCCTCCCGTCCCGGCCGCGGCAACGGCCGATCCCGAGCCTCTCGAGGACGAGGCCGCGCGTGCCGCCCGCCTGGAGGCAGCCCGGCAGGAGGCCTGGGATCGCATCGAGCCGCGCCTGTTCGCCTTCGCCGAGGAGATCTTCTCCGGCCGGGAGGAAGACCTCGAGGAGCTGGAGGATTTCATGGTCCAGACCTGGCTCGGCGGCGTTCCCTTCGCCGAGGAGATCCTCTCGATCGAGGGCAAGGTCGCCATGCTGGCGGGCGTCTTCGACCAGGGCGCCTACGACCAGTTCGTCCGCTCCGCCTTCGAGCGGCACGTCCTCGACGTCGACGAGCTGACCCGCGTCGTCGAGGCGACGATCACCCGGTTCCTCGGGCGTGTTGAGGAGGCCGAGAACCGGCTCCTGATCGATATCCGTGCGGATCTGGACGGCATCGGCGCCGGGGACTCGCTCCGCATCGACTCCGTGCGGGGCGACGCGGCCTTCCGGGTCCACTATGGGGCGCTGGCCGCCGAGATCGAGGCGTTGATGGTGCAGGACGCGGGCGTCCTGCTCGGGAAGTTCCTGGTCGACGAGATCGTCAGCTCGATCATCACCGGCGCGCTGATGGAACTGGCCGAGGGCATGGGCGTCTCGCCGGCCGATCTGGGCATGGAGGACGTCGAATGGGGGATCCGGCTCGGGATCAACGTGCTGGTGTCGCTCGCCCTGGATGAGGTGCTCAGCTGGGCGCTGAGCGAGGCCGGATACAACCCCTCGGAGAAGATCACCGCCGAGGTCGGGGGGTTCGTCGAGCGGCTCTCGTCGTTGATCCTCCTGGGAGACGAGGATCCCGGCCTGCTCGAACAGATGGAGGCCTACGCGGAAGAACGATTCCGGATCAGCATCCGGACCCTGCACCGGCTGGTCTTCGAGGAGGATGAATCATGAAGACGATGACCGTCCCCGTCGGCCTTCTGATCGTCGGCCTGCTGGCCGCCCCGGCCGAGGCCGACGCGATGACCCGGGCCGCCCGCGAGGCGGCGGAGTACGCCCTGAGGAAATTCGGCAAGTCGGCCGCGAAGGAGGGTTCCGAGGCCCTCGCCTCGCGGATCGCATCCGCCGCCGCACGCCACGGGGACGACGCGATCCTGGCGGTGCGGCGCGTCGGACCCAGGGCGCTCAGGCTGGCCGACGACGCCGGGGAGCACGCGCCTCAGGTCTACCGGCTGCTCGCCCGCCACGGGGATGACGCGGCCACCTTCATCGTCGAGCGTCCTTCGGCCATGGCGCTGTTCACCCGCTACGGGGACGACGCGGCCGAGGCGCTGCTCAAGCACAAGGGGATCGCCGAGCCCGTCATCGGCAGTGCCGGCCCCGGGGCGATCCGGGCGCTCGGCGCCGTCGGGCCGCAGGCCGGGCGGCGCATGGCCATGATGGCCGACGCCGGGGATCTGGCCGCCATCGGCCGCACGCCGGAGCTGATGGCCGTGGTGGCGCGGCACGGCGACTCCGCGATGGATTTCATCTGGCGGAACAAGGGGGCGCTGGCCGTGGGCGTGACCCTCACCGCCTTCCTCGCCAACCCGGAGCCGTTCATCGACGGCACGACGCAGCTCGTCGACACGGCTGCCACGTCCGTCGTGCGGCCGGTCGTGCAGGAGACGGCGAAGGCCGCGTCGGGCCTGCTGCGGACGCTGCAACTGCTGCTCCTGGGCCTCGCGGCCGGGGGCGTCTACGTCGCACTCAGGCATCCGCGTGCCGCCTCCGGCATCGGCAAGGCGGCAATCGGGGTCATCCGAGCCAGGAGCGGCCTCTAGCCCAAACGGCCCGGGAACGGACGCCCGGGCCGCACGAAAACGCAGGCGTGACCGCCCGGCGGCAACCCCGACGGGGGAGTTGCCCGAGCCCCGGGCCATCGATCCGAACCATCGACATGGGGGCCTCCGCTGGCCCCAGGAGGAAGGTATGCGCGTACGTTCCCGTCCCGGCCCGGGCATGGTCCTCCTGCCCGACGGCCCGTTCATCATCAAGAAGCTGCTCTCCGCCGCGAATTGCCGCCAGAGGGCGGGCAGAGGATACATCTCAGTGGGGCTGACGCTCACCCCTCGCGCCACCGGGGGCGGCGGCCGCAACCTCTGCCCTTTCGCCACCAGGGGGTGCTCCGCCTCCTGCTTCGCGGACCACGACCGCATGGCATGGCCGCAGAACAAGCGGGCGGCTGTCGCCCGCACCCGCCTGCTGGCCGAGAATCCCGACCTCTTCGCCAAGATACTCATCGCCGACCTGGAACGCGAGCGGGAGCTCGCCGGGCGTAAGGGGCTGCCCCTGGTCTGCCGCCTCAACGTGGTGAGCGACGTGGCGTGGGAACGCGAGCTTCCGGCGCTCTTCTCGACGTTCCCCGACATCCAGTTCATGGATTACACCAAGAACGCGAGCCGAATGCTGGATTCGCCGCCCAATTATCACCTCACCTTCTCGCGCAGCGAGAGGAACGAGGACGACTGCCGACGGATCCTCGCCGCAGGGCGCAACGTGACGGCGGTCTTCCGGCGTGCGCCGTTCCCGGCCACCTTTCTCGGCTATCCCGTCATCGACGGCGACGAGGACGACCTGAGGTTCCTCGACCCCTCGCCGTGCGTCGTCGGGTTGATCGCCCGCGGCGTCGGCGGGCGTGACGACGCGACCGGATTCGTCATCGATCACGCCGAACTCCGGGAGGAATCATGATCCGGCAAAATGCCCCTTGCGACCCCGCCGTGCATCGCCTGAGCGTCGCCATCGCGCGGCGGTGCGTCCACATCATCCAGGCCGTCCTGCGGGAGGAAGAGCGGGGCGAGGCCCTGCGGGAATTCTACCGGATCTGCCGCGAGGAGCTGGAGAAGCCCTCGACGGCCGGGGAGGACACCTGAGATGCGTGTCCGCGAGGCGGCACAGCGGCTGGACGTCAGCCCCGGCACGGTCTACGCCCTGGTCGCCTCGGGCCGGTTGCGCTGCTACCGCGTCGGCATGGGGCGGGGCTCGATCCGCATCTCCGAGGAGCACCTGGCCGAGTACCTCCGCGCCTCCGAGCCCTCCCCGCCCCCCGGGCAGGGCCGCGGGGCCGAGGCCCCGGCCCCCCCCCATCCCCGGCTGAAGCACCTGCGCGTGCGCCGGGGCGACCGAGGTGCAGGGTGATCCTTTTCGCTGGGCTTGCCGGGCCATCCATGCCAGAATCGAATTCGATTCTTTTTCGAATTGCGAGGAGCGAGCCCATGAACCTGAGTCGCGACATCCACTCCCTGACCGACTTCAAGAAGAATACCCCCGAGTTCCTCAGGCAGCTGAGGGAGACGGGCGAGCCGGTCGTGCTGACGGTCAACGGCAAGGCCGAACTGGTCGTGCAGGATGCCGCGTCCTACCAGCGCTTGCTCGACCTGGCAGAGGAGTCCCGGGTGGTCGAGGGAATTCGGCGTGGCCTGGAGGACGTGGCCGCCGGCCGGGCGCAGCCCATCGCGGAGGCCTTCGCCGAGATCCGCCGCGACCTCGACCTGCCCGCGAGAGGATGAGGTATCGCGTCGAGGTCACCGACACGGCCGGGGTCGACATCCGGCGGCTCATGATCCCTCCCCCTCACGCTCCCCGCCGGGCCGCGCCCGGCGGGCGGCGGCGGCCATGTGCTCGGGGTCCTGCTGGACGTGGCCGTAGACGCGGCTGACCATGCCCGGGTCGCGGTGGCCCATCAGGTGGGCGACGGTCACGGTGTCCACCCCGGCCTTCAGCGCCTCGGTGGCGAACCCCTTGCGGAACGCCCCGAGGTGGTACTTCGTGCCGATCTTCTTCTCCAGCCGGCAGAAGGCGCAGTTGATCGCGTCCTTGGTCCAGGGGTTCCCCTCGCTGTTGACCAGCAGGGGGCCGTGCGGCCGCTTGGCTGCGAGCCGCTCGACGACCTCGCGCGCCCTGGGGGTCAGGTAGATGACCCGGTGGTACTTCTTCCCCTTGGCCTGCGTGGGCGGGAAGACGACCCGGCCGGCCTCGGGGTCGTAGAACCGGGCCTCCAGCCGCCGCAGCTCCTGCGGCCGGGCGCCGGTCTCCCAGGACAGCTCGATCAGGTCGCGGAAGTTCGGCTCGCGGACGGCCTCGACGACCGCGGCGTACTGCTTCGGCGAGACCGCCATCTCGCGCGCCTCGCGGGCCGGCTTCTTCATCCGGGCCAGGGGCGAGCGTTCGATCAGCTCCTCGTCGGCCGCCCAGTTGAAGGCGCGCTTGATGGCGCCGATGAAGTCGTTCTTGGTGTTGTTGGCCCAGTGGGGGAAGTCGGCCATCGCCCGGGTGACGTGGTAGGGCTTCAGCTCGGCCACGGCGAGCGTGGCCGGGATGCGGTCGACGAACCGCTGGATGTTCTCGCGGTACCACGCATAGGTGCGGGGCGCCTTGTGCTGCTTGCACCATTCGAGGAAGGCGTCGAGGATCGCGACGGCCAGCGTCGGCGGGGCGTCGGCCGCGGGGGCCGGCGGCGCGGCCCGCTCCTCGGGGGGGCGGGCCATCAGCTCGTGGTAGAGCCGCCAGGCCTCGGCCTCGTCGGGCGCGAGGCGGTGCTGCTTCGCGCCCAGCTGGACGTACCAGCAGCGGGTCTGCCGGCGGTAGAAGGGCTGCGGACGCTTCCTGGGCATGAGAAATCCCCCGGAACTCTGCACAGGAACTCTGCACAGGGTTGCCGGGGGAATTCTAGGATCGTCGCAAGTCGTTTGCCAGTCTTAGTCGGGGCGAGAGGATTTGAACCTCCGACCTCACGGACCCGAACCGTGCGCTCTAGCCAAGCTGAGCTACGCCCCGTTGGTGTCACGAATGACGAGGGTGATTATAAGGGTTAAAGAGCGGCTGTCAACTGCGGTCGGGGAGAGGGGGAGATTTGGTTCGAAATCGAGGGTCAGCGGGTGAGAAATTGGTCGAACCAGGCGAAGGCTTCGGCTTGCATGGGGAGGTCGAACCTGTGGCGGCCGGGGTAGAAGGTGCCGCGATAGCGATCGGGGGAGCCGGCCTTGGTGAACAGGTCGGAGAGCATCTGATCGGAGCGGCGCATTTCGGGGAGGGTGAAGAGGGAGTCTTCCTCGTCGTACTGGACGAGCGTCGGGCGTGGGACGCGAAGGCCGAGGATCTCCGGGTAGTCGAGGTCTCGCGGTAGTCCGGGGACGTAAATCATCCACGTGTGAGTATGGCTTTTGTGGAGGAGGTAGTCGCGCCAGGTGCTCATCATGCCGACGCAGCACGCCGCGGCGATGCGGTCGTCGGTTCCGGCGAGGAAGACCGTGCGGAGGCCGCCCCCGGAGAGGCCGGCGCAGCCGACTCGATCGGCGTCGACGTCGGGACGGGAGCAGAGGTAGTCGAGCGCGCGGCGATCTTCGGCCAGGAAGACGCCCGGCCAGGTGGTGCCGGCGCAGAAGAGGCTCTTGGCCATGACGCTCTCGTGCTGCGAGGCGAAGCGGTTGTACGCCTCGATCTCCTCGACCGACTCGGGGTGGACCTCTTCGAGATCTCCCTTGAGGACCCGAGGGACGTCGGCCAGTCGGATGCGACGGCTGGCGAACGCAAAGGTATCGTGGATGAGGACCGCGTAGCCACGTTTGGCAAGCTCATTGGCCCAGCTCACGCCGCCATAATACTGGTCGCGGTGTTCGACCATGATCGGGTGCAGGTCGTCGCCGATCTGCGCGATCTTTCGCCAGCCGAACGCCTTGTTACCCCCGTGGTCGTGCAGGGCAAGCACGGCCGGCAGGGGACCCGAGGCGTCGGCGGGCTTCAGTAAGACGGCTTCGGTCGGTGGCCCGTAAGGGAGTTGCCAGTTGAGGTGTTCGACGACCAAACCGTCGTAATCGAAGCGGTGCTGCACCTCAGCCCGAGGGGTGCCCCCGGCTTCGGGTTCGATCATCAGATCGGCCACGCGGCCAAGGGCCTGTCGACGCCAGGTATCGAGATCTTCGGGAGCAAACCGAGGATGGCGGAACGAGAGCCGAGCGGGACCTTCACCGACGAGTGACGCGGCCCAGGGACCATAAGCCCCGATCATGTTCGGTTCCACGGGAGATGCCTCCGGTCGGCACGGGCGCCGAGCAAGGTCGAGATTGGACCGAAACAGCCAGGGAGGCGACGGCAGGGCGAACGCGGTGGTTTCGCTCGTCCATCGCCTTCGCCTCTACACCGGGAGCGGGGCGAATCGCCTGCCGGTCGACTGGCGAAGATCGTCCTCGATTCCAGGATGCTTCACCCCGGCGCGTCTTGCAATCACCCGGTCGCCGGACTGTTGCCGATTCCTCTGCTGGGCCAGTACCCTCAGCGGGAGGTGGCGTGGACCTGCGGATCGACTTCCTCGGTGACCTCAGGAGCCGACCATGGCCGGAATTCAGCATCAGTGGGAATACCGCACCGTTCGTCACGAACGCGGCTGGAGTGAAGACACCCCGGGCGATCTTGCCTCGGAAGCCAGTGACATCGAGGCAAATCTCCAGACGCTCGGTCAGGAAGGCTGGGAGTTGGTTTGCGTCCTCGGTGATCTCAACGCCGCGATCATGATTCTCAAGCGGCCGAGTTCGTTTTGAGCGCGAGCGAGGAGTTTCGCCATCGCTTCGGTGCTCTCATTCGAACCCAGAACCAAGTTCTGAAGGGCAGGAGTGTCATGATTCGGACGGACCGCCTGGGCCTCTTTGCGATCCTTCTCGGTGCAATGAACCTTGGGATTCAGGGTGCAGCCAATTCGGATGAAGGCGAGCCGATTCGCCCACTGTTCGATTTCTCCCACGCGGATGCCTCGGCTGCGTGGCGGAGCGTGAACGATGGTGTAATGGGGGGAGTCTCCGAGGGGGCATTCCGGATCGAT
The DNA here is from genome assembly GCF_040717455.1 of Tautonia sp. JC769. Classification (NCBI taxonomy): domain Bacteria; kingdom Pseudomonadati; phylum Planctomycetota; class Planctomycetia; order Isosphaerales; family Isosphaeraceae; genus Tautonia; species Tautonia sp. JC769. The sequence continues at coordinate 72,192 of NZ_JBFEFH010000017.1, forward strand.
GACGAAGGGGTTCTTCGCTTCGATGGGACACTGTCTCTGGAGAATAATGGCGGATTTGCCTCGATCCGGTCCGTTCCGAAACAACTCGGCCTCGAGTCGGATGATGTGCTCGTCGTCCGCGTTCGAGGGGACGGCCGCGATTACCTGCTGAACCTCTACGTGCCGACCACGCGGATCGCGTATTCCTACCGGGCACCGATGCCGACGGTCGCGAACGAATGGACGGAGGTTCGCGTGCCGATTCGCGAGTTCGTTGCCAATTCCTTCGGCCGTCCCGTCGAAGGCGCGGGGCCGGTCGATCCGGATCAGGTGACGTCGATCGGAATCACCCTGAGCGACAAGCAACCGGGAGGATTCACGCTGGAGGTGGCCTCGATCGGGGTTGGACGATCTGAGAGGAATCAGAAGCCGTAGGGGCCAGCCGGTGCCTCCTGGCGGTCGGCCGGCCCCGTTCGACGGATCACTTCGCACACGAGGTGTCGCAGCCGACGCGGTTCCAGGGCATCCTGGCGAGCATCATCCCCATGCCGCAGGTGTTGGTGATCCCGGCGAAGACCAGGCCAGCCCCGACGAACCCCGGGATGACCAGGAACCAGGGAGTCACAAAGGCCCCCAGCGCGGTGCCGATGGCCACCAGCGTCCCGGCGGCGATGCGGACCTGGCGTTCAAGCGAGATGGCCTTTTTTCCCCGTACTACCGGCAATCCGGCCGCTTCCCAGGCCTGGGTGCCGCCTTCCACATTGACAACGTTTTCGAAACCGGCCGCGACGAACGTTTCGGCGGCTTTCTGAGCACGTCCGCCGCTCCGGCAGATCAAGTACAGCGGCTCCTCTCTGGAGCCGTTGCGGCCGTCCATCACCGACCTCGGCTCGAGCTGATCGAGCGGCACCAGCCGGGCCGGCTCGGCGTGGACCTCGCGGAATTCGACCGGGGTCCGCACGTCGATCAGGTCGACCGGCTTGCCCTGCTTGCGTCGCTCTTCCAGGGCTTGGGGTGAAATGGTGGCAATGCCCATCAGAATGTCTCCCTTCTCCGATCAATTGCGGGAAGCGTTGTCGAACACTCTCCCGATCAAGGCCTGAAATACGCAAACCCATCATATTGCTGACGACGGACCACCTCGACCGCCCCCGACGGGACGGTGCCGACCCCCGGCACCAGGTCGTCACGGGTGATCCCGTTGCGTCGCATCGTGTTTTCGCAGGCGACAAAGCGCACGCCACGGTCGATCAGCGAGGTGATCGCATCGGCATGGTCTGTGCGACTCGATTCCACCACGTTGATCCCCCCGCTATGACAAACGACCACGACCTGGGCCCCGGGATCGGCCTCCAGGATTCTCGAGATGTTCTTCATCCCCTGGCCCTGACGCCCGGTATCGGCGAAATTCAGGTGCACCAGGACGCGGAGCGATTCCTCCTGCTCTCGATCGTCGGCGCGGGAGCCGGACTGGCTGAGCGCGACGCCGACACCGATCAGAGCCAGGGCGGCCCAGGCAATTCTGGAGGTCATGAAACGGTCTCCTCGTTCAAGCCGATCTCGTTGGCCGATCGTACAGGCTCGATCGGCCGGCATCCCGACATGCAAAGGGGGCTTACGGTCGCTGCCCTCGACCTCGGCCGCCCGCCCAGGGAGGCCGAGCGGCCTGGTGCCCTCCCTCGACGAAGCGGCTGACCTGCCTCGCATGGGACCGGATCAAGGTCACGACTTCGGGGTTCTCACTGGTTTCGACCACCTCAATCCCTCCCCCGATGTCCGTCCAGGTGATGGTGATTTCATCGGCATGGGCGAAGATCTCCCGGAACAGGGGATCCCAGGCCCGGACCTGCCGGCCGGATTCCAGCCGTTTCGCCATCTGCCGCACGTGCTCACGGAGTGAAGCGACCAGCTCGGGACGATCCGTGACCGTCCTGGTCCGGACCCCGCCCTCAATCTCGTTCACGGTCCGCGTGATCGATCGATGATCGCCGAGGAGTGCCCTGATGTTGCCGTGCTCGGCGACAGACATCCCGGGAGTATCCTCGCCGGACATTCCGGGGCGTCGGGCCACGTTCGGACCGGCACCGGGACCCAGGCCATGCCTCGGCCCTCGACCCGCCCCGTGGCCCGGCCCATGGCCGCCTCGGCCCGGGCGGACCTGGCCGGCGTGTCCCGCCGGCTGGGATTCCGGGCCATGGTCGTGCCGCGACGGCACTCCCGGAGGCCCGATCAAGAACGCCGCGACCGCGATCGCAAGGGGGCTCATCGCTCAAGGCTCCTGTTCTGACGAGGCCGACCGACTTCATCACCTTTCCCGGACCGATCGCCGTGCTACAATGTCTCTACGCGACAAGATGACTGTATTCCAATTCAGTTGAATAGTCAAGCCCATGCCTGCCACGATTCCCGACGCGTTCCTCGACGTGATGGCCGAGAAGTTCCGAATGCTCGCGGACCCGACCCGCCTGGCGATCCTCCGCGCCTTGATGCAAGGGGAGCGGAACGTGACCCAGGTGGTCGAGGAGACCGGGAGGAATCAAGCGAACGTGTCGAAGCACCTGAAGCTGCTCGCGGACGCCGGCCTGGTCAGCCGTCGGAAGCAGGGTTTGCAGGTTTTCTACCGGCTTGACGATCCGCTGGTCGATCGGCTCTGCAAGCTTGTGTGCGAGACGATCGTTCAGGATGCGCAGCAGGCCGTCGAACGCCAGAAGTCACTGCTGTCGGGCTGGGGCGGCGACGGCGGGGCTTGATCGTATTCACCGAATCGGGACGAATCGAAGCGGTCGCATGGTTCCCAGGAGCGGTATTCGCATGGGGCGGGCGCTTTCTGGACCGGACGGACCATCCCTCCCCGGCCCGAGCCTTCGGCGGCCCTTGCCATGGACGCTGCCGACCCAAACCTGAGAGAAGCCCGATCACGCCCGCGGGTGGGCTTGACGGGGCGATCCTGACCGTGCTGCTCACCCCTCTTGGGTGAAACACGACTGCCTGAGGCGTATCGGTGAGCCGGTGCCCCGTCGAGCGGGACGGCCGACCGGTGGATCACGGCATACGAATCGCATGGTTCAATCGGGCAAGCGACTGCCGGGTCGCGTGCAATTCAGGGCGTCGATCCGGCGATTCTCCACCAGAGAGGTCCACGGAGCCCTTGCCATGATCCCCTCCACGGTCGGCCGCATCACCGAGAACTCCCCCGATTTCGCCAACCGGGCGATCCAGCAGCAGACAGAGGCACGGATCCGTCATTTTGCCTCGGCCGGTCCGCTGGCGATCGACCGTCGGCTCCGGCAGCTCGACCAGGAGTGGGATATTGAGCGCGTGCTGGAAGCCAACGCCTCGAGTCTCATCCTGGCGGGCATGGCGCTGGGATCTTTCGTCGATCGCCGCTATTACCTGTTGCCCACCGTGGTGGCAGGGTTCTTGCTCCAGCACGCGATCCAGGGTTGGTGCCCTCCCTTGCCGTTGTTCCGTCGGATGGGCGTACGAACCGCCCACGAGATCGAGCAGGAACGCCACGCCCTGCTGCTCTTGCGAGGCGATTTGCAAGGGATGACGGGCGACACCGATTACGGCCGGCTGGAGCAGGCGCTTCAGGCGATTCGAGCTGAGTGATCTTGGTTCAAATCCATGATGTCCGAAGCTTGATTGCCGAGGAGGTGATGCGTCAAGCGGGTCGATCGTACCAGGGACGGTCGTCGGTTCCGTTGGCGGCGGGGCCGATCGCGGATTCGTTCCAGCCTGAGCATGGCGAGTGCCGATCAATCTTTGGCGATTTCGCAAACGCCCCACGCGTCGTCCGCGAGACCCTTGTCCGCGACGACGCTCGACGTGGTTTTGCCGATCGACCTGACCGCAAGCGATCAGATTGTTGGTCGAGCGAACCGAGCAGGAGGTGATCGATGAGCCAGACGCAGGTCGACCCCTCGATCGACATGATCCGCTGGACCTTCACGGCGAATCCGGACCGAGGCGACGAGATGGTGGCCTACTTGAACGACCTGGGAGCCGACCTCGTCTCCCGGAGCGACGCCCAGTTCTGGGTCCTCTGGGACGAGCCGGGCTCGGACCTCGACGAGGTGGTCGAGCGTCTCTGGGCCATCAATGGCGCCCCGTTCGAAGTCACCCACGAGACGTTCCATCGCCTCGACCTGCTCGTCTATCAGGCCGAAGACGGCGAGACCGAGTCTGAGGCGGCCTGATCGCGGGCCGTCGACTCCTGACCTGAGGGGGAGCCGGTCCATCGCCGTGACCGGCCCTCACGGATTCTCAGATGAGTGGCCCTCGGCGGATTGGTTCGTCGGATCCGCCACGATCCTCACCCGATCGATTCCCTCACGCCACCAGTCCCTCAAGGGGCCTCGCGAGAGGCTTCGCATGGCATTGGCGGCCGAGGCTCGAGGAAGTTCGAGGTTCGCCCGAACCGCCTCCTCCTCGAACATCGACGCCTCGACCATGATCGTGCCGTCGGGGTCGATGATCCGGCTTTGTCCGTGCGAGCCGCTCAGGTCGTCGTTCGCCGGGGCATTGGCGTGGACGACGAACACCGAGTTCTCGACCGCCCTTGCCTGGATTTGCGCCCGGTACGGGCCGACCTTCCGCTCCTGCCGAATGCCCGACTCGTGCGAGAGGTAGAAGATGACCCGAGCGCCGGCCAGGACCGGCAATCGGACCAGTTCCGGATACCGCTCGTCGTGACAGATGATGATCGAGCAGGGGACCCCTTCGACCGGGAAGACCGAGAGGTGATCTCCCGGGGTGGGCCACGGCTCGGCGAGCTGCACCTTGTGATAGCGCTCGATCACCGTTCCCCTCGGGCCGATGACGATTGCCGAGTTGTACAACGCTTCGCCGTCTCGGTACGGGGTCCCCACGATGGCCGTGATTCCGGCCTCCTGACAGGCCCGGGCAATCCGACGCTCGGCCGAGCGAAGTTGCTCGGCCGTTGCCGCGGTCGCCTCGTCCTCGAAGTATCCCGTGACCGCGCACTCCGGGAAGACGGCGACCTGAACCCCTTCCGCCCCAAGTTCCCGAAGTTGTGCGACGATGCGATCCACATTCGACTCGATCCCTCGAGTCGATCTCAATTGTACGGCGGCCACGCGGAGCGTCTCGGGGGTGGATCCTGACGGTTCCTCCGCGTGCACGGTGGGTGTGGTCGCGGCGACGAGGACCACGAGTATCTGTGTGAAACGTTTGGGCATCATTGCAGTCCCCCAGCTCATCGAGCTCGGCCATCGGCACGAATCCTGATCGAGCCGTATCACCTTACCCTCGATCTGGCTTCGGGCGGTACGTGCTGGCGAAGCCGTCCCCGTTCGGGTGTGATGTCGAGAAACCCGGCTCGACGCCAACATCGGTGGACGGGTCGGAGTTCCGACCAGGTACAGGATCTCTGCGAGGGGCCGTCATGCCAAACGTTCCGCTGTCTCTGTGTTGCGCCGCCGTGATCCTCTCGGGCTCGATCGCCCCGTCGCTCGCGGACGAACCGAGTCGAGACGTGGTGGCCGAGGCCCTCGGTCGTATGGTCCTGGAGCGGGACACGACGATGGCCGAGGTTCGAGACTTCGTCGAGTCTCGCATCCCACGCATGCCGGACGTCGGGACCGAGGAGGAGTGGCGAGCGACGGCGGATCAGATCCGAGCCGAGGTGCTCGACCAGGTTGTTTTCCGCGGTGAAGCCGCGGCCTGGCGCGATGCGGAATGCAAGGTCGAATGGCTCGACACGATCGAGGGCGGCCCCGGCTATCGCATCCGGAAGCTCCGTTACGAAGCCTTGCCCGGTTTCTGGATCCCCGCCTTGCTCTACGAACCCGAGCAGTGCGAGGGCCTCGTCCCGGTCGTGCTGAACGTCAACGGCCACGACGCCGCGGGCAAGGCCGCCGACTACAAGCAAGAGCGCTGCATCAATCTGGTCAAGCGTGGGATGCTCGCCCTGAACGTCGAATGGATCGGCATGGGCCAGCTCCGCACCGATGGCAATAAACACGGCCTGATCAACGCGATCGACCTCTGCGGCTCTGGGGGCATCGCGACGCATTATCTCGCCATGAGCCGTGCGCTCGACCTCTTGCTCGATCATCCCAACGCCGATCCCGAGCGGGTTGGCCTGACCGGCCTCTCCGGAGGGGGGTGGCAGACGATCTTCTACAGCGCACTCGACCCCCGGATCACCCTGTCGAACCCGGTCGCCGGGTATTCGAGCTTCCTGACCCGGATCGATTACCTGTCCGATCTGGGAGACTCCGAGCAAACCCCCTGCGATCTCGCCACCGTGGCCGACTATACGCACCTGACCGCCTTGCTCGCCCCTCGGCCCACGCTCCTGACGTTCAATCAGAAAGACAATTGCTGCTTTGCCGCCCCTCACGCCTTGCCCCCGTTGGTCCAGGCGGTCGCCCCCATTTACTCCCTCTTCGACCGCGAGGCGAACCTACGGCTTCAGGTCAACGTTTCGCCCGGCACGCATAACTATGAAGTCGATAACCGCCAGGCGCTTTATCGGATGATCGGCGACCACTGGTTCCCGGACGATCCCGACTACGATGCCGACGAGATTCCCAGCGCCGATGAGGTCAAGACCGCCGACGAACTGAATGTGCCGCTGCCTGACGACTCGCTCGACCTTCGTCTCCTGGCGCTGAAGCTCGCGGAATCGTTGCCCCAGGAGCCGGATCTCCCGGACGATCCCGACACCGCCGCGACCCGGCGTGAGGAGCGTCGAGCCGCCCTCCGGGCCCTCGTTCGGCCGATCGAAGGGGAAATCGCTGTCGATCGGGTCAGCGACGGGTCGCGAGAGGCGCTCGTGGCGACCACCTACCGGCTCCGGCTCGCCGATTCCTGGACGCTCCCCGCCGTCCGCCTGGAACCGGCAGGTGTCGAGGACCTCGCCGGCACGGTGCTCCTGCTCGCCGACGGCGGCCGGACCGAAGCTGTGGACGCGGCGCTCGCATTGCTCGCCGAGAACAAGCGAGTCGTTGCCATCGACCCCTTCTTCTTCGGGGAGTCTCGCCCGGCTCAGCGTGATTACCTCTGGGCCCTGATGATCGCCACGACCGGAGAGCGTCCGCTCGGGGTGCAGGTCGGGCAGATCCTGGCCGCTGCCCAGGCCATTCGCTCCGCGACCGATGGCGAACCCCCCTCGATGATGGCCATCGGGCCCCGGGCGAGCGCCGTGTCGGTCGTCGCGGCGGCACTGGGCCCCGACCTGATCGCGGAGCTCACGCTCGATCGACCCCTGGCCAGCCTCAAGGAGATTCTCGAAGAGGGCCGGACCTACGAGCAGTCTCCGGAACTGTTCACCTTCGGCCTCCTCGAGGCGTTCGACCTCCCTCAGATCGAGGCGCTCGTGGCTCCCCGCCCCCTCCATCACGTGGCCGCCGACGAGTAAGCCTGCCGGTCGATCGGCGTCCTCCCGCTCGCGATCGACGCCGTCGGGCGATGATTCCCTCGGCGGCGTCGATCGGGAGCGGAGACGCCCGGCGTAACCCAATCGATTCGCACGAGCGGCTCAACCTCGCTACCGCTGGCGAGCCGGATCGTGTAACATTGGTTCAATAAATCGACGGATTCCGGCCCGCGGATCGGGGTCGGTCCGGTCTCCCCGTCTCCAGTCGCTCGGGACGAGATCATGAACCCGCTGACCGCTCCCCATCGTCGCCCGAACCCTACGCGCCGGGAATTGCTTCGTGCCGGTTTGGCAGGGATGGGGTCGCTCAGCCTGCCCGGCCTGTTTCGACTCCGGGCCGAGGCCGCGGCGGCAGGGGCCGAGCGATCGGAGCGCACCGCGGTGATCCTCGTCTGGCTTCGCGGCGGCTGCAGCCACCTCGATACGTACGACCCGAAGCCCGACGCCCCCTCCGAGTATCGCGGGCCGTTCAAGCCGATCGACACCCGGACCCCCGGCCTCCAGCTCACGGAATTGATCCCGCTCCAGGCCCGGATCTCCGACAAATTCACCGTCCTCCGCTCGATGGCCCACACCGGTGCCGGCCACCCTTCGGGGTCGCTCCAGTTGCTCTCGGGCGATCCCGACATGCAGGACAAGCCCGAGCCGGTCTTCCCCGACGTCATGGCCGTGGCCGACTACTTCCGCTCCGGCGGGCCTCCCCGGGCGCTCCCGAACTACATCGGGGTGAATCCGATCGTGCGATACGACGGGTTCGTGATCGCCGGTCCCGCCTTCCTTGGCCCCTCGCACGAGCCCTTCGCCGTGACCGGCGACCCCAGCGCCCCCGATTTCCGGGTGCCGAACATCGGACTCCCCGAGGCCGAGGCACACCGGCTCCAGACGCGTCTCGGCCTCCGGAGGCGGATGGACGACGTGCGCCGAGCCATCGACGCGTCTCGTTCCGTCCAATCGATGGACACGTTCCAGGAGCGCGCCATCGACCTCCTGACCAGCCCCGAGGCCGCCGTGGCGTTCGACCTCGGCCGCGAGGACCCCCGCGTCCGGGACCGTTATGGTCGGCACGCCTGGGGGCAACAATGCCTGATGGCCCGCCGCCTGGTCGAGGCCGGCGTCGACCTCGTGACGACGACTTTCGACGGGCCGCTTTGCGGCCGAGTGGCGAACTGGGACGATCACGCCGTGAATCACCACGTCTTCGACGCCCTTGAACACCGCGCCCCCGCCTTCGACCAGGCCGTTTCGGCCTTGATCGAGGATGTGTACGCTCGAGGGCTTGATCGCCGCGTCATGGTCATCGTGACGGGTGAATTCGGCCGGACACCTCGCATTTCTTACGTGGCCAGCAGCGGAGGCGGGGTTGCCAGCGGCGAGGCGGGCACCGTCCAGCCGGGACGCGACCACTGGCCCCGCGCCAACTCGATGATCTGGGCGGGGGGCGGGATCCGAACCGGTCAGGTCATCGGCAGCACCGACCGCTACGGCGAAGACGTGGCCGATCGCCGGGTCGGACCTCACGACTTCCTCGCCACCATCTACCGACACCTTGGCATCGACCCCGAAGCCACCATCCCCGACCGCTTCGGACGGCCCATCCCCATCGCGCCCGACGGCCGCCCGATTCCGGAACTGGCGGCGACGTCCTGACCACCATGACTCGATCACGGGGTTCGGGACGACTCCGATCAAGGAGCGATCCGGGCCTCCCTCGGCACGATCGGCAAGCCTTCGGTGTGTCCGCGTGGCGAGGAGCCACCGCAGCACGCTGCCCTCGCACGCATCGTCCCCGTCGGGCTCGCCGGGTTCGGGAGGGCAGGGGGACAAGCCTGGCCGTTGGGGATACACTGGTCTTCGACCGGGGCGCGATGTTGGATCACTCTCAGGGGAACCGAGAAACGGTGGCACTCCCTCTCGAAGTGGCCCGATTCCCCCGGGAAGTCCGGCCTCCGGAGCGGCGAGTGGTTCTGCCGGCGAACGGCGGATCACGGCCACCCCGGCAGCATGGGAGCGTCTCGGTCATGCCGCCCGACCCCAAGTGACTCACCTCGGAAAGGGACTCGATGACGCCGACGACTGGTTCCATTGTGTTGTTGATCTACGGAGTGCTGCTCATCCTCGGGGGAGTGATGGGGGCCTCGGCCGGGAGCAAGGTGTCCCTGATTGCCGGCGGAGCGTTCGGAGTCCTCGCGGTCGTCGCCGCGGCAATCACCGCGTATGGCGCGAGTCGTGCCGGTCTGATCCTCGGGGGGATCGTCGCCTTGCTGGTGATGGGATCGATGGCGCAGCGGTTCATGGAAACGAAGAAGTTCATGCCCGCGGGAATGACGGCGGTCCTGAGCCTCATCGTCCTCGTCCTGGTCGTCGTGATCGTGCTCCGGGGGTCGCCCAATAACCCGATGCCCGACCCTGGCTTCGAGGTCGAGGAACCTCGCTGACCTGGATGTTGCCCGATTCCTCCGAATAGGCGTCGATCGCCGGGCGTCAGTCCCTCCGAGTCGCAGCCCCAATCGGCCGTTGTCAAGGCGGCGGAACGACGGACTCGTTCCGGTGGGCCAAGCAACGAGGAGCATTCTCAATGGATCATCGCCTGGCGATCGCGACCCTCTTGTGCCTGGCCTCCCCGAGCCTCTGCTCGGCCGATGAACCCTCGACGCCGACGACAACGACGCCGGGAGAGCCGGCGCAGGTCCGAGAGGTTCAGGCGACGGGTTCCCAGATCGTGGTCGAACTCTACACCTCCCAGGGCTGCAATTACTGCCCGAATGCCGAGCGATTGCTCCAGGAGATGATCCAGAAGGGCCACGGACGAAATCGGGTGATTCCCCTCGCCTTTCACGTTGATTACTTCAACACGCCCTGGCCCGATCCCTTCTCGAATCGGTTCAACAGCGGTCGGCAGTGGGCCTATCACGAGGCGTTCAAATCGCGCGATGCGAACACCCCGGATCTCTACTTCACCCCGATGATCATGGTCGATGGCCGCTATCCGATGAGCGGCTATCATTCCAAGGGGACCGGGCCGCTCTGGCCCTTATTGAAAGCCCGGCTTGATCGGGCGTCCCGCGCACGTCGCGAGGCAAGTCTGACCCTTCGCTTGGAATCCACGCCCGATCGTCCCGCCCATTGCTCGATGACGATCCGAGCCCAGGCGAAGACGGCCCGTCTCTCCGGCAAAGAGCTGCTCGCGTGCGTCGCGATCACCGAGGGGCCGTTGACCACCGCCGTCCCGTCCGGTGAGAATGCCGGCGAGACCTTGATCGAACACAACGTCGTCCGATCGCTGCAGTACGAAACCGTGACGCTCCAGCGAGACAGGCCGACCGAGGTCACCATTCCCGTGACGTTGGCCGAGGGGGTCGACCCCGCCCGCGTTCAGGTCGTCGCCTTCCTCCAGGACGAGGCGACGGGAGCCATGTTCCAGGCGACGACAACCCCCTGGAATGATCCGCCGCCTCCTCCTCGATGATCACGACTCGGCGCGGTCTTCCGGGTCGTCCGGCGGGAAGGGGCATCCGGAGTAGGGGAGTTCGGGGGCGTCCTCGGCACCGACCTCCGCCTCGGACCGGCCGGTCAAGCCTGCGAGCCTGGCCGACATCTCGCGGAGGATGGCCTCGGAGTAACCCGGCCAATGGGCGGTGATCTGCCCCTCCCGATCGATGAGGACGACATAGGCCGAGTTCCGGACCTCGAAGGCCCGGACGATCTCCAGCTCCGCATCGGCGAGCACCGGATAGGGTGTCCCGTGGGTGGCCACCCAGCGATCGGCGACCTCGGGGTCACCGTCGATGACCCCGAGGAACGACGCCCGATCGCCGTAGCGCGCGTGCAGTCGCGCGAAGAACGGCTCGGCCGAGGTGCTGCATGGGCAGCCGTCCTTGATGAAGATGAGAAATACGGGTCGATCGCCGACCAGGCTTGCGGAATCGATCGTCCTGCCCTCATGACTGGTCGCCACGAACCCCGGCGCGGGCCGGTCGGCCATGGCCTCGCTCGCCGCCTGCATCTCGGGAGTCACGAGATGCTCCTCATCGGCGAGGACGCCCGTGATCACGAGAGGTCCCCGGCGGTCCGGTGCCTTGGCCTCCCAGCGCCACCAAGCGAACGCGCCTGCGAGCAAGAACGCCCAGATGGTGATCGCGAAACCCCACTCTCTCGTCGACATACCAGCCCCCGATCCGCAAGGATCGAACCGGCGTGATCGGATGGCTTCCGGCACGCCGGTTCCTGTGCCACGTCAATTGTAGGCGACGGCTCAATAGGCGTCGTCCGAGATGACCTCTCCGCCGTTCCGTGTCGAGAGGGCCCTCCAGGCGATCGGATCAACCGTGTCTTTGAGGAAGCCGACGTGCCCGTCGCAGAAGAGGACGTTCACGCCACCAGGGTGATTGCTCCGGGCGGCTTTCCAGGCGGGATTGTGGGGCACGAACGGCCCGAGACAATCGAATTGTCGGGAATTGGGAGTGAGGAAATGGTTATACATGGTGTTGCGGAAGTCCCCGTCCCACCAGCCCGCCCCCTTGTCGAACCGCCAGCCGCGGCCGGCCGCGGCACACGAGGCCTCGGTCAAGGGGAGGCTGGCGGACCGGGCGAACAACCGGCCAGGTTCATCGGGGATCGGCGACGGCGAGGTCGTGTCGAAGGGGGGGCCACCGGGCCCCAGCAATTGCTCGGACACCGCCGCCGTCTGGCTCGATCCGTCTCGAATCGCGGAAAGGCTGACCACCACGGTCGAGAATGCCCCGTTGGCGTTGATCACGTCGCCCGGCGCCGTCCGGCCCCCGTTCAGGCCGTCGCCCGAGGAGAAGACGTAATTCGTGGGGCCGGACACCGGGTCGACTCGCGTCCCCGAATCGCTCGGACAGAGGAACAAGGCGTCGACCGTTTGTCGGACCGTCTGATTGGCCGGAAAAAACGTGAACGAGCCCGAAACTCCATAACTGCCCGACGCGCCCGTGGCAATCGGCCAATCCATGTTCAATGCGTTGAACACCTGCGACTGTTCCAGGTACGGCGAGAGTTGCGCCAGCGCCGACCATCGGTAATGCAGCGCCGGGATTTGCGGGTCATGGGAACCGGGTGCCGGGTACAGATACCCCACGGGAAACGCATTCACCGTGGCGTGATAATTGTGCATCGCGATCCCGATTTGTTTCAGATTGTTCACGCATTGCGCCCGCCTTGCCGCCTCTCGGGCCGACTGCACGGCCGGCAGGAGCAGGGCGATCAGGACGCCGATGATCGCAATGACGACCAGCAGCTCGATGAGGGTGAATCCCGGGCGACGATGGGCGCGAATCATTACGCAATGTCCTTCCTGAATCTCAAGAAACGAACCTTGTATGGGAAATTGATCCACGAATCGAAAAGTTTTGAAGATGATGGCCCGGCGCGTACGGCGATCGATCTCCCCGATCGGGATCGACCGACGGACGAGGTCCGACCCGGCTCACCTCGCGGGGCGAGCAATGTCATCGGCGGTCGACCCCGGGCGCGGGGGCAGGATCCGGCTCGTCAACCGGGCCGTGTCGTGAGCCTCGGGCCCCGGCTCTGCGGTCCCCGAGTGGTTCCGATCACGAGGCGGCGGTGTCGGCAATCGCCCAGAGGACGGACCATTCGATCGCCTTCGGACCGATCCCGAACCCCTCCACGCGTGCCCGTTGCACGATCGGGCACGCTGGTTCCATGGGAAGACGGGAAACGCGATCCGACGACAGCCTTCGAGAGGCACGTCCTCCGAGCGACGGGGCATCCCAGGCTCCTGGCGTCGCGCAAACCCCGGGGGACCTCCATCATGTCATGATGGTCGTACCTAGCCGGCTGCCACACACCTTCGAGGGACATGGGTCCCGGGGTTGAAGGCTCGTGACGAGCAGCAGGGGCGACATCAAGACATCAAGGCAATCCCGCTCAGGAACGCACGCCGATCCGGGAGGACTCGGGAGGTTCGTCCGGCAGGTCGCCGGGCAATGCAGACGTGAAGCGATCGATGAACCAGGGCAGGGCAGGCCGCGACTTCTTCACGGCTCGACGATCGAGCACCGCCAGATGCGCAGGACGCTCCCTGGGAGACGCGAGCGAAGGAGTGGCTTCCTGGTCGTCACCGCAGGGCACCGGACGAAAGCACGGCGAGGAATCGACGGGCAGCAACTGACCATGGACGAGCGATCGTGATTGCGATTCGGCGGAAGCAACGCCCGAATGCGCCGCCGAGGGGTTTCCAGGCCGTGACATCGGCGTGCAGCAGCACGATGCCGAGCCGCAGGTCGGGCCGCAGCAGCACGCGTGTCTCGGCGTCGGGCTCGCGGAGGGAGCCGATGCGCTCGACACCCTGGTCCAGGGACCACCGAGCAGGCACAGGACGATCACCACCAGGACGGCCCACGCCGATCGGATCGGGATTCGATCTCCGGGCTCGGCGTGGGTCAATGACATGACGATCGGGTGGAAAAAGGTGGGACGCCCCTCAGATGACCCTAGTGTTGAGAGTCGATTCTCCTCCGTCAAGGGTTGACCTCTGAAGAAGTTCAGACGTCACCCGATGCGATCCCGAAGGCTCGCGATCGACCGGAGGACTTCTCGCGAGACGTCCTCCAGCGAGGTCGTGGGCGATGCCAGCAGCACCTCGGCCGAAACCGCCTGCGAGAGCATCAGGTTAATCGTGGGCACGCGCTGACCGGGGAGGGCGTCGCCTCCGGCCCGGAAGTCGGACCGGACCGCGACGATCGGGATGCCAATCGCGAACGCCAGGCCGCACTCGAAACTCGTCCCGCTGTCCGGGTCGGCACCGTCGAGCACGGCGACCACAACGTCGGCCGACCGGACCCCCTCGACATCGAGCCGAAACACGGCCTCGGCCTCCAGCGTCTCGAGCTGTTCGATCGCGGTTTGCGGCAGGAAGACGGTGTGCCCGGCCTCGGTCAATGCTGTCGCCAGGGCTGCATTCCAGGACCGCTCAGCCTGGGTGAAGAGCGGGCCGGCAAGGTAAAGCTTCATCGCGGATGCTCCAGACTTTCGGGCCGAGGGGAGTGCGACGGACGGTCTCGCTCGCCGGATTGCCTCGAACGGCCCGATCGTGCCGATTTTACGCAAGGTGTCGAGCCTTCGCGGCCGATCTGAAACGTTGAGTCGCGGCGGTTGTCTGGCCTGTTCGATGGCGACCCGGCCATCGGAGTCGAGCCGACCGAGGGGTGTCAGGAGGATACCCCGCCCCGGGAGGAGCCGGATCCCGGCTCCCGATCCACCGGCACCGCGAGGGAAGAGGACCTGTCCCGGAGGAATCAACCCGATGCTCCGCCTTGCCCACTATGCCCCGGCCCTGATCGGCCTGGCCCTGGTCGCTCCCGCGACGGCCCGAGCCCAGTCGCACTCCCATGCCGCGCCCGATTGCGAGGCCTGCATGGCTGCTCGCCACGCGAGCCCGGTCGTCGAGGAACGCTCGGGAATCCTCGGCCGCCTCCGGGGCGGAGATCGCGTCTCCATTCCCACCGGTCACCATGTCGATCGGCGTGGCCAACCGATGCACACCCAACCGCAGGGCCATGCTCCCGCCCCCGCCTCCGATCCGTCCTGGGGCCACGCCTCGCCGAATCTCGCCTACGACTACGGGCACGACGCCGACACCGGCTACGCCAATCTCGGTCCCGGGCAGCACGCGATACCGGCCCCTTACGGCGCAGTCGCTTCGGGCGAGCCGATGCCGATCGGCGAGATGCGTACCAGCTATGTCACGCCCAAGCCCCATGCCGCGCCGCCTCCTCCTGCGATCATGCCGAACGGGGCGAGCATGAACAACGGCTTCTCGGGCGTTCCGGTCATCCCGCCCAATCCCGCGATCGAGGCATGGCATCAGAACCAGATGTCGGGTCGCGTGGCGCCCCGGCGGTCCGGGCCGTTGGAGACCATGCTGGGCACCAGCACCTTGATGAACTGGGTCGAGAAGCGCAAGACCCTTCGCGCCATGCGGGCCTCGGCGAGGCAGGGGGCCTACGCCCCTTCCATGCACGAGATGCCGGGCTGGGCCGTCGCCCCTCGCTGAGCGTTCGGCTGCGGACCCGACCGGTACAGACGCTCCGAAATGCCCCTGGCCCAGTGGGCTCGCCACGCGGCGATCCCCCGGTGCCAGGGGCATCGTGCGTTGACGGTTCCGCCGTCGAGTTGCTCGGGTGTCCGCGCCGGAAACGTCGCCCGATGCTCTCAGTTTGCCCAGGCGTTGCGAGCGGAACGGCCTCTCGGGTCGATCGCACGGTTCGATTCCAGCGGGGGAGTCACTCGGGCCGATTCAAATGGGTAAGACGCTCGACTCGGCGCCGATGCTCTCGGCCTCTCCCGATCCGTAGGAATCGCGGGGGGAGGGCCAATCGGCTTGCATCGTTGCCCTGGTTTCGAGCGGCTTCGTCGGAGGATGGCGACGGCCCCGCACAGGACGGCGCGGACTTGCTCGCCTCGCTCGGTTCCGAACCACTCCAGGAGGGAGACTGGCCATGTTCACAAGGGATTGACCATGCGTATCGGACATCGGCGAGGACTGGGACTGGCTGTCGCGCTGTTTGGCGCCCTGGCCGGCAATGCCTCGGCGGGTGGGTTCATTTCGGACATCGCCCCCTGGGTCCACACGATTCCCCGTGTGACCTACGCCCGTAATCTTCAGACCGGCGACCTCTACTACGCCCCGGCGATTCCTTACGGCCACTATGCCAAGGATCACGGCGCGGGACTCGCCGGTGCCGCCGGCCACCTACACGGGGCGGCCGGCCAGCTCAAGGGTGCCCTTCACGGCGCCGGTGGTCATCTGAACGGCTCGGGTCATGGGCTCGGCCACGGCGGCCATGATCACGGGATGGGGCACGGTTCCGGCCTTGGTCACGGCGTGGGTCACGGTCACGGCAACGGAGGCCACGGCCTCGGTTCAGGGCTGGGACACGGTGGCCTCGGTTCTGGCCTCGGACTCGGCAAGGGTCTGGGTCTCGGGAAGGGGGGGCATGGAGGGCACGACCACCACGCCCCCCTCAGCTCTCCCCAGTTTGACCCGTCGCTGGCCGGCGGCCACGGGGCCGGCAAGCACGGTGGCGGGTTGCTCGGCGGCCTCGGCCTCGGTCATGGGGCCGGGAACGGCCTCGGCCATGGTGGTGGCCTCGGCCTCGGCCACGGCGGCGGCCTCGGTCACGGCGACGGCTTCGGGCTGGGTCATGGCGGTCACGGACTTGGTGACGGCCACGGTCATGGCGGCCACGGTCTCGGTCATGGTGGCTTGCACGACAAGCTGGGCGGCCTGAAGGGCCTCGGCCACGGTGCCCTCGGTCACCTGAACGGGATGCATCCGAGCAACAAGGTTCGATATTTTGTCGGAGCGGGAGGGCCGGTCCCCCTGACCCCGGGATACGTGCCTTACATCAACGTGACCCGATCTCCGCGAGACTTCTTCGCGTTCCCGCCTTACCTGAACCGGGCGCTTGACTACTAAGCCCGCCTTCCGGGATTGAACGGATCAAGAACCGCCCGGCCCCTGATCGGGCCGGGCGGCCTTGCCGTCGGCCGGAATCCAAGGACGATCGCGGGCGAACCCTTCGCACGGAGGCGAACACAGATGAAATCGTACGCCACGATACCGCTGGCGGTCCTGGCGGCGTTCAGTTTGCTGACGTCCCTGGCACATGCTCAGGCGGACGGCCCGGCCGTCCCCGATGTCCGGGAACGGAGCGGCCTGTTCACCCGCATCGTCCCCATCGAGCCGAATCTCCCGGTCGACCGGAAGCGTGACACCTTCTTCAACTCGAAGTGGATGCCCCGCAACCCGGCCTTCTGGGGCCGCGGCCCCAACTCCTGGAAAGACGGCGGCCTCTATGGCCGGGTCTTGCCCGCCGGGTGCACGTCCTGCCGCACCCCGTACTTCCGGGGGGTGCCTGGCGACCAGACGGTCGACGCGACCTGCGAGCCGTTCAACCACGTGGAACGGGTCTTCGGCAATTTCATCAAACCGTTCAAGCCGGTCGACGTCTATTACTCGGGCGGCTGCTACGTGCCGGTCTACGACCTCGACCCGATGGTCCCCGGGCCGGGATGGTTCCCCTGGTGGGTCCCCGACTTCGCGAACAAGCACATCGGCGGCTGACGATCCCGGGCCGACGGTCTTGACCTGAGCACCCTGCCTTGTCTCGTGCGGGCGTGGGGCGCGTTCTCCGGATCAACGGAGAGCGTGCCCCACGCCCGTTTCGCATGGATGTGCCCGACTGGCCCGCTACGCTCCTCTCACGAAGGACGCCCACCCCCTTCGGATTCCGGAACGCGGCTTGCACTGCCCTGACCCCTCGGAACGCGGTCGGATCACCCGACCGCAACACCCGACGCTTGCGTCGTCGGTCTGGAGCGTCCAGGAGGACATCAACCATGGCAGGCGAGCCGACCCCGACCCCGAACACCGACATGACTCCCGAAGCCTTGCGCAAGGCCAAGGGGGATTTCGATCCCTCGAAGCTCTCCCAGGAGGGCCAGCAACACGGGACCCCCGAGGCCCAGGGCGAGCATCAGCCTTCGGCCGCCGAGCTGGCCGAGCAGCAACGTCGCGATGAGAAGGGCGCCGACGGCGAGACCCGGACTCGTGACGACCGCCTCGTCACCGCGGGCCGAGGCCATCACACGGCCGGCCGCCTGGGTGGCGTCAAGTAACCTCGACGGGGCGATCGGTTCCGGCCGATTCCGGTCGCCACCGGTCCGGGTGCGAGCAGCACGCGACGGGTCCCGGCATTTCGCCGCACCCGATGGCGCTCGTCCCCGGGCGAATCGATCAGTCGAAGTCAGGCCGAGGATGCGTCGTCATCGAGCGCCGCTCGGGGCAGCCGCAATCCGGCACGGGGAGCGATCGCGGGAACGGGGCTTTCCCGATCGGACCCCGATTGAGCGATCGAAACTCCGTCGGGCCGTCTCACGCGATCTCAATGCTGAGGCCGTCTCCGGGGGCGAGCCGATCAATTTCCATCATTTCCACCCGTTACGACCGACAGAGCAGTACCACCCAGGGAGCGACCGTCTGATGGCATCCAAGACCCCGCTGAACGAGCCGACCCCGCCCTTCAAGCCCCAAACGCAGGACGCTCCCGGCCTGGATGCCGAGATGAGCCCGCGCCCCAGACATTCGGCCGAGGCGTACAAGCCCGCCGGGAAGCTGACCGATCAGGTGGCCCTGATCACCGGCGGCGATTCCGGCATCGGGGCCGCCGTGGCCATCCTCTTCGCTCGCGAAGGGGCCGACGTGGCGATCGTCTACCTGCCGGAGGAACAACGAGACGCCGACCACGTCCGCCAGCATGTCGAAGAAGTCGGCCGTCGATGCCTCTGCATCCCCGGCGACCTGAAAGACTCCTCCACGTGCAAGGACGCCGTGGAGCAGACCGTCCGCGAATTCGGCAAGCTCGACATCCTCGTCAACAATGCCGCCTACATGCCCAAGCGGGCGTCGATCGCCGACATCACCGACGACGACCTCGACAAGGTCTTCCGGACCAACGTCTACTCGTACTTCTACATGGCCCGGGCCGCCCTCGAACACTTGAAACCAGGCGCGGCGATCATCAACACCGGGTCGGTCGCCGGCATGGAGGGTTCGAAGGCAATCCTCGATTACTCGGCCAGCAAGTCCGCCATCCACGCCTTCACCAAGGCGCTGGCCCAGATGCTCGTCGACCGCAACATCCGCGTGAATTGCGTGGCACCCGGGCCGGTCTGGACTCCCTTGAACGCCTCGGCCCGCGACGCCGACGAGATGGCCGAGTACGGCGGCAACGTGCCGATGGGGCGCCCCGGCCAGCCCGAGGAAATGGCCCCCGCTTACGTCTACTTCGCCTCGAACCCCGACAGCAGTTACATCACCGGCGAGGTCCTCTCGCTCTACGGCGGGACGACCCAGGCGGGCTGACCCGATCCCCATGTCCGCGCCTCGCCCGCCGTGACCCCCGGGCGCACCGGGGGGGACGGCGGGCGTGCCCCCCGCAACGCCGCTCAAGCGCCCCTCAGCGTCTCGCCGCCCACCACGCGATCCGGGAGTGTGACCACCATGGCGAATTCGACCGCCACCCGAGCCGAGCAGAAACGCGACTCGCGTCGAGCCGAAACGCTCCGGAATTTCAAGAAGCACGTCAACCTGACCGCCCGGCAGCTCGAACGGTGGCTCCAGACCGACCCCTCCCGATCCGCCGGCCGCCGTCGGTCCGGTGCGTCCGAATCCGTCGGCCACGAGTCGGGCCGGAAGATCGTCGACTTGCTCCGCAAAAAGTCGGGCGAATATGATGAGGACGACCTCGCTCACATGCGAAAAGTGGTCGGCTACATCAAACGGCATCTGAGTCAACGACCCGACGGCGACGTGACGGAGACCCGCTGGCGCCATTCGCTCATGAACTGGGGCCACGATCCGCTGAAGCGCTAAATGTGCGGGAACCCGTTGCGGTCGCTTGACATTCGACAGTCTCTTCCTCTAAGGTGCAGCCTCCATCGCCGCGCACAGGCCAGGTTGCGCGCCGCATGTTCACGTTCGACCCGGGCGCGCCGACCCTGTCGATCGGCCCCGCGCCCGAGGGTCTCCGCCGTCCCCGCGTGCTTGCCAGGTGGTCGCTCCCATGGACACCCCGATTCCCGTCGATCTGGGCCGGATTGCACAAGATCTGCAAATCCGACGACTTCAGGTCGAAAGCGTCGTTCAGTTGCTCGACGAGGGCAACACCGTCCCCTTCATCACCCGGTACCGCAAGGAGAAAACCGGGAACCTGGAGGAGACGGCCATTCGCGAGATCCAGCGTCGGGTCGCGCGACTCCGGGAATTGGCCGAACGCAAGCAGACGGTGCTGCGCTCGATCGAGGCCCAGGGGCGCCTCACCGAGGAACTGGCCGAGGCCATCAAGCGCGCCGACACCCCGCAGCGCCTCGAAGACCTCTACCTCCCCTTCAAGCCCAAGAAGCGCACGAAGGCCGGCGACGCCCGGGAGAAGGGGCTGGAACCCTTGGCGTTGCGCATCTGGAACCGCGACGAGACCCTGACCGACCTCCGATCCGCCGCCGAGGCCTACGTCGACCCCTCCAAGGGGGTCGATTCGGTCGAGCAGGTCATCGAAGGGGTCGGGCACATCCTGGCCGAATCCATTAGCGAGCTGGCCAACGTCCGCGACGCCGTCCGCCGCGTCGTCTGGCGTCTCGGCCGGGTCGTCACCCGCAAGGCCGACAACCTGCCCGACGGGCAGGGCACCAAGTACGCCGATTACTTCGAATATTCCGAGCCGGTCGGCCAGGTCCCCCCTCACCGCGTCCTGGCCATCAATCGCGGTGACAAGGAAGGCCCGCTCAAGGTCAAGATCGAGGTCCCCCGCGAGGATCTGGAGCGGACCATCCGCGCCCAGCTCCCGCTCGAGGACCACCCCCAGTCCGACGCGTTCACCAACGCCGCGATCGACGCGCTCGATCGCCTGCTCATGCCGAGCCTGGAGCGGGAAGTCCGCCGCGAGCTGACCGAGCGGGCCGAGCAGCACGCCGTCGAGGTCTTCGCCCGCAACCTGCGCAGCCTTTTGCTCCAGCCGCCGATCCCCAAGCAGACGGTCCTGGCCCTCGACCCCGGCTTCCGTACCGGATGCAAGGTCGTCGTGCTCGACCCGCTGGGCACGGTCAAGGAGCACGGCGTCATCTTCCTCATGCCCGCGCACCGCCGGGCCGAAGGCAAGCGTTACCTCAAGGATCTCGTCGCCCGCCACGAGGTCGAGGTCATCGCCATCGGCAACGGCACCGCCAGCCGAGAGACCGAGGAACTCATCGTCGAGGTCCTCGAAGAGGGGACCCGATTCCACGAGATGGCCCTGCGAGGCGAGGAGTACATCCCCCCGCCGCCCGACGTGCAGGACCTCCCCCCGCTTCAAGCCCCGGAGACCTTCGGCTCGGGCCTCGTCGAGCAAGCGGCGGCCGACGCCGACGCCGCCCGCCCGACCCCTAGCCCCGATGCCGAGGCCCCTCCGGCTCCCGCCGGGGCGTCGCCCGAACCGGCCGCCGCGTCAGAGCTCCCCTCCGAGGAACGCCCCGCCGCCCCCATCGCCGGCGACGTGCCCGAGAGTCCTGATCCCACCGCCCCCGGGCCGGCTCCCGAACTCCCGCACCCCGCGGTCTCCGAGGCTTCGCCTGTCGGGCCCGCCGGCACGAATTCCGAGAATGCGGACGCCACGCCGACCGATGGCTCGAACGCCAATGGCAACGCCGAGTCGCAGTCCGGCGACTCCGCCGCCGAAGCCGTCCCACCCATCCGCGGCGGTGCCCCGACCGACGACGAGCCCCGGCCCGAGCCCGACCCGCAGGATCCCCCTCCCGCCGGGCCGAAGCCCGACCTCCCTGCCGAGCCGGACCCCGGCGCCCCCCCCGCTCAACCGGAATCGGGAGGGGAGCACTCCTCGGTCGAGCATGAGGCCGAGCAGCCCGACCAGGCAACCAACGATCGCGTCCCCCCGCCGGAAGGGCCGGAGTCTTCGCAGTCGTTCTCGAACTTCTCCGGCACCGAGGCACCGACTGCAGGTCCTGGGGCATCTGCCCCGGTCCTCGATGGTCAGGGCTCCGCTGACGTCGGGGCGATGACCGAGGCCCCCGCCGGCGCCCCCGCCCAAGTGACCTCCAGCACTGAACCGGTCGCCGCCCCGGTCGCCGAGGCGTCCGACGCCGATCGACCGGCCCTCGATCACGCCCCGCAACCCGAGGCCGAGATCGCCCAGGCCGAACTCGGCGCGGGCGAGATCGAGGCGGCACCATTGTCGCCCGAGGCGCCTGATCCTTCGGCCATCCCCTCCGCCGAGGCGGCCGAAGGGCAGGGGGCCGAGGGGGCCGCGGCCTCGGCCGTGGTCGACCTGACGAAGCCCCCCGTCGGCAGCACCGGCAAGCCCAAGGGACAGCAGGCTTCCGGCAAGAAGCAGCGCGACCGCGACCAGCGTCCCAAGCCGAAGGGGCCGCCGCCGCCGCCGATGCCCCACGCGGCCGACCCGATCCTCGCCCGCCTCTCGTACGTCATCGTGAACGAGGCCGGGGCCAGCGTGTACTCGGCCAGCCCCGTCGGGAAGGAAGAGTTCCCGAACTACGACGCCACCACCCGGGGCACCGTCTCCATCGGCCGGCGGCTCCAGGACCCCCTGTCCGAGCTGGTCAAGATCGAGCCCCAGAACATCGGCGTCGGCCTCTACCAGCACGACGTCGGCACGAAGCAGCTCAAGGAATCGCTCGAATCGGTCATCGAGAGCTGCGTGAATTACGTCGGCGTCGATCTCAATTCGGCCAGCATCCCCTTGCTCCGGCACGTCTCGGGGCTCAATTCGCTGACCGCTCGCCGGCTCGTCGAGTTTCGGAGCCAGCACGGCCCGTTCGCTCGACGCGACCAGATCTTGCAGGTCGAGGGCATCGGCGATGCCACCTTCACCCAGGCCGCCGGCTTCCTCAAAATCCTCGAAGGGGAACATCCGCTCGACCGGACCTGGGTCCACCCCGAAAGCTATCCGGCGGCCGAGAAGCTCCTGGCCCGCCTCGGCTTCGAGCTGTCTGCCCTGCTCGACAAGGAACGGCTCGCCGCCCTCCAGGCTCGGTTGCTCGAACTGAAGGACAAGCCCGAGGAATTCGCCGCCATCGCCCAGGAGCTCGAACTCGGCGAGCCGACCCTCCTCGATATCCTCGAAGCCCTCGCCCGACCCGGCCGCGACCCCCGCGAAGACCTGCCCAAGCCCGTCTTCAAGAAGGGCTTCCTGAAGCTCGAAGACCTCCAGCCCGGCATGGAGCTTCGCGGCACCGTCCTGAATGTCGTGGACTTCGGCGCCTTCGTCGACATCGGCCTCAAGGACTCCGGCCTCGTCCACATCAGCCAGCTCGCCAACCGCTACGTCAAGAGCCCGCACGACGTGGTCAGCGTCGGGGACGTGGTCACCGTCTGGGTCCTCAGCGTCGACCAGGATCGCAAGAAGGTCTCGCTCACGATGGTGCCCCCCGGCACCGAACGCCCGAAGGGCCGCGGCCACGGCGACGGCGCCGAGGGTGAAGGGCGTCCCCCTCGCGGCCGAGGCCGAGGCCGAGGCCCCGGCCGCTCTCAGGACGCCCAGGGGCCTGGTCCCGAGGGTGCCGGCCCCTCCTCGGACGCCGGCGAACGCCGTCCCGGCTCCGGCCGCGTGCCTGGCCCTCCGATGCGAGCCCAGCAAGGTCAGCGCGGGCGAGGCGGCCCCGGCGGTCGCGGTGGCCCCGGTGGCGGGGCCGGCCGCTTCGGTCGCGGTGGCCCCGGTGGCGGTCGGGGTGGCCCCGGTGGCGGTCGGTCGGATCAAGGAGGATCGCCGCCTCCCCCTCGCCCGACCACCCCACGCAAGCCTGCCCCCCCTCCCGAGCCGCTCTCGCAGGATGCGATCAAGGGATCTGTACCCCTCCGATCGTTCGGCCAGCTCGCCCAGCTCTGGAAGGCCCGGGTCGAAGACGAACCTTCCGAGCAGCAGGGGGGAGAGGCCCAGCCCAACCCCTCGGCCCCTCAAGGCGAGTCGACCCCATCCCCCGACCAGGGTACGCCGGCTCCCCCCCCCTCGGACCAACAGGCCGAGGATCCCAAACCGGCCGAGTGAGTGCGACCATCGCCCTCCTCGGCGGGCCAGACCGGACGATCGCCTCCCGTCCTCCTCGCGGGTGTTCCGGGCGATCTTCCGGGCCGGCCCGACAGGTCGCCCTTGGCCGATCTCGCCCCGCGCATAAAATACTTCAAATCCATGGGCCGAATCGTCTGACGAGACGCTTCAAACGGTCGGTCCCCCTTGTGACTCGCATCCTGCAGAGCGACCGGTCCCCACCATGTGGCGATTCGCCTGGAAAAACCTGCTCACCCGCCCCCTGCGGACGATCCTGGCCCTCATCGGGCTCTCGATCCCCATCGTCGGCGTCCTGGGACTCTACAGCGTCTCCGGGGGCTTGAAAAATCTGGTGGACGACACCCTCAAGCAGATCCAGGGGGTCATCGTCCTGCGGGAGAACTCCCCCAGCCCGGTCTTCAGCAGCCTCGAAGCGGACTACGTCGAGCGGATCGCGCAGCTCCCCCACGTCCGCAGCGTCGCGCCCGAGGTCTGGGGCATCCCCCCCTCGGTGGAAGGCTCGAGCCTCATCGCCAAGGCCGCCGCCAGCGAACTGGTCGGGCGCATCCGCGGCGAGTCTCGCGAACAGCGCATGCAAGGCATGTTCGACGCCATCGTCCTCTCCGGCCAGGACATCCCCAGCCACGAGGGGCTCAACACGGCCGTCTTCGCCAAGGCCATGCTCCCGCCCGAGGAAGGCGGCGGCCGCTTCCTCAATCGCGGGGACATCGACGAGAACCGCGTCGTCATCAGCCGCAAGATCGCCAGGGACCTGTCCAACCCCGACGGCACCCCCAAGCAGGTCGGCCAGACGCTGACCATCGGCTCCGGAGACGAGGCCGAAGCCTTCGAGATCATCGGCATCTACGACACCGGCTCGATGTTCCTCGACGTGGTCATCATCACCGACATCAACGTCGCCCGACGCATCCTCAAGGAGCCCGAATCCAAGATCTCCTGCATCTATGTGGAGGCCGACGACCCCCGTCGGATGGATGAGGTCTCCGAGGCCATCGAGGCCGAGATCCCCAATATCGATGCCCGCAACATGGATGAATTCTCCCAGAATTTCACCCGATTGCTCGGCGACCTCGATACCTTCCTGCTCATGATCGTCAGCCTCGCGCTGCTCGTGGGTGTCGTCGGCATCGTCAACACCATGCTCATGAGCACCACCGAGCGCTTCGCCGAGTTCGGCGTCCTCCGCACCAACGGCTGGTCCCGGGGCGACGTGCTCCTGCTCGTCACTGCCGAGAGTGCCTACCTCGGCCTCTGGGCCGGCCTGATCGGTTGCGGACTGACGCTCGGCCTCGTCGCCATCGGCAACCAGTTCATCGGCGGCGGTTTGCAACTGATCATCGGCCCCGGCCTGATCGCCTTCGGCCTGGGCCTCTCGGTGGTCATGGGGGTCCTCGGCGGCCTCTATCCCGCCTGGAGGGCCTCCCGGCTCGTCCCCATGGATGCCATTCGACTGGGCGGGCATTGATCCGTCGGCCCCTCGGCCGGACGGCTTTCCCGAGCCGCCGGCCCGGCAGTTCGCCCCTCTCTCGCCCCTTGCGCCGCGATCCCGCCTCCCGCTTTTTGCTCCGACCGAGGCCCCCGCGATGATCGACGTGATCGACGTCACGAAAACCTACCGCCGCGGCGATCAACGCGTCGACGCCCTCCGAGGCGTGACCTGCCACATCCCGCGAGGCTCCTGCGCCTTCATCGTCGGGCCGTCGGGCTCGGGCAAGAGCACCTTGCTCTACCTGCTCGGCGCACTCGATCGCCCCGGCTCCGGGGCGATCCAGATCGAAGGGGCCGACCTGACGGCGATGTCCGAACCCGAGTTGAACCTCTACCGCCGCGACCATATCGGCTTCATCTTCCAGTCGTTCAACCTGATCAATAACCTCACGGCCCTGGAAAACGTCCTCATCCCCTTCCTCCCCCGCGGCATCACGGCCGAACAACGCTCCCGGGCCGAGGCCTTGCTCGCCGATGTCGGCCTCGGCGACCGCATGCACCATCGTCCCCGGCAGCTCTCCGGCGGCGAGCAGCAGCGAGTGGCGATCGCCCGGGCCCTCATCAAGAACCCCGTCCTCGTCCTCGCCGACGAGCCGACGGGCGAGCTCGACTCCAAGACCGGCGACGAGATCTACCGCATCCTCCGCCGTCTCCAGGCCGAGCAGGACACCACCCTCGTCGTCGTCACCCACGACCGCCGGTTCATCCGGCCCGACGACATCGTCCTCGAGATCCAGGACGGCCTGCTCCTCACCGACGACCAGCCGAAGGCCGACTCCCTCGCCCAGGCCCACTGATCAGCCTCACCCGCCGGCCCCCCGTTCCTCGGCCAAGGCCGTTCAGCGCGTGAGTCGGCGGATCAATTTTTCGTGCTGGGGGAACTCGCGCGCCAGCATTTCCCGATCGGCCAGTTCGAAATCGGCGAAGTCGAACCCCGGCGCCACGGTGCAGCCGACCAGGGCATATCCCCCCGGTTCGTCCACCGAGGCCCCGAACCAGGCACCCGCAGACACCACCGCCTGCGGCTCCTGCCCGGCCTCCAGGTCGAGCCCGACCCGGTGCGATTGATACGCCCCCCCGGGGTCGATCACATGCACCGTCAACGACGACCCCGCGTGGAAATTCCAGACCTCGTCCGACTTCATGCGGTGCAGCGATGAAAACGATTCCGCGGTGAGCAGGAAGTAGATGGACGTGGACGTCGATCGCGGCCCCGCGAACCGCCCCCCGACCGCCCCGGCCTCGATGGTGTCCTGGGCTCGATACGTCTCCCGGAAATACCCCCCCTCCGGGTGCGGTTGCAGGCCGAGCCGATCAATCCAGTATGTCGCATCCTTCATCGGTCGTCGCCTTTGGGAGGAAAGGTGATGTCTTGCTGCTCCAACCTTAGTCCATCGTGATCACGATTTTCCCGAAACCCTGGTTCGACTCCATGCGATCGGCGGCCTCCCGAATCCGATCGACCGGGAAGACGGCGTCCACGATCGGCCGGACCAGGCCCCGATCGAGCCAGGGGACCACCCGATCGGCAAACCGCCTCGTGGCGGCGATCTTCTCCTCGATGGGCCGCGCCCGCAGCGTCGTCCCCACGATCCGGGCCCGCTTGTTCAGCAGCGCGAGCAAGTCAACCTCCGCCTTCCTCCCCCCGAGGAGGCCCACCACCACCAAGCGCCCTCGTCGCGCCAACGCATCCAGGTTCTTCCCGAGATACGCCGCGCCGATATGATCAATGATGACGGGAACACCCTGACCTCCCGTCCGATCGCGAATCACCTCCGCGAAATCCTTGCTCGACGTGTCGATCCCCACATCAAGCCCATACTCCTTCGCCCGCTCCAGCTTGCTCGCGGTCCGGGCCGTTCCGAACGTCGGGCAGCCCATCGCATGGGCCAGCTGGACCGCGGCCGACCCGACCCCACCCCCGACCGCATGAATCAAGACGGCTTCGCCCGAGCATAATCCCGCCTGCTGATCGAGCGCATCGAACGCCGTCAGGAAGACCTCGGGCACGGCCGCGGCGTCCGCCCAATCGAGCCCCGCCGGGATCGGCACCGCCATCCGCTCGGGGAGGCAGACGTACTCCGCAAGCCCGCCGCCCCCGACGATCCCGAACACGCGGTCCCCCGGCTTCAACGGGCCGATCGCGTCCGGCCCCTTGGCCTCGACCTCCCCCGCGAACTCCAGGCCGGGAATCTCCGTCGGCTCGCCCGGGGGAGGGGGGTACAGCCCCCGGCTCTGCATCGTGTCGGCGCGGTTCAATCCCGAGGCCCGGACGCGGACCAGGATCCGGTCCCCCCGGACCTCGGGGCGCGGCACGTCCCGGACCTCCAGCGCTTCGGGGCCTCCGGCCCGGGCGATGACGACGGCTCGCATGGAGATCCTCACAGTTTCAGGTAGATCTCGTTCTTTTCCAGGTGACGGACCAGCACGTACGTGATTGCAAAGGCGACGCCGAACCCCGCTGCCGCGTACCACCCCGGCGCGTCACGCGGCACATACGGCTTGACTGCGGCGAACACGATCCCGTGCAGGATGTAGACCGCCAGCGCATTGCGACCGAACGTCCGAAACAGCGGCACGTTCATCGTCCCCAGGTCGCACAGCACCACGAACAGCGCGAACACCGCCATCGAGAACCCGGCCGCGAAGACCAGGTAACTGACGCTCCCGCTCCGCTGGCTCATCGTCCACAGGTTCGTCTCGATCTCGGGCGGGAAGAACGGCGGCGCCGCCCAGCCGATCGCCGGCTCGCCATCCGTCCCCTCGACACCCCCCAGGCTCGACAGGCCATAGCCGATCGCCATCAAGGCGATCCCCCACGCGACGAGCGGCCGAAGCGCCCCCCGAGGGCCCCGGGCCGCCATCAGGTCGTACGCGATCGACCCCATGATCATCGGCGCCGTCCAGCTCAAAAACCCGAGCTGCCCGCCGTCGATCACCGGCCGCTCCATCGCCCACTCGAAGAAAAACAGGTGCGAGAGCCAGAGGTGCAAGGCCGCCGATCCCGCCGCGTATGCCAGCCGAACCCCCGTCCCGGCCGCGATCACCGGCATGATCCAGATGGACGTGAGGGCGATATGGGTCAACGTCTGGAACCAGCTCCGCTGGAACGCCGTCGCGAAGAAGCCGGAGAACCCCAGCTCCTTCAGCTCCTCCCACGACTTCACGCTCCCATCGAGCGTGTAGACCAGGAAGCCGATGAGCATCAGGCCCAGGCAGCGAGCGAACACATGCCCATACGCCGCACCCTTTCCCTCGCGTCGGAGACGCTTCAAGAGCGTCAGCCGGTAGGCGTAGCCGACCGCGAAGAAGAACTGCGGCATGATCGTGTCGGCGTAGCTGCAATACGTGTTGTGGTGCTTGACCACGGGCAGGTTGTCCGCGATCCAGGCATAACTCCCGAGGAAGTTGACCACGAGCATCCCGGCCACGGTGTAGCCGCGGTACTGGTCGAGCGAGACGATGCGTTTCGCGGGCGGTTCGGTGCCGACCTGGACCTTCGCCGTCGCCATCAGTGGATCCTCCCGCCCGGCGGGACGTCGTCATCGACGCCGAGCAACACCGTCTTCCCTTCGGCGTCCGCGACGCCGAGCACCAAAACGTCGGACCGAAACCCGGCGACCCGCTTCGACCCCAGGTTGACCGCCGCGACCACGAGGCGGCCGACCAGGGTTCCGGGCCGGTATCGGGCCGTCAACTGGGCGCTCGTCGCCAGCTCGCCGAGCGGCCCGAAATCGATCCAGAGGCAAAAGGCCGGCGTCCGGGCCTTCGGGTTCGGCTCGGCCCGGACGACCCGGCCGACGCGCAGGTCGAGCGCCCCGAAGGCTTCGATCGGGTCGATCATCTCAGCGATCGTCCCCCGAGCCGTCTGCCGGGCGATTCCAGTAGATGCGGACGTTGTGCGTGGCCCGGCCCCCGGCGATCAGCTCGGGTCGGCCGTCGCCGTCCAGATCGGCGGCGATCGCGTCTTCGACCGCCACGCCACCCACGTCGATCGCGTGCCGATTGAACTCGATCGGCTCCGATCCCGGCACCGGATCATACACGTACAGCCCGGGGGCCGCCGGGTTGGCCGCCCCTTCCGGGTTCGGGTCGCGGTGGCCGATGATCAACTCCTGGTCGCCGTCGCCGTCCAGGTCGATCGTCCAGACCGCGTGCCCCCATGCCAAGGGCTCGTCGATCACGGTCCGGCGCCACAACTCGCCGTCGCGTTCGGGTTTCGCATAGACGGCCGCCTGGAATCCGTGCCACGGCTCGACCGTCGCGATGAACTCGCGACCGTCGGCCAGCCTGCCCGCCTTCACCTCGCTCGCCCCTTTGTGCGGGGCCGACTCCTGATTCCCCGACCCGAGCTTCACCCTGCTCCATTCCTCCCCTTCGCGGTCGAGCCGGAAGACCCCTTCCCAGGCCGCCACCACCAGCTCTTCGCGTCCGTCTCCGTCCCAGTCGAGCCCGACGAAGCCGTGCGTCGTGTGCAACGACTCGTCGGCCACCTCGACCGGCCACGGGTCGTTGGCCGGGTCCTCGGGGATCGAGTACACCAGGATGCGGACGCCGTTGCCTTCTCCCCAGTCAGGGCCGGAGGTCCCTCGCCCCTGGAGGGGCACGACGATCAGTTCCGGCTTCCCCTCGCCGTCCACGTTCGCCCATCGCATCCGGTGGACGGTCGGCTCCTGGCCGATCGGGATGAGGGTCCAGTCCTCCAGTGAATCCTGACGCGCCCAGTAGAGCGTGCCGCCCTCCGCGGTGTCGGTCGGCCTCCAGTCGGCCCCGAGGGCGAAATCAAGATCCCCGTCGCCGTCGATGTCGAGCGCCGCGAAGCAGACGTTGTCCCTCCTCGTCCCCGCGGCCGCCTGGCTGGCCCCCTTGAGGATGTCGTGCCGCTCCCAGGTCGGGTTCTCGTACCAAACGATCGCGTCCTCGGTCAGGGCACACACGTCCCCCTTGCCGTCACCGTTCACGTCGGCCACGGTCAGCGAATAGACGACGTTGCCGGCATGCGGATCGATCTCCTGCATGTCGAACCGGGGGAACGGCTCATCGGCCGTACCGGTCGCGGAGATCGTCAGCAGACATGCCAGGGCGGAGCAGGGGAGGATTCGTCTCATGAGAAACTCTCGATCACTCGCGGGGTCGTCCGATCCGGGGAGGCGGCTCGATCGTCCATCACCGGCCCCGAGCCCTTGCCACCGCCTCGCGCACGCCGTCGACGATGAGCGGCTCGACGTCCTCGGCGAAGGGGGTCGGGAACGTCGAATAGTAGAACGCATCCCCCCCCTCATAGCCACCCTCTCGCAGCACGCGTAGCGAGGGAATGTAGCCGAAGACATCGTCCGCGTAACCGACGACCCAGAGCGGCCGATCCGCCTCGGCCAGCTCCTCCTGCAGGCGGATCGCGTAATCGACCACCACCTCGCCGCCGAGGGTCACCATCGTCAGGTCTCCCAGGGCGAAGGCGTGGATCGGGTACGGATGCTCGGACGCGATCGATTTCCCGGCGTCGAGGTCCTCGATCATCCGCCTCGCATGGGCGGCCCGGGGCCCGCCGTCGTCGAGGCGATCCTCATACGAGGCGCGGTCGGTCGGCCCGGCGAACCGGAGCTTCGGCTCGACCAGCGCCGCCCCGATCGGTCCCGAGAGGGGCCGCAGTTCGGAATCCAGCACCGCGCCCACCGCATCGGCCAGGCGCCGGCCGTGCTGTCGGACGAGTTCGACGGTCCCTCGCGGAGCCGGATTGGAGTCGGCCCCGCACCCCGTCAGGAACAGGGCGACCGCCCCGGGGCGGTCGGCCTCGATCCCTTCCTGGGCGAAGCCTGCGTAATCGCCGCAGACCTGGAGCATGTCGCCGCCGAGGGTCGTGCAGTGGCAGGCATAACCGAAGACGACGGCGATCGGCTCGCCGTCCTCCCCCGTCACGTCCAGGACCGGCACCGAATGATCGACCGGGCCGTCGGGGTTGGAGCCGATCTTGAAGCCGGTCTCGGTCGGCTCGCGGGGGTTCATGGCGAACTCGCACGACCCCACGCCGAAGCCCGCGCTGGCCGGCCGCAGCGATTCCAGGGCCTTGCCGACGATCTCGACGATCGTCCCCTCCAGCCGCTTCGTCCAGGCCCGGTTCGGCTCCATCGCCTCGTCATCGATGCCATAGGCCCGCGCCCGGCCGTCGGTGTCGCTCGGCAGCGGGGCGCAGTGCGTGTGCGACGAGACGAGGGTCAAGGCCTCCGGCGGCAGGCCGTACGCCTCGGAAACCAGGCTGGCCACGCGGTGGGTCAGCGGGCGCTTCACCCCCACGAGGTCGAGCGAGACGATGACGACCGTCTCCCCCTCGGCGTCTCGCAAGGCCAGCGCCTTGGCGAAGATCGGCGCGAGCACGCCGTTCGACGGCTCCTTCCGCGCCGCGTATCCGGCGAGCCAGACGGGGCCGTCGGGGGTGATCTCGGCCGTCGCCACGCCGGCCGACCACCCCGATCGGACCTCCGCCGCCTGGCTCGCAACGCCGCCCATCAATAGCCCGCTGAGGGCCAGGGTCCCCATGACAATCGCTGACCGACTCTGACGTTGCATCGTCCCTGGCTCCTCCGATCGACTCCGATCACGTGCGTTGATTTCGCCGGGTGGTCGCCCAGCATGATCGATCCGAGGCCCCGACGCCACGAAAAAAAATCGGCCGGCGACGGCTCTCGGGCAGAGCCATCGCCGGCCGATTCGTGCGACTCGGCGCGATCGCATTGGGCGGGCGGGGGATCATCCGTGGTGATGTCCTTCGCGGGCCATCTTGCGGCAGTGCTCGGCGCACTCGCGGCACTTCTCGGCGCAGTCCTTCATGACCTGGGCGTCCGACTGCTCACAGACCTCGGCGCAGGCGTCGCAGGCCCTGGCGTTCGCCTCGTGGGCGATCGTCTGCAGCTCGCTGTGGCGGGCCATCAACTGCGCCGACAGCAGGCAGAACTCCTGGCAGGCAGTGGTCACATCGACCGAGGTCGCGTGGTAGTCCGCCTTCTCGGCACCCTTGCGGAGTTGATCCAGGCAATGCCGGGCGGCGTCGTTACAGGCCCGAGCGCAGACCTCCATGATGGCGACGGAATCGCCGTGGTCGTGCTGCTGACCTTCGTGTTCGTCTGCCCGAGCCGACCGGGGACCCATCGTCATGGCGGCGGCGGCTCCGAGTCCGACGGTGCTGAGCAAGTCTCGTCGTTGCATCATCATGCTCCTGGGGGTTCATCAAAGAGACCGGGACGGGATGTCCCGATTCGCCGGCCCCGATCGGCCGATTCTGAGGGACAGATCCGGCTGAATGGACCGGCGAGGGGCGCGGCCCTCGCCCTCCGGGCGCTCGGGCCTCGAGGGCGACTCGGACCGCAATCGGTACTCTTCTCTGACGGCAAGATGCGCGCCGAAACCTCCCAGAGACATGAAATGAATCGATCGAGGAGACGCCGTCCCTGGCCTTTCTGCTCAACCTCGGCCGAGCAATCGCGACCAGTGGACCACGCCGAAATCCGACTTCAGGGCGGGGATCGACGCGGTCCTGCCCAGATCCGAGCGGTACCAGGCGGCCACCTTGGTCAGGGCGGCTTCCTCGATCGACTGGACCGACTGCACGAAGGTCCGAACGTCCCAGGACCCGGATTGCATCTCCAGGGCCGCTTCCTGGCGGGTCGCCGTGTTGGGGTCGCGGCCCAGCAAGGCCCGATAGACCGCGGTAATCACCGCCTCGGGCGATCCTCCGTGACGACTCACGAACTCGGGAGCACTCAGGATGGTCGCCCGGACGACGTCGGGGCGGGTCCCCCCGCTGAGCATCTTTGCCCAGCTCACCACGCCGGGGTCGGACATCAAGGACGTGATCGACGCCGACCTCCCCAGGTCCGATCGATACCAGCCCGCCACCAGCACGAGATTCGCCTCGTACGACGAGGTGATCCCCAGCGCCACGTCGATCCGCGAGACACCCGATCGAAGCCGAGCCGCCCAGTGCTCCAGCCCGTTCGCCTCCGGCTGCCGCCCGAGGACGAGCTGATACAGCCGCGTCAGGTACGATTCCGGCGTGGCCCCGGCATTCAGGTAAAACTCGTCCGACGAAATCAAGGTCGCCCGCACCAACGCATCACTCGCCGGCCCCGCGATCGGCACCGGATAGAGCGGCAACGGATCGATGACCGTCGATTCGGGCAGTGACGGCGTGGGAGTCGGCGCCGGGGTCGGGGTGGGGGTGGGTGTCGGGGTGGGGGTTGGAGTCGGGGTCGGTGTCGGCGTGGGCGTCGGGGTCGGTGCCGGGCTTGCCGGCCGCGTCGTCACCGCCGCGTACGCATCAACCAGCCCCCCCGAGACGACCTTGCCTGCCAGGCCGGACACGGGACGGGCCGAGGCGATCACATGCTGGGCGAGCTGCGAGGCCGTCAGGTTCGGATACATCGAGGCCGCCAGGGCCACCGTCCCGCTCACATGCGGCGCCGCCATCGAGGTGCCCGAATACAGCGCGTAGCCGCCCGGCACCGTGCTGTAGATCCGATCCCCCGGGGCGGCCACATCGACCGTCTGGCTGCCGAAGTTCGAGAACGACGCCAGGCCCCCCGACTGGTCGGTCGCCGCGACGGTGATGGTATGCGACGCCCTCATGTTCGCCGGATAGCTCGGGCGGACGTCGTTGTTCACGCTTTCATTGCCCGCCGCCGTGACGAACACCGTGCCGAGCCGCCCCGTCGCCGGGTCGGCCTGGCCGACGCTCCGAATCGCGTCGTTCAATGCCTGAGTGTAGCTGGGGCCTCCCCAGCTCGCATTGATGATCCGGGCGCCCTGCTCCGCGGCGTAGTAGATCGCCTTGATCGCCTCGGAGGTCCGGCCGCTCCCGTCCGCGTCGAGCACCTTCAGGGGCATGATCTTCGCGTCCCAGGCGACCCCGGCCACGCCGATCCCGTTGTTGAAATTCGCGGCGATGGTCCCCGAGACGTGCGTCCCGTGGCCGTTGTCGTCCCCCACGTCCGCCGTGTTGCTGATGAAGTTCCAGCCGTGAATGTCGTCGACCAGGCCGTTGCCGTCGTTGTCCACCCCGTCGGCCCGCTCGCCGGGATTGACCCACAACCGGCCGGCCAGATCCGGGTGACTCAGGTCGATGCCCGTGTCCAGCACCGCCACCACCACCGAGCTCCCCCCGCCGGCCGCCGCCCAGGCCTCCGGCGCCTGGATGCCGGAGCCCGAGCCGTTGCTCAGCCCCCACAATTGGCCGAACGACGGGTCGTTCGGCGTCACCCGGGCTACCGATGGCCGGAGTATCAGCTCGTCGGGCTCGGCGTAGACGACCCACGGACGGCCGTTGAGCCGACCGACCGCGGCATCGCGCGCCACCTGGGTCGGCAACCGGACCAGCGACGGGCCATCCGGGAACGTCTGCACCACCCGGGCACCGAGCGACCGGTAGACCCGCTGGACCGCCGCCGGGTTCACCCCGTCGACGACCCGCACCAGCATGGACCGAGACGCTTCCGCCGAGGCCGATTCCACCGGCGGACCCGCCGCCGGGGTCGACCAATCCAGGGTGCTGAGGAGTGCTCGAGCTTCCAGCGCCTCAACCCTCGGCGCGCATCGCGAGCGAGAAGCCGTTCGTGGCATGACTGTTCAATCCCAGGTGTGCAATCAATGGTGCTGTCGCGTTGGAATCGCGGCGTCCTTGACGCGTCCCAGGGCTGGAGATCCGGGAAGGCGAATTCGCGAAGGAACGAATCCTCCACCCCAGGTTGATTCGCGGACTCCTTGAAGCGGAAACGACCACGAGGGACGGATCGGACCTGGTGGCTCCCCCGGGTCGTCCCAGGGCCCCCCTGGGGTCTCCGCGGGTCCGTCCAACAATAGGTCGCGCTTTCGAGCGATGCAATCGAACCAGTCGCGAGTTTCCCGATTTCCGGCTCCGACGATCGGATTTCAGGAATCGCTTGCTTTGGGAAGAATGCCTAATATCCGTAAAATGGGGAGAATATCAACCCCTCTGCTCGTCAAATGTCCTAAATTCGCTAAACTCGCCAGATGCATGACCGTCCCGGATCGAGACTCGCTGCCCGCCCCTGGCGTCCGATCGCGGCCGGCACCCAATACGAAAGGACAGGCCCCGAGCGGTCGGAGAGCCTGTCCTTCGAGGGTTTCGGGGGCGGTGCGGCGGCGTCTTCTTACGCGATCACGGGTTCCCAGCTCCCGGCCCTGGCGCTCCGGGCGATCGCCTCGCAGAGCTGCACCTCGTAATGACCGTCGGCGAAGGTCGGGAACGGGGCCGGGCCGGCCGAGCCGCCGGCGATCCAGCCGTAGAACGACAGGGCGAGCTGCTTGAAGGCATCGGGGAAGCCTTCCGCGTGGCCCCCGGGATAGTGCGAGATGGCCTCGGCCGAGGCGTCCATGATCGACGGGTCGCGCTCGAACAGCTCGCTCGGGCGGCCCCGACGCCCCATCCACATCCGGTTCGGCGTCTCGCTGTCCCAGACGATCGAGCCCTCGGTCCCCGAGATCTCCAGCGACAGGCGATTCTTCCGGCCCGCCTGGCACTGCGTCACGTGATAGACGCCCCGAACCCCGCCGGTCCAGTGCATCACCACCGCCCCGTAGTCCTCGGTGAGGATCGTCACCGGCTCGGTGGCGCGCTCGGCCGCGGCCGACCCGGTGAACGTCTCCGACCCCCCGACCGGCTTGCGGCGCTCGGGGTGGAAGATGGCCAGGTCGGCCATGACCCGCTCGATCTTCAGGCCGCTGACGAACTGGGCCAGGTCCATCCAGTGGGTGCCGATGTCCGAGACCGCCCGCAGGTTGGTCGCGCCGTCCGGCTCGACCCGCCAGTTGTAGTCGGTCGGCTGCAGGAGCCAGTCCTGCGAGTACGACCCGGTGATCGAGAGGATCTGACCCAGGTCGCCCCGGGCGATCCGGGCCTTGATCTCGTGGCAGAGCGGGTAGAACCGCACGTTGTAGTTCACCCCGGCGGCCTGCTTCGGCCGGTCGGCGGCGGCCTTCGCCAGCTCCCCCGTCTCGGCCGAGGTCAGCGCGAGCGGCTTCTCGCAGAGCACGTGCTTGCCCGCCTCGAGCGCCGCCATCGCCTGCTCGTAATGCACGAAGTTCGGCGAGGCGATGTGCACCGACCCGATCTCCGGATCGGCCATCAGCTCATCCAGATCCGTGAAGACCTTCGGGATGCCTAGCCGGTCGGCCGTCCGCCTCCCCAGCTCGGGGTTGATCTCCAGCACCCCGGCCACCGGGACGCCGATCCGGCGGAGCGCCTCGCAGTGGACCGGCCCGATGAACCCGCCGCCGATAAGGGCAACCTTCGGCGCATCCTTCAAGTAAATGGGGGCACCCATGAGAACTGGCTCCAGAAACTTCGGACCCCGGACGCGGCTCGATGGCCCCCGGCCCGAGTCGATTCGATCCCGACTTCACCGCCCCACTCGGCTCGCACGGGGCCTCCGGCCGCCGCCTCGGGGGCACATTCAAGCGGCGTCGCGCCGCCTTTCCCGATTCCCAGACACCATAGCCGACCATCCGGCCCCCGCCTAGGCCCCGCCTCGTTCGTCGCGGAATTCAAACGATGTTCCACAACCACCCTGCGACGGCGACGTCAACCGCAACGGCCCCGACCGTGATTCCCGGCCGCCGGAACGCGCGGGAACGCTCCCCGTCCGGTCATCCCGCCCCCGTGGCGTCCGCTCCATGCTCATGGCCATGCTCATGCGCGTGCCCGTGCCCGTGCTCCGGATCGACAATCGCCGAGGCCGGGGCGAGCACCAGGCGGCCCGTCTCGACCCCCTTCGTCCCGATCAAGGCGTCGGCCATGTCCCGGACCAGGCGGACCGTCCCCCGCAGCAGGATCACCTCCAGGCATCGGTGATGGTCGAGATGGACATGGGTCGTGGTCACGACGTGGTCGAAGTGCTGGTGCTGCAGGTCGTTCAAGCGGTCGGCGATCCCGCTCTTGTGGTGGTCGTAGACGAGGGTCAGGACCCCCATCGTCTCGGCATCGTCCTGCGCCACGACGTCCTGGATCAGGGCCGCTCGCATCAAGCCTCGCACCGCCTCCGATCGGTTCGGATAGCGGTGCTCTTCCCGGTAGCGATCGAATTTCTCCAGCAGGTCGCCCCCGATGGCGACGCTGAAGCGCACGAGCGGTTCTTTCATCGGACATCCCTGGAACACCGTGTCCCGAGATCGGCCCCGCGGCATCCCGCGCCGACCAACCC
Source organism: Tautonia sp. JC769 (assembly GCF_040717455.1). Taxonomy (NCBI): domain Bacteria; kingdom Pseudomonadati; phylum Planctomycetota; class Planctomycetia; order Isosphaerales; family Isosphaeraceae; genus Tautonia; species Tautonia sp. JC769. The sequence goes on from NZ_JBFEFH010000017.1 coordinate 109,892, forward strand.
GTCGATTCAGGCCGTCACGCCCCCGGTCCGGACGGGGCACCGACCCCGAGGAATTCGCCCAGGACACGGGTCAGGCGACGGGCGTCCTCCTCCTCGGCGGCATCGAAGACCCGCCAGAGCCGCGCGGTCCCACCGACGTCCGAGCCCAGCCAGACGGGGAACGAGATCCGCTCTCGCGACACGCCCCCGTCTGTGGTCGTGTGCACCTCGCGCGACCAGCCGACCCGGAGCGGCTCGCCGAAGGCGACCTTCGTCGGGTTCTCGATCCCCAGGAACCACCACGATCCGATCAGAACGCCCCGCCCCCTGTCAACGATCAACCGACCGCGGATCGTCGCCATGACCGCGCCCAGGCCAAGGAACGCGACCGCCCCGAAGCCGCCCAGGGCCAGCACCGCCATCGCCTCCGACCTCCCCCGACCGAAGGCCGTGAGACCGCTCGCAATCAGCAGCGCCGTACCGAGGACTCCGAGCGTCAGTCCGCACGATCGCCGGGCCGGTCGGACGAAGACCAGGCGATCCCCGTCCGACGCGCCCTCATCCACGTCCATCGCGGGCAGGCCGCCCGACTCCGGGTCGAACCGGACCATCAGCCCACCGATTCGACGTCCACCCACGCCCCCTCTTGCTGGGCGCTCCTGACCGCCGCCTCGATGAAGGCCATCCCCGCCACGCCGTCGGCGATGCCCGGCAGGTGCATGTGTTCCGGGGCGTCCTCGCCCAGCTTCGCCCGGATCTGCCACTCCAGGCAGCGGTGCAGGTTGGCCATCGCCTCGTGGAAGCCCTCGGGATGCCCCTCGGGGACCCGGATGAACGGCGTGATCGTCGAGGGGAAATACGTGTACATGCCCCCGAGCCGATACACCTGCACCGGCTCGCCCCCCCGGAGGTACTTCAGGTTATTGTGATCGGTGATCGACCATTCGAGCGTCCCCTCGGTGCCGACGATCCGGAAGCCGTTGTCGTTCTGCGCCCCGATCGTCACCTGGCTGGCGGTGATCGTGGCGATCCCGCCGTTGTCCAGCTCGGCCAGCACCGTGAAGTCGTCGTCGAGCGCCCGGCCGGGCACGAACGTCTTGAGCCTCGCCTGCACCTTCGTGGCGGTCAGGCCCGCCACGTATCGGACGAACTCATACGCATGGGTGCCGATGTCGCCGCCGCAGCCCGAGGCCCCCGACTTCTTCGGGTCGACCCGCCACGACGCCTGCTTCTGCCCGGCGGCGTCGGCCGTCGCCTCGCGATTGCTCGCCAGCCACCCCTGCGGATACCAGGCTTCCACCTTCCGGACCTCGCCCACCTTGCCGTCGGCGACCATCGCCCGGGCCATCATCACCATCGGGAAGGCCGTGTACGTGTAGGCCACCACGAAGGGCACGCCACTGGCGTTGACCGCCTGCTGCAACCGCCTCGCCTCGTCGAGGTTCATCACCAGCGGCTTCTCGCAGAGGACTCCCATGCCGGCCTTCGCCGCGGCCTCGGCCGGGCCGAAGTGCGCATCGTTCGGCGTGACGATCGTCACGTAGTCGATGCCGTCGTCTCGCTTCGACTCTTCATCGATCATCGTCTGCCAGTCGCCGTAGCCCCGGGCGAAGTGCAGCTCCTTGGCCGAGGCGATCGCCTCCTCCGGGTTCGACCGCAGGGCGCCGGCCGTCAGCTCGGCCGAGTTGTCGATCAGGATCCCTCGGCGGTGCGGCCCCCCGAAGAAGTTCGCCGGGCCACCGCCCCCCACCATCCCCACGCGCAGCTTGCGACCCATGTTCGGCACCCTTTCTTCGGTCGGTCGGTCGGTCGGTCGTCGGATCAAATCGGTTCGGAGCACTCCGGTCGTCGCGACGGGAGACGGACGGCCCGGCGGCGCCCGCCCTTCCCAGCGGCCCGCCCGTCGCCCGGCGGGTGCCGCGATGCGAGCCCGGCCCCCATCGCCCGCACCCGGACCCGGGCGGGTTGCGCCCGTCCGGCGCGACCTCTCGGCCTGCCGGATCGGGGGGCGTGCCGACTCGGCCCAGGGCCGCGAGCTGACCGGCCCCCGTCCCACGCCGTCGCTCCGAACGGTCACGAAGACATGAGCGCAATCGCCCGAGGCGAAGACCGTCTCGTGGCGACTGGCCCCCGCGAACAGGCCAATCTAGCGCCGCATCTCGCCGACCGCAAGGCCCCGCCGCGCCGCCTCCCCCGGGCGTCGGGCAATCCCACCGGGCAGATCCCGACCCCCTCGGTCGCGGCCGGGGCAGGACCTCGCCGCTCGCCGCCGATCATCGCCCCGCCCCTCCTTCGCCGGTGTCCGACCGGACCAGCACCTCGAAGACCTGGCCCCGGCGGATGCGACGAACGGAGAAGTCCAGGCCCCCTTCCCGGAACGTCGCGCCGGGGCGGGGCGGCTGGCCGAGCCGCCCGGCAAGCCAGGCCGCGACGGTAAGCTCGGCGTCCGTCAGCGGCACGTCCAGGCGATCGGCCAGTTCTCCCACCGGCACGCCGCCGCCGACGAGCCACGCCCCGTCCCCCCTCGGCTGGAACATCCGGGGCAGGCTGCTTACCGGATACTCGTCCTCCAGCTCCCCGACGAGTTCCTCGATGATGTCTTCCAGCGTGATCAGGCCCAGCGTCTTGCCGTCGTCGTCCCGGACGATGGCGATGTGAACATGCTGCTCCACGTACACCTTCAGCAGGTCCGAGGCCTGCTCGTCCGGCGTCGTGACGTGGATCGGCCGGATGATCTCCCCCAGGCTGCCGACCTCGAACCCGCTCCGGGAATGCGTGATCAGGTCCTTGAAGTTGACGTAGCCGAGCACGCGATCCGCGTCGGATCCCTCGCAGACCGGGAACCGCGTATGAGGGGTCGCCTGCGCCCTGCCGATCGCCTCGTCGACCGTCTGCTCCGTCGACAGGAAGGCGACATCCTCGACCGGGATCATCAGCTGGCCGACGCATCGCGAGGTCAGCCGGGTCGTCTCCTTGATGATCCGCTCCTGGTGCGAGCCGATCAGGTTCGATAGCCTCGCCAGCCCCGCCAGCGCCGTGATCTCCTCGATCGTCGCGTCGGGCTGCTCCCCTTTCTTGCGCCGGGGTTCGAAGGGGCGGTTGATGAAGTGGATCAGCCAGAGCACCGGCGAGAGCACCTTGATCAGGATCGCGAGCGGCCGGGCGATCCAGGGGGCGAGCTGTCGGTTGTAGCGCACCCCCATCGTCTTGGGCAGGATCTCGGTGAACTGGAGCATCAGGAAGGTGAACAGGATCGAGAAGTAGATGATCCCGTCCTCCCCGAATTGCTCCTCGAATTCGGCCCCGGCGAGGGTCGCCCCGATCGTGTGCGCCGCGGTGTTCAGGATCAGGATCACCGCGATCGGTCGCTGGACGTCAGCCTTGAATCTCCTCCAAAGCTCTCCCGAGGCCGGATGCCGCCGGGCGACCTCGCCCACCTGGCTCGGCGTGAGGCTCAGCAGCGAAGCCTCCAGCAGCGAGCAGAGTGCGGAAATCGAGAGCGCGGCGACCACGCTGACAATCAGGACGATCATCCGGGGATTCTCCCATCCGGCGCATCCGAGGCCGGTGCTGTCGAGTTCTGGGCCGCGGGTCGCCCCGGGGCGGTGGCAACCCAAGGGAGGCCAGTGTTCAGCAAGTCCCGAGCCGACGCAACCCTGCCCCCCCGGGGCGATCCCCGGGATCGGTGCCCGGCCGGACGCGGCTCCTCCCGACCTCCCCGGCCGCGAGACCCGGCGTCGATCCCCTCCCGGGCGTCGCGCCGAGGGGGCACGCCGCCCCCGATCCCCGGGACACCCCCGCCGATCGAACCGGAGATCCCCGCCCCTCCGCGCCGGCTCCCGCTGGCGTTGGCCCCGTCCATCGGTAAGATCGAGGGATGTCGTCTTCGACCGAGGTCAAGGGTGCCTCGACGCCTTGCATCTGCTCGCCTGGGGAGGAATCCGCGCATGTCTGGGGGATCTAGCGACGACCGTCCGCGACTTTCGGGCATGAAGTACCTCGTCGAGTCGATCGTCAGCACCGATGACACCGGCACGATCATGCTCATCGCCGACCAGGGGAAGCTCGGCCGCCGCTACGCCCTGAAGGTCATCAAGCGCGAGGACAAGTCGTCCGACGTCCACCTCGCCCTGGCCAAAGGCGCCTGCGAGGCCTCGGCCAAGCTCGGCCACCCGGTCCCGATGAAGTACCACGACTTCCAGTCGAAGAAGAAGTGGTTCCGCGTCGACCGCGGCGAGCTGCTCATGGAGTACGTCCCCGGCAGGTCGCTCGACCAGCTCGAAGACCTCTCGCTCGATCAACTGGTCCTCGTCTTCCAGAAGGTCGCCGCCGGCCTCGCCCACATGCACCGCCGGGGGGTCCGCCACGGCGACCTCTCGCCGAAGCACGTCATGCTCACCAAGGCCGGCGAGGTCAAGCTGCTCGGCTACGGCCTGACCCTCGTCCCCGGCCCGCTCCGCGAGCAATACAAGGGGACCCGCCTCTACCAGGCCCCCGAGCAGATCCGCGGCAAGATCCTCGGCGAACGCTCCGACATCTACGCCCTAGGCGCCCTCATGTACCACCTCATGACCGGCCAGCCCGCCAACGTCGGCGGCCGGGCTAAGGGGGACATCGAGAAGATCTCCCTCCCCGCCCGCCTCAACCCCGCCATCTCCGCCCCCCTGAACAGCCTGCTCGTCGCCTGCCTCCAGAGCGACCCCCCCAAACGCCCCGAGACCATGTACGAGGTCAGCCAGCGCCTCGACGCCATCGTCCAGGACATGAAGCTCGACGACGCCCTCCTCCGCGGCGCCGTCCGCGGTACCCCCACCGCCTGAGGCCGGATCGCGTGGGGGAGTTCATTGCGGATCGGCGGGCGGAATCGACCACTCCAAACTCGGTCGGGGGCGGCTCTGCCCGCCGACCGGTGCAACGATTTGGATCGAAGCCATTCGGATCGGGTCCTCCTCGCACGAGATGGGAGTCGGGGAAAGAGCCAGCCCAGGCACGCGCAATCAAAAACCCGAGCACGTTCCAGAACAAACCCGATTTTATCCTTGACATCACCTGATGTCCGTGCGACTGTACCCATGATATGAATTCTTGTGCGTCGCCTTGAGTCTCGCGAGGCGAGATCCACTTTGGGGGCTCCTCCACTCCCAACGACCTCGCCGAAGGGCGGCCCCATCGACAAAACGGGTGGCAACGATTTGATCCCCGCGGTCTCGACACTTTGAGACTCCCTATGTGGGCTTATCGGGCCATAGCAGGCTTCGGTTGCCTGGTCGTTGGCCTATCCTCGCCCTGGCTCTCCCAACGCCAGCAAGGGGCGCCGGGGCATCTCGTCGCGGAGCAGTCACGAGTCGAGTGGGGCGGGCAGCCTCCGGATGACACGGAGGCCGAGTATCCCGACCGTCCTACATTCGTTCTGACGAATGTGGGCGACTTCCCGGTGCGGATCCTTTCTGCCAGGAGCAGTTGCGGATGCGTGGCCCCGAAGGTGGGCGAAGCGGTCGTCCCTCCCGGCGGCCGGACGTCCGTCACGGTCGAGCCGCAGCCGACGGAGGTCGGCGACCGCGAAGTTCTGATCGAGATTGAGGCGGATTCGCCGGCCGAGCCCTGGTTCGAGCTCGGACTCCGCCTGACCGGGGGCCGCCGTCTCCCGTATTTGTATCGCGTTTCTGGCGACCTCAATTTCCGCTGGGAAGGCGACCCGTCCGGGATGGAGCGTGAAGTGTTCGTCGAGATGGTCGGGACGCGGGCGATGCCACAGCCCACGAGCGACCTGAACTTCCTTCGCTTCGGTACGGCCACCGTCGACAGCGACCCAGGGGTCCTCGTGAGGCGCGACTGCTTCCCGGTGATCCTCGGCTCTTCGCCGCCCGACGAGTTCGTCGGTGAGGTCGGCGTGGTCGACCCCTGGCTCCCGAGCCGCGTCCAATCGATCCGAGTCCTGGGACGGGCCGACGCCCCGCTCCGCGCCATCCCCCCCCGTCTCCTGCTGGGCGGCGATGCCGACTCGGGCGCCCGTTTCTTCGTCAAGTCGGCCGGGCCGCGGCCCCGCCTGCACGCGACGGACCAGGCGGATGGGCCAGCCCCATTGCAGATCATTCCGGTCGAGGACGATGACACCCCGGGCCTCCACGCCTTCGAAATCCGAAAAGATCGAGGCATGCCCATCCGCGAGGGAGGCTATTCCATCCGTGCCGAGGTCGACGAATCCCCCGTGAAAGGACTTACCATTCCGGTCCTGGTCAAGGTGAATGAAGAGGTGGACCGATGACATCCCCACGCGAGAACACCCGCCGGCCCGGGTTCACGCTCGTCGAGCTGCTCGTCACCGTCGGCATCATCTCCGTCCTCGTCGGCCTGACCCTGCCTGCCGTCCAGTCGGCGCGCGAGGCGGCCCGGCGTGCCCGATGTGCTGACAGGCAGCGCCAACTGATCCAGGCGGTCCACGCGTTCGAGGCAGCTCACAACGGGCTTCCCAGTGCCGCCACCGACCACATCCCCCTGCACCTGGCCCCCGGCTGGTTCGTGCGCGGCTCGATCTTCGTCGCGCTGCTGCCCCACCTGGAGCAGGTTGCGCTGTCCCAGGCGCTCAACTTCGAGGTCCCCGCCGTAGACCTCGTCCCTCCGGCGAACGTCACGGCGGCGACGCGGACCCTCGACGTCCTGCTCTGCCCGAGCGACCCGTATACCGACGCCGACCCCTATGGCTGCACGAACGTTCGGGCCAACGTCGGCCTCAACGAACACCGCAGAGTCCCTTCCATCCGCGGGGGGGTGTCAATGGAGCTGATCGACACCGGCCCGTTCTCCCAGAACGGCCTCCTGCGCCGCGTGAGTGAGATCCGCGACGGCCTGTCGAACACCCTGGCGTTCTCGGAGAAGAGCGTCGGCTCCGGCGGAGGCCGGTTCGACCCCTCTCGCGACTGGATCTCGGTGATCGGGCGGTACAACTACGAGGCCTCCGCCGACGAGTGGATCGGCCTCTGCTCCGGGCTGGGGCCGGAAAGCACGGCACAGGGCCAGACGAACGGGGGCCGGGCCTGGCTCCTGGACCTTCCCGTCTACTCGGCCTTCTTCCCGTCCGTGCCCCCGAACAGCCCGGTCCCCGACTGCAGCCTCGGGCCCTACCAGGGGATCCGCGCGGCTCGCAGCGGCCACCCGGGCGGTGTCAACGCCGCCATGGCCGACGGCTCGGTCCGCTGGTTCGCCGACTCGATCGACCAGCAGACCTGGCGGGCGCTCGGCACCCGCTCGGGTGGTGAGCCCGTGACCTTCGAGTGACCGCGACGCGACTGGGGCGACGCGACACCTCGACGGTTCCTCTCGGAGCAGAAGGGAGAATTCCGGATGAAGCGAGTGCTGATGTCGAAGCCGGTCGGACGTCCCCTGTGCGTCCTCCTTACAGTCGCGTTCGTGCTGGCGGCCGCCTTCCTGATCCCGGCGCCGACCGAGGCCCAGTTACAATCCGAGATACAGCACAATCCCGGGTCGCCTCGAAAGTGTAACAAGGCCGGGACTCAGGTTTGCTACGGTTGCAGTGTGCTCAAGAGCCCGGGGAATGCGGGCTGCGACTTCGGCCAGCCGCCGAACGGATTCTTCTTCGGGACATGCGCCTTGACCGGCGTCCCCGGCCTGGGGTGCACCGAGCAATTCTGGTTATGCGGCCCTTACCGAACTTGTACGAATCCGCCCGTCCTCTTCGGGCCGTGCACCGGATCGTATTTCGCCTGTCGGTAAGTGTGGGCCGAGCGGTCGGGGTCGCCCCGGTCCACGATCTCGACCGATCGTGACGGAGTCGCGCGATCGGGGGGCTCACCGATCGCGTGTCTTCGACCCCGGCCCGTCCGCAGCGCGGCCCCGCCGCGGACACTGCCCAACCTCGACCCGTGCGGGGATGGGCGCCGCACTCCCGATGAGAGGGAGGCGTCGCACAGCTCGGCGGGCCAGGCGGCACACGGATCGGGCCGGAGTCGGCCTCGTTTCGATGCGCCTCTCACGGCTCGACAACGCGATTGGCACCCATCGGTCCTCCCTCATGACCTTCCAACGAGAGGCGTCAGACATGGAAACACCGAACGCCCTGGCGGCCGAACGACTCGCCTGGTTGATGGACAGTTGGACGTCCGTCGAGGTGCGTACGCTCGTCGCGATGAGAAACCACCAGGCGTCGGGAGACGAGATGCAATACTCGTCGACGACCACCACGAACCACTACATCGAGACCGTCGACGGGAAGCGTGCCTTCGAGGAGCACACCGTCTCCAGCGACGGCGCACCGATGACGTGCAACTACTACACGGACGGCACCCAGTCCGCGACGGTCTATATCGGCACCCTGCCGAACGGCGAGGAGACGGAGTCGGTGATGATCCGCCGCTCCTTCGGCATGGACGACCGGGGGTGGCACCACTGTCCCGAGCCGCTGATGTACTTTTACGCCGGGCTCCGTCCGCTCCACGTGGTGCTCGCCGACGCCGACTACCTCGGCACGAGCCGCCACCTCGACCGCGACTGTCACGTCTTCCTCGTCGATCGGACCGCGGGAAAGATCCAGCAGGACACGGTCTATCACCTCGACCAGGCTACGGCGATCCCGCTCAAGGTCTGCATGTATCAGGACGAGGACACCCGGGCGGGCGACCAGCCGACGACCGTCTGGGCCGCCAAATCATTCGACGAAGTCGGAGGCCGTCCCTTCCCCCTGAACTCCGAGCAACGAATCTACCTGGCCGACAATCCCAGCAAGCCGTACATCGAACGGGAGATCGTGGTTGAGTCCCTCACGTTCGACCAGAGCTACCCCACGTCGACCTTCCAGCCAACCCCTGGGCCGCGGGCACGTGTCCTCAACGAGATTACGCGGGAATTCACGCCCCCGAAGGAGGAGGCGACGTTCACGGAGGTGTCCCAGCCGATCCGTGCCGTCCCGAACCGCAACTGGTCGGACAGCGTCCCGACGCTGACCCTCGGCTTCGGCCTTCTCGTCCTGACGACAAGCGTTGTCCTCTGGTGGCGGCGGCGCTGATGCCCCTCGGCGTCCCACGCCCGGCCCTCCCGGTCGGCGGGCATCGCCGCCTCCGACCGAGTCCCGATCGGGCGGCCCCGCCCGATGATCCGCAATAAGCACAAATTCACGCAATCAACCAATTGGAACTTCTCCGTCCCTTTTTCCCCGACGACTCCCCGATACCCTTGCTGGCCCCGTCCCAAGGTTTTGTGACTGTACTTGCCCAGAATCACGATGATATGGGAGACGGTCGATCATTCCCGATCGGCCGTCGCTGCTCGCCTCGCGCCTCGATCCTCTCCTCTATGGCAACTCGCCCAGACCATCAATTCGCCCCTCGCGATGGCTCCTCCCCCTCGGCCGACCCCCCTCGGAGCGACCACTCCTCGCCCGACCCTCCTCCTTCCCGCCTTCCCAAACACTCATTCCCGAAACGAACCACATTGCAGCCCACAAAGTCTTTCCACAAAAAAGGTTACAGGATGTACCACGGGCGCACCGGGCACGATCGATTGGCGCACCGACCGCAATTGCCACTCCTCCCTGATCATCGTCCCGAGACGGCGGAGCGTCCGGATCGTCCCGGCCCCGCAGGCTGATCTTCGACCGGCCAGCCCGTCCCCCCAGCCTCCCGGACGATTCCCGAAACGGCCCCACGTCAATCGCCGTAACCGTTTTGGGAATCGACGAATTCGGAGCATCTCCGGGAGCGCTCCGGGGCGCACCGGACAGCGTCCTGGGGGCGCACCGAAGGCCTCCAGGGCGCCCCCGTGACCGGGGACCTCGGATCGGATAAGGTGTCACTCGGTCCGGTCCCCCAGAGCGAGGAGCCTCTCCCATGATTGCGCCCCTGCTGGCCGCCTTGCCGATGCTGGCGACGGCCCCGCCCCCCCTTGACGACGCCCCCCGGCCGAACCTGGTGGTGATCTTCACCGACGACCTCGGCTACGGCGACCTCTCCTGCTACGGGAACCCGACGATCGCCACCCCTCACCTCGACCGGATGGCCGCCGAGGGCCAGCGCTGGACGCAGTTCTACGTCGGGGCGAGCGTCTGCACCCCCAGCCGGGCCGCCCTGATGACCGGCCGCCTGCCGATCCGATCCGGCATGTGCAACACCCGCCACCGTGTCCTCTTCCCCGACTCCACCGGCGGCCTGCCCGCCAGCGAGACCACCCTGGCCGAGGCCCTCAGGGACCTCGGCTATGCCACCGGAGCCGTCGGGAAATGGCACCTCGGTCACCGGCCCGAATATCTCCCCACGAACCACGGCTTCGATTCGTACTACGGCATCCCCTACAGCAACGACATGGACCGCCTCCCCTCGGCCCCCTCGGGCCGCGTCGCGATCACCGAGCCTCAGATCGAGTACTTCAACGTCCCCCTGCTTCGAGACACCGAGATCATCGAACGCCCGACCGATCAACGGACCCTCACCCGACGCTACACCGAGCAGTCCGTCCGCTTCATCCGAGACCATACCGAAGGGGATCAGCCCTTCTTCCTCTACCTCGCCCACTCGATGCCGCACGTGCCGCTCTTCCGATCTCAGCAATTTGAAGACGTGAGCCTCCGGGGGCTCTACGGCGACGTGGTCGAGGAGATCGACTGGTCCGTCGGCCAGATCCTCGACGCGATCCGGGGGCTGGGCATCGCCGAGCAGACCCTGGTCGTCTTCACGAGCGACAACGGCCCGTGGCTGACCTACGACCAGCAGGGCGGCTCGGCCGGCCTGCTCCGCAACGGCAAGGGGAGCACCTGGGAAGGGGGCATGCGAGAGCCCTTCCTCGCCTGGTGGCCCGGAACGGTCCCCGCCGGTCAGGTTGTCCCCGACCTCGGGACGACAATGGACCTCCTCCCCACCGCCGTCCTACTAGCCGGGGGCGAGCCGCCGAGCGACCGGATCCTCGACGGCGTTGATCTCCGCCCGGCCCTGCTCGACACCGGTCCCAGCCCCCGAGACTCCGTCTTCTACTACCGGGGGACCGAACTCTACGCCGTCCGTCTCGGCCCTTACAAGGCCCACTTCATCACCCAGGAGCCTTACGGACAGAACACCAACCGCATCGAGCACGACCCGCCGTTGCTCTTCCACCTGGAGCACGACCCCTCCGAGCGGTTCGACCTCTCGGCCGACCACCCCGAGGTCCTCGCCCGCATCCGGCGCCTGGCCGACGCGCACCGGGCCACGGTCGAGCCGGTGCCGAACCAGCTCGAAACCCGCATCCCCGCTGACTGACCTTTGCCCCCGACCCGGCCTTCGACCGGCCCTGAGCGATCCGACGAATCCGAGCAATGCGAGAGGAGGGAGTCGAACCCTCACGCCTTTCGGCACAGGAACCTAAATCCTGCGTGTCTGCCAGTTCCACCACTCTCGCAGAACGTTCCGTCTGACTCGGGCACCACTCGATCGAAGACTGGCCCGACCTCCTCAAGTGTACCCACCCCAACCCAATCGGTCCATCGCTGATGAATGAGAGTTACACACGCCCCAACCGTCGCCGCTTCCTGATCGGCAGCTCGTCCGGCCTGGCCGCCCTGGTGGCCGCCCGGCACGGTCTCGCCCTGACTCAGGCCCCTCCGATTCAAGGGCAGGCGATTGAGGCCGACCTGGTGATCGTCGGCGGCGGGCTCGGCGGCTGCGCGGCGGCGCTGGCAGCCCTGAGGGCGGGCAAGTCGGTCGTGATGACCGAGGAAACCGATTGGATCGGCGGCCAGCTCACCAGCCAGGCCGTGCCGCCGGATGAACATCCCTGGATCGAACGCTTCGGCCGGAACGAGTCGTATGCCGACCTCCGCAAGCGGACCCGATCCTATTTCCATCGCAACTACCCGCTGACCGCCGCGGCCCGCGATGCCCGGCACCTCAACCCCGGCAACGGCCGCGTCTCGGCCCTCTGCGCCGAGCCCCGGGCCTACCTCGCCGCCCTGACCGACATGCTCGCCCCGTTCGCCTCGGCCGGTCGGCTCTCGGTCTTACTCGAACACGCGCCGATCGCCGCGGAAACCAATGGGGACCGCGTCCGATCCGTGACCGTCCGCGACACCAGGACCGGCGACGACCGGGTCCTTGTCGCCCCCTACATCCTCGATGCGACCGAACTGGGCGACCTGCTCGAACTCGCCGACGTCGAGCACGTCGTCGGCTTCGAGGCCGCTGCGCAGACGGGCGACCGCTCGGCCCCGGAGCAGCCCGAACCGGGAAATCAACAAGCCTTCACGGTCTGCTTCCTCATGGAATACCGCCCCGAGGAAGACCACACGATCGACGAGCCGGCCGATTACGCCTTCTGGCGCGACTTCGTCCCCGAACTCACCCCGCCCTGGTCGGGCCCCTTGCTGGATCTCTCGTACAGCAGCCCGCAGACGCTGGAACCCCGGTCGGTCCCGTTCGACCCCACGAGTAACGCCTTCGGCTGGTGGACCTACCGGCGCGTGATCGACCCGGGCAACTTCCAGCCCGGCCCATTCGACGGCTCGACCGGCGTGACCTGCGTCAACTGGCCACAGAACGATTATCTGCTCGGCCCGCTCGTCGGCGTCCCGGCCGACGAGGCCCGGCGGCACATCGACCGGGCGAAGGACCTGAACCGCTCCCTGCTCTACTGGCTCCAGACCGCTTGCCCGCGCCCGGACGGCGGGACCGGCTGGCCGGGGCTCCGGCTCCGTCCCGACCTGATGGGCACGGCCGACGGCATGGCCAAGGCCCCTTATATCCGTGAATCCCGCAGGATTGCCGCCGAGTTCACCATCCTCGAACGTCACGTCGGCACCGAGGCCCGACGCGCCGCCGAGGGGGACGACGTGGCCGAGGCCACCTTCCCCGACAGCGTCGGCGTCGGCAGCTATCGGATCGACCTCCATCCGAGCACCGGGGGAGATAACTATATTGATGTCAGCTCCCTCCCCTTCGAGATCCCGCTCGGGGCGTTGATCCCCGTCCGGGTCGAGAACCTGCTCCCGGCCTGCAAGAACCTCGGCACGACCCACGTGACCAACGGTTGCTATCGCCTGCATCCGGTCGAGTGGGCGATTGGTGAGGCGGCCGGGGCGCTTGCCGCCTTCTGCCTCGATCGAAACCTCTCGCCCCGGGCCGTCCGCAACACTCCCGCTCACCTTCGAGCCTTCCAATCGTTCCTGACCGCCCAGGGGGTCGACCTCCACTGGCCCCGCGCCCGGCCCCGCTGAGGCCGTGGCCGAGTTCGCCACCGTCGAGTGTTTTCAGGACTTCATGACCTTGTCTTTCCATGGGTGTTCCGTCTGCCATGACCACAGCCTTCCTCTCCCTCCTGCTCATGACCACCGCCCCCGCACACCCGGCGGAGGAGCCCGTGCGTCTGATCTTCGACACCGACCTCGGCAACGACGTCGATGACGCGATGGCGATGGGCCTGATCCACGCCTTGCAGTCGCGCGGCAAGTGCGAGCTGCTGGCCGTGACCCTGACGAAGGACCACGAACTCGCGGGGCCGCTTGCCGATGCGATCAACCACTTCTATGGACGGGGGTCGATCCCGATCGGCGTGGTCCGCGATGGAGTGACCCCCGAGCAGGGCAAGTTCCTCGGCCTGGCCGCCGAGCCGAATGATTCCGGCGACGGCCTGCGCTACCCCCGCTCGCTGGCCTCGGGCTCCGAGGCGCCCGAGGCGGTCGCCTTGCTGCGAAAGGTCCTGGCGGAGCAACCCGACGGATCGGTCGTGATCGCCCAGGTCGGCTTCTCGACGAACCTGGCCCGCTTGCTGGCCTCGGGGCCGGATGACGTCTCCCCGCTCTCCGGCCGGGACCTGGCGGCGAAGAAGGTCCGCCTGCTGGAGGTGATGGCCGGGGCCTTCGCCCCCATCGGCGACAACGCTCGCTTCGGCGAGTACAACGTGGTCCAGGACCTCGAATCCGCCCGGACGCTCGTTCGCGACTGGCCGACGCCCATCGTTTTCAGCGGCTTCGAGATCGGGATCGCCATTCCCTACCCCGCCGCGAGCATCGAGAACGACTTCGGCTACGTCGCCCACCACCCGATCCCCGAAGCCTATCAGGTCTACGAGCCGACCCCCCACGAGCGGCCGACCTGGGACCTGACCAGCGTGCTCCACGCCGTCGAGCCCGACCGCGGCTACTTCGACCTCTCCCCCCCCGGCCGGGTCACCTTCGAGGACGACGGCCAGACCCGCTTCGAGCCCGACCCCGACGGCCTGCACCGCTACCTGATCGTCACGCCGGAGCAGGTGATTCGCATCCGAGAGGCCTTCGCCCAGCTCGTGAGCCAGCCGCCTGATGCCACGGATGACGATTGATTCGAGCACGCCATGACATGGTGATGACCGCATCAGTCGGGTGGTGCGGGCGGGTTGTCGCCTGTGCCACCCCGATGGGTTCCGCATCCTGTGCCACGAAGATCGCCGCATTCCATCGGGGAGGGATCGAACGGATCGATCGAAAAATGAGAATCCGTGGCCCCTTGATCCGTCACGCCTGGGACGCCAGGATCGGCGGCATGGGGCTGTCGAGCGAGTCGGCGATCGCGCGTAGCAGTTCCCCCTCCTCGACGGTGATCTGGCCGTCGGAGCCGACGGCCGAGGCACACGCCCGGAGCACGTCGCGCTTCAACGGGGCACTGGCTTCGAGCAGGACATCGAGGGCCTTGCTGACCGCTTCGAGGCCCGATTCGGCAACAGGATCGACCCGGGCCGAGTCCCAGCCGAGGGCCTGGACGCCCGACTCGAACGCACGGCGGGCCTCGGCGCTGTCGTCGGGCTGGCCGACGCGGGCGATGGCGGTCAGCAGGGTGCCGGTCGGCCCTTCGATCTTCGCGGCCGACCGATACCTGACGCTCGGCGCCGCCTTCGCGCCGAACTGGGGGCCGAGGTGCCGCATCAGCAAACGAAGCAGGGCGAATTCGTAGAGGCTGATCCGTCGATCCGCCTCGATCAGGGCCCGCACGTCGCGCTGGAACCCTCGGTACTGCTCGGGCGAGAGCTGCCGGAGGGCCGGCAAGGCCAGCTCGACCAGGGGGAGCCGGGCCGTCAGCTCGACGCCCTGGACCTCGGGCAAGACGGATCGCGTCTGCTCGGCGAGCTTCGCCCCGGCCGATTCGGCCAGGGCCTTCAACTGGCCGTCGACGTGCTCCGGATCGCGGTCGATCAGGAGGCCATACACGAGGACCCGGGCGCTGTAGGGGTCGTGCGTCAGTCGGGTGATCGGCTCGGGCAACGACTCCAGCAAGGCGGCGGCGTAGGCGAGGCGCTGGGGGTCGATGGTGCCGATCTTCGTGATCGCCTCGACGGGATCGAACTTCATCCGGCCGGCGTCGGCCTTGCGGGGTTGCTTGGACGGTTGGCGGTCGATCCGGGCGTGGCTGGGAGGGGCGAGCGAGACCTTGGAGAAGTCGCCGTCGAAGCTGGGGTCGATCCGCCGGATGCGGTCACCGAGCGGGGGGTGGGTGGCCATCAGGCTCAGCCAGGCGCCGCCGATCCCCTCGCCGAAGAACATGTGTGCGGCCTCGCCGGCCTCGGGGGTCTTCAGGTGCGAGCCCGCCGAGATGGCCCCGATCTTCTTCAAGGCCCCGGCGATCCCCTCCGGATTCCGGGTGAACTGCACCGCCGAGGCATCGGCCAGGTATTCCCGCTGCCTTGAGACGGCCGACTGGATCAACCGCCCGAAGAAGACGCCGACATAGCCGATGACGTAAAGCGCCAGGCCGATCAAGGGCAGGGGGTTGCCCCCCTTGTTGTCGCTCCGGGCCCTCAGGTTCGAGTACATGGTCGAGCGGAAGAGGATCCAGCCGGTGATCCCGATCAGGAGGATGCCGAACAGGACCCCCATCAGCCGGATATTCAGGCGCATGTCCCCGTTGAGGATATGGCTGAACTCGTGTGCCATCACCCCTTGAAGTTCGTCGCGCGAGAGGGTCTGGATGCACCCCCGGGTCACGCCGATGACGGCGTCGTTCGGCGTGTAACCGGCGGCGAAGGCGTTGATCGCCGCTTCTTGATCCATCAGGTAGACCGGCGGCACGGGCGTGCCCGACGCGATCGCCATCTCCTCGACGACGTTCAGGACGCGGCGCTCGTCGGGATCTCTCGTGTCGGGGTGGATCAACCGGCCCCCCAGCAACTCGGCGACCGTGTGGCCCCCGCCGGCGAGCGAGGCGATCTTGAACAGGCTGCCCCCGCCGACCAGGGCCGTCGTCCCCAGGGCGACCAGCCCGAACAGGCCCGGATCCCAGAGCGTCGGCGGTGCCGATGCCCGGCCCCCGTCCTCCCCCATCCCGAGGAAGACGAACGCCAGGACCAGGTAGATCGCCCCGATGATGGCGACGACGGCCAGGAGGAAATAGAAGACCAGCAGCCCGGTCTTGCGACGGGCGGTTTCCTGATGCTCGAAGAAATCCATGGGCGGGCGGTCCGGTCGGCTGCGATCTGGGGGGGAAGGGACTGGCGTCGACGTGTGCCGATGCGTTGCTCGGGTGCCGTGCCCCGATGATCGGGGACGCGACACCCGAGCCACAAGCTCAGGAGAAGGAGACGCGCGGCGCCTCGCGTTCCTTCGGCGAATCGACCTCGAAGAACTGGGCCGGCCCGAAGCCGAACATCCCGGCGAAGATGACGGCCGGGAAGACCTCGCGGGCGGTGTTGTACGTCATGACGGCATCATTATAGGCCTGCCGCGAGAAGGCCACCTTGTTCTCGGTGCTGGTCAGCTCTTCCTGGAGCGACAGCATGTTGGTGTTCGCCTTCAGGTCGGGATAGGCTTCCGAGAGGGCGAACAGCCGGCCGAGCACGCCGGTCCCGGCGGAGACGGAGCCGAGGTCGGCCTCGGCCGCCCCCAGGCGCTTCATGGTCTCCGGGTCGCCGGGGTTGGCGGCCACCTGGTTGCTGGCCGAGACGGCGGCGTTGCGGGCCTGGATGACGGCCTCGAGCGTCTCGCGCTCGTGGCTCATGTACCCCTTGACCGTCTCGACGAGGTTCGGGATCAGGTCGTACCGGCGCTTGAGCTGGACGTCGATCTGGCTGTAGGCATTCTTGTAACGGTTGCGGAGCTGGACCAGCTTGTTGTACGTGCCGATGGCCAGGAACACGAGGATGGCGACGATCACCCCGATGACGATCAGGATGATGGCCGTCCCTCCGAGGCCACCGGCCTCCTGGGCGAGAAGCAAGCTCATGGGCGAGCGATCCTCCGAATGGGGCGGGCGAAAAGGGTTCGAGCGGCACGGTCCCGGGCGCCGGGACCCTTGGGATGCCACGAGACTAACCGGTGTTCGTCCGCAAGTCTATTTTCTTGACGCACATCCGTCCGTGGCCTCCCTGGCGGCATCGTCGACCGGATGAACGACCAGACGAACGACGCCCGCCCTCGCTTCGGGGGAAGCGGGGGCGGGCGTCCTTGGACTCGAATCGAAGGTGGGGGGGATTGCAACGGCCGGGGTAACCCCTGGATCAGTCGCGTCCCTGGAGCTGGGCCAGCAAGCGGAGCAGGCTGATATAAAGCCAGATCAGGGTGACGAGCAGGCCGAAGGCCCCGTACCACTCCATCGTCTTGGGGGCGCCGGAGCGGGCCCCGCGCTCGATGAAGTCGAAGTCGAGCAGCAGGTTGAACGCGGCGACGCCGACGACGACCAGGCTGAAGCCGATGCCGATCGGGCCGGAGTCGTGGATCATCGGCACCGACACGCCGAAGAAGCCCAGCACGAAGCTGACCATGTAGACCAGGAAGATGGCCCCGGTCGCGGCGACGATCCCCATGCGGAGCTTGTCCGTCACCGGGATGATCCGCGAGGTGTAGAGCGAGAGCATCACCAGCAAGATGGCCAATGTCAGGGCCATCGCGTTGAAGGCGATACCCTCGTACATCGAATTGAACCACCAGGACACGCCGCCGAGGAACGCCCCCTGCGCCGCGGCGTAGAGCGGGGCGGTGTAGGCGGCCCACTTCATGGCGAAGACGGTGACCAGCGCCAGGACCAACCCGGCGATCATGCCGCCGAACATCCACGGCGTCACGTCGGTGCCCGATTGGCCGAGCCCCCAGACGTACGCGGCCACGGCCGTCAAGATCGCCAGCAGCAGGAAGCACTTCGACGCCGTGCCCTGCACGGTCATCGTATTGACGCGAGTCTCCTCGCGGGCCCAATCACCGAAAACAGTTTCCGAGAAGACAGGGTTGGACGTCTCCACCTTGGCGAGCCTCCGAGTCGTTGAGAGGAAAGTCGGCGAACCGGGGCCGATCGTCGGGCCGGCTCGCCGCATCGGTATTGTGGTCGTTTGGTCGCGTCAGGGCAATTCAATTCGGGGGGGAGTCGGCCGGCCCGAGCTGATCCAGCACGCGCCGGATGCTCTGGCCCGAGGCGAACAGCCCGATCGCCCGTGCCTCGCCCCGGGCGCTCTTGAGCTCGATCCGGCCGACGCAGACCCCCAGCAATCGGCCTTTGCTGGAATAGAGCCCGCCGCCGGATCGACCTTGAATCGGGGGATGCTCGGTGATGACGAACAGCCGGGGGTCGCGGGGTGGGGCCCGATCCCGGTCCTGCGAGGGGGACGTGAAGGCGGAACCTCCCTCATCGGCCTGGTTCCGGGAGAGCAGGGCGGTCCCCCGGATCCGGGAGTCCCAGCTATTCAGGTCGCTCGCCTGGTCGATGCCGACCGAGGTCACGGGGAAGCCTTCCGGGAGCGGCTCGGCCAGCGAGTCGTCGAGCCGGGCGACGTGCGGGAGCCTCGCCAGGCCTTCGACCCGCAGGACGGCCACGTCGGCATCCAGGTCGGCCGCGAGGATGGTGGCGGGGACGACCTTCGGCCACGACCCGCCGAGCTTCCTCCCCTCGATCCCGAGGTTGAAGCGGTGCAGCTCGATGGCCGCCCGGCCGGGGCCGTCGATCACATGGGCGGCCGTCAGGATCAGCGATCGCCCCCTGGTCGAGGCGATGATCGTGCCGCTGCCGCGCGAGTTCCCCTTGCGCACCATGACGGTCGGCCGGAAGATCACGTCGTCGAGCGGGCCGGGCAGATCCGCCGGGGTGATGGTGCCGGCCGCCATCCGGCGCGAGCCGGCTTGCGCCTCGGCCGCCCGCGGGGCCGCGACGCCCAGCAACCCGATCAGCATTGAGGCGACCAGCATCCGGAGCAATCCGCGTCGCGTCTCGACGATGCCCATTCATCACCTCCGGCGCAACTTCGGTGGGGGGGACTCGACGATTGATTCTAGGCCAAAACCCGCGCCAGGGCGAATGATTCAGTGCTGCGATGCGGATTCCGGTCGACGGTCACGCCTCACCAGGGGTCGGAAGATTCGGACCGGCCCCGACCGGGCGCTCGGGCCTCGTCCGGCCCAGGCGGCGGTGATGGCGTCGAGCGTCGGCTCCGAACCCCAGACGAGGACCGCATCAATCGCGGTTCCGTACTGGGCGAGCAGGTCGCGCCAGAGCTGTGCCCGTCGGTCGAGGTCGGCGGGATCGTCGAGGATCGCCACCTGTTCGAAGAGGAGCGAAGGGGGGGCGTCGATGTCCGGTCGGACCTGGACCGGGAAGTAATAATGCCGGGTCTCGTAGTTGCTCCAGATGACGTTGCCGGAGCCGGGGCCGAGCAGGCAGTCGGCGTGCAAGAGGGGGTTCGATCGGTATCGGCCCCGGATGTCGATCAGGAGCGTGCCGACCCGTTCCTTGGGGCCGACCGCGGGGGCCGCGTGCAGGATCGGCCGGACCCGGCGATCGGCCTCAATCGCGTAATCCCAGACGAATGCCGATTGCAGCGCCAGGGCCACGGCGATCAGGCCGGCCCCGAACCGGACCGGAGGCGAACGCAGGTCGAGGTGGAGCGCCGGGACCAGGCAGGCCAGGCCGATCAACGCCACCCGCTGCGAGAGGAAATAGCCGTGGTCCTCCCCGAAGCCGTCTGGGCCGACCATCCCCCCCAGCAGGAGCAGGGCCGCGAGCGCCGCCCAGGCCCGCCGAGCCTGCCGGGTGGATTGGGCCTCGTCGGCACGCGAACGCCAGCGGGCCAGCGTGGTCCCGAGCAGCACCGCCAGCCCGAGTCCCAGCCAGAGGCTCGGCGACAGGATCACGCACCATCGGCCGCCCGCGTCGGGCCAGAGCGGGACGAAGTCGCGGCGGCCGAGGGCAATCGGATCGACCCAGGAGAGCCGCCTCGCCCACGTCACCGGCGACCAGAACGGGCCGGCCTGCTCCCAGGTCGGATCGAACGCCCCGCCCTCGGTCGCGAGGGACGTGTAGAGCACGGCCAGCGGGACCAGGGGGGCACAGCTCGCCAGGGTGCGGACGAGCCGACGCCATCGGTCCGCGTGGGTCCCGGGGGCCAGCCACGCCAGCACGACCAGGCCGCCGGCGGTGATCCCGAGGCTCACGAGATGTCCCAGGTATCCGACCACCAGCAGGCCGCCGATCGCCACGATCCGGCCGATCCGCAGGTCATCGCGCCAACCCCACCAGACGCCCCAGGTGACGAGGGCGAGGGTCGCTCCCACGAGAAAGTTCGCAAAGCCCATGAGCCAGGGCATGTTGATCGCGAGCAAGGCCGCCGTTATCGCCGCCGGACCAAGGCCCTCCCGCCCGGCCACCCGGGAGCGCAGCCAGAGGATCGGCGAGGCGAACGCGACGAGCGTGATCGTGGTCATCGCCCGATCGGCGGCCCGTGCCGGCAGGGCCGCGAGCATCCCCATCAGCGCCAGGTGGCCGCCCAGATTCGGCAAGGGACGCCAGTGCGCCTCGAACGCCTCGGCGAAGGGAGAATCCTCGCCGAGGCGCAGGTCCTCACGCAGGATCAGGGCATTGTAGACGTGCGACGGGCCGTCCTGGGTGACGAACCCGGGCACCATCCAGACGGCAAGAACGGCCGGCAAGACGGCCAGGATCAGGATCGAACCGGGGAGGAGTCGGGATCCTCGGACGGACGAGGCGTCTCGTCCGAGCAGCATCGGCTTCATCAGCGGTTCGAGGCTCCCTGCCCGGCCATTGGGTCGGCCGATTCCTGATGCATGTTTCCAGGCGTCACGCCGCCCACTCGAACCGTCAATCGGTCAGTCGAGCGATTCGGTGAGCGGCCCGGCCCCCGGTTGGAGTACTGCGAACAAACGTGGTGCCATCCTGCGGCAGGGGCCGGGCCGTTCTTCCTGAACCGAGGTCGGGACGGACGCCCAGTCAAAAGGGTGAGCAACCAGTGACGATCACCGCCGGGGGTCATCCCCGATGGTGATCGATCGGAAGTCGGGGCGCAGCCGCTCAAGAAATGCGGCAAGGTCCTCGCGTCGGTTCGGACTCACCGATACCGGGCATCGCAGGCCCGGTCTGGCGATACCGATACAATACCACAGCCCGGCAACCTGGACCGGGATTTTCCTTCAAGTCCTCATGCCCTCGGTTCCGAAGGGGCCGCCTGATCAATAGAGGAGGATTGCGTCGACGTTGAGGGTGACCTGACTCCCCGATCGACCATCGTCGTACGGTGTACCGGTTTGCGACCAGTCGAACCGGACTTCCGGCCGGACCCAGAACCAGAGCCGGGGCTTGCAGATCAGGCCGAGGGTCATCTCGTAGTACGTGTCGGAGGTGGTCCCGAAGATGATGCCGTCGTCGTCCCGGAAAATCTCGGATCGCCAGACGGCGGTCAGCTTCGGGTCGATTTCATACAGGAACCAGTTGCCGAAGCCGTACCACTCGGTATCCTGCCGCGTGTTTCGGGCACCGGTCTGCCGCGAGCCGGGGCCTCGCATCAAAGGAGTGTTCTCGTCAACAACCCAGGCGACTTCCATGGCCTGGGTCAGCCGATCGCTCCACTCCCGGGTCAGGACGAACGAGGCGTAGAACCGGTTGCTCCGGGAGTACCCGAAATTGGTCAGGCCGGCGACCTCGGGAGACGTGCGGACCCCGACCGGCAGGAACGTGGAATTGGCCGACGGGAAGAACGGCAACTGGTTCGGGCCGACCACCGTGAAGGCGGACAGCCGGGTCCGGCCATCGGCCGACTCCCGGGTCAGGCCGGCGAGGGTGTTCCAGACGTAATTGGCGTTGAGGAACCGGTCCCAGCCGTTCACGGCCCCGAGGTAGACGTCCGTTCGCTCGTCGAGGTGCTGGATCCCGAGCACGCCGAAGAACGTGAACGGGGTGAACGTCATGAGATTGGTGACGGAGAACAGCGGCCGCTCGATCGCCTGGACCGCCTCGAATCCGGCCGGGCTGTACCATCGGCCCCCCCTGATGTCGAGCCCCCGGTCGGTGAAGAGCGGCAGGTGCAGCTCGGCGAAGAACTGGGGGATGTCGATGCCGGAGAACTGACCGACGTCGAAGGCCTCGTCGGCGAACCCGTACGACTTCGTGAAGATCCAGTCATTGCCGAGGAAGCCGTCGACCCGGAAGCCCAGGTCGGCCCGGCCCTCCTGGCGGGCAATCCGCTCGACGATCAGGTAATATTGATTGCCTTGCCATTGATTGGCCTGATAGTTCGGAAACTCGCCGAAGTTGATGCGGTCGGGCGGGTCCGCCGGGTTCCCCGAGAAGCTGTTCTGGAACCAGCCGCGGAAGGTGAACGGCAGCTCCTCGAGTCCGAGGAGTTCTTGCAGGAACGCCGGTCCGGGGCCTTCCACGGCCTCGGCCCTCGGCAAGGCCACGTCGAGCGTCGGCTCTCCCGTGATCGGATCGGGAATCGTGCCGGGGAGTCCCGGCCCTCCGGGCTCCGCCTCGCTGGAGGCGCGGTCCTCATCGACCTGCGAGCGCTCGACGGCCGCATCCCGAGGGGCGGGCTCGCCGCCGGCCCGGCGGATGATCCCTGCGGACGAGGGGAGCCCCGCTCCGGCTTCCATCCGGTCGTACAGACCGATCAAGGAGTGCGAGCCCGTCGGATTGGAGTCCTGCGGCGGCCCGGCCGTCGCCCGCATCGGCGCGAGGGCGATCAGGACCGCGGCCCAGAACCATCGCCGATTGCTCGCCTGATTGCCGAAGTGTCTCCGCATCCATGGCCCCGACCGTGAGCCCAGCCGACCTCGACCAGCAATGCAACGCAACCAATCCGGGAGCGTCTCGGGGGGTGGTTCCGGGGCACAGCCGGACTTCTCTGGGAGAGGCATCGACGCCCTCCCGTCGGCAACTTCAGCAAAATCGGCCTCAACCGCCCTCGCGGAGGTGCGTCGGGATGGGGACGGCACTTGCCCGGGCGAGAGTCGGGGGCGGTCCGATCGGGGCGTGTTTCCGGCTCGACGGGCGCGGTGATCGCGGTAAGATAAGGGCCGTCCGGAGGATCGGGCGTCGGCATGATCAAGGAAGGTAGGGTCGTGGCGATGGGGAATTTTCGGCAGCACGTCGGATTCGCCAGCTTCCTCGGGGTGCTCTACGCCTGGGGAGGTGGGGTGATGATGGGCGTCCACTGGATGTACGGCTCGGTGGCGGCCCTGCTGGCGACGGTCGGGGGCCTGCTCCCGGACCTCGATTCGGACAGCTCGGTCCAGCTGCGGGGGTTCAGCGGCCTCCTGGGAATCCTGGCGGCGGTGGCGGTCTGGCAGGACATCGACAACTCGCCGGTGGTCGTGCCGTTCGAGCTGCACCTGTGGTCGGCCATCATGACGTACGTGCTGGTCCGACATGGCCTGCGACGGACGCTCGCCCGCCTGACGGTGCATCGGGGGATGTCGCACAGCATCCCGACCGCCTTGATCTGGGGGGCCGTGACGTACATCGGCTATCCGGCCGAGTCGCACCTGCTGCGGGTCGTCATGGCCTGCGCCGTCATCCTCGGGTTCCTCTCGCACCTGGTGCTCGACGAGTGGTGCAGCGTCGACCTGGTCGGCAGGCGCGTGAACAAGGCCTTCGGCACGGCCCTGAAGTTCACCTCGAAGTCGATGAGCGCGACGATCGCGACCTACGCCATCCTGGCGATGCTCGGCTGGTGGGTCGTGCGGTTCTGGCCCGCCGACCCCTTCTCGGGGGGATTCCCGCAACCGGTCATCTACTGGCCGGGGGTGCATGAGTCGGGCCCGGTCGACGGGTGGTAAGGCCCGACCCGGAGGGGGCGAATCGCCCCGCCGGGCGGGCCGGAACCCCTTGAAGGCCGACCGATCAGCGCGACGACGCGGCGGTCGTGAGGTCGTCCTCGGGCCGAGGCGATGCGTCCGCCCCCGCCTCGGTCGACCGGCCCTTCCCTCGGATCAGGGCGATCAGGGCCCGGAGTTCCGGCCGATCGCTCGACCAGGCGAAGGCGTGATCCAGGTCCGCACGGGCGGCGGCGTGCTGCCCGGCCCGGTCGTGGAGCCGGGCGCGGAGCAGCGACAGGAGCGGGTCGTGCGGGTCGCGGGCGATCGCCTCGCCCAGGTCGGCGATGGCGGCGTCGAGGTGGCCGATCGCGGCCAGCGCCAGCGCCCGGACCCGGTGCAGATGCGCGTCGTCTCGGCCCAGCACCGCGGCCCGGTTCAGGTCGTTCAACGCGTCGAGCGGCCGGCCGGATTCGTAGAGCACCTGCCCCCGGAGGATCAACGACGCGAGGTCATCGGGGCGGAGCGACAGGGCCGCGTTGAGATCCGCCAACGCGCCGCCCAGGTCGCCCGATCGGTGGCGGATCCTCGCCCGGACCAGCCTCGGCAACGAGGCGTCCGGGGCGACCAGCGTGGCCTCCGAGGCGGCCTCCTCGGCCTCCCCCGCGCGGCCGAGCGCGGAGAGCACGGTGGCCCGGGTCAGCATTCGGGGCACCGGGGACGCCTCGGCCGAGGCCGGGGGCGAGGCCAGGGCCTCGGCCGCGTGCAGCAGGTCGGCGGTCAGGCCGGAGCCGGGGAGCAGGTCGAGGGCCGCCGGGTCATCGAGCCGCAGCGCGACCCCCGGCCGGGTGGCGAGCAAGGCTCGCAGGTGCAGTCGGGACCGCGACGGGGTCGGGGCGATCGCCAGGCTCTCGGCGAAATCCGCCAGCGCGGCGGCCGGCTGCCCGGTTGCCAGGTGGCACCGGCCCCGAAATTCGATCAGCTCGGCCAGCGGCCGACGATCGGCCCACGACGATCCGCCGACGACCCTCGCCTGCGAGGCCGCCCGGGCCTGGGCGACCAGGGCTTCCGCGTCGGCCAGGGCCGTCTGCCGCCGACCCGAGGCCAGCAAGAGCAGCGCACGACCGAGGCGGGCTTCCCGCTGCGCGGGCTCGTCGACCAGCAGGTCGCTGTAAGCGAGCAGGGCCAGCTCGGGCCGGCCTTCCTCGGCGTCGAGCCGGGCCAGGTCCAGCCGGGCGGCGCGTTCGAACCGCGTGCCCGAGGCCGCGGCGAGCGTCCCCAGCGCCGTCTGCATCCCGACCGATCCCAGGCCGCTCGCCAGGCCGGTCGGCCCGCTCGCCAGGAGCAACACGGTGCCCTGTCGCCCCAGGGACAGCCCGACCGGCGTGGTCCCGACGATCGACTCGAAGGCGGCCCGGGCCCCCTCCCGGTCGCCCCGCTGCAGCAGGACGAGCCCGACGTTCAGCTCGATCCGGTCGAGCAGGCGGTCCCGGTCGCCGGACGGAATACGGGCCGAGGCGGCCCGGAGGTCGCCGAGGGCCGCCGCGGTGTTGCCCGAGGCCCTTGCCGCCAGGGCGCGATTGAACAACGCCCAGGGGGTCGACGGGTTCAGGGCGACCGCCGCGTCGGCGTGACGGAGGGCGTCGTTGATGCGGCCCGATTCGAGCGCGAAGGTCGCCAGGTAGAACCGGGGCCAGTAGGAGTCGGGGCGTCCCCGAACCGCGGCTTCGAGCCAGGCGATCGCCCGGTCGGCGTCGGCCGAGTCCCCGGTCCCCTGGTACCGCGCCGCCGACGCGATGCCCAGCAGGAAGGCGGCTTCCGCCGTCTGCCGGGCACGTTCGTTCGCCGAGAGGGGCGTGTCGGTCGCGGGGGAGATGGCCGGCCCGAGGATGCCCAGCTCGCCGCAGAGGGCGTCCCAGGCGGCTCGGCGAGGGTCGTTGCCCGGCATGGCCCGGACGGCCCGATCGCGCAGGTCGGCGATGTCCCCGGCGGTGGACGGCCCGGCGGGCTCGGTCAACCAGAGGTGGACCGCCCGGAGGAACAGCAACTGGGGGACCGTTTCGAGCAACCGGCGGCGTCGTTCGGGTTGCAGGCGGTCGAAGTCGTCGTTCGCCGCCCAGTCGATCTCCGAGAAGACCCCGAAGGGGGAGAGCAGGCCGCGCAGGGCCTCGCCCGGCGGCCGCTCCGGCTCGACGAAGCCGAAGAGGCGATAGCGGAGCCACTCGGCCTCCTCGAAGAATTCGAGCGTGTGGCGTTCGAGCTGCTCGATGTGGATGGCCCAGAGGCGTTTCTCCTGGGCCTCCCACCAGAGCTTCGCCAGCGACGGGTGCTTGGCGGCGGCCTGCATGGCGAAGCCGTAGCCCTGGATCGCGGCGTCGAGCTTGCCGGCCTGCTGGTACATCGCGGCCTGCTCGATGATCCGCCTCACCTCGCCCTGCGCCGCCACCCGCCGGACCCGAGCGTCGTGGATCGTGGCCAGCAGGATCGAGCCGGCGACCACGGCCGGGGCGGCCATCAGGAACCGCACGCGATTGCGGCGCACCCATCGGATCGACCGGCTGGCGATCGGCTCGGTCGCGTGGCGCAGCGGGCCGTCGTTGGCGATCGCCTGGAGGTCGGCCGCCAGCTCCGAGGCGGACTGGTAGCGGCGCTCGGCATCGGGCTCGAGGCTGCGGCGGATGACCGCCTCCAGGGCCGGGGAGACCGGCCGGCCCCCCCGGAGCAAGGGGGGAGGCCCGGCTCGCCGCTGCTCGGCGGTCTTCCAGAAGGCTTCCGGCACCGATCGCGCCTTGCGGACGACCGGGAACGGCCGGGATCCGGCGATGGCCTCGAACAGGACCACGCCGAGCGCGAAGACGTCGGCCCGGGCGTCGACCCCCGTGTCGATCCCCTCGGCCAGCCCCTCGATGTGCTCCGGGGCCATGTAGGCCAGGGTGCCGCCGAGCTTCGCCGAGTCGTCGGCGGGCTCGTCGATCACCGGGCTGATGGCCAGGTTGAAGTCGAGGAGCATCGGCAGCCCGTCGCCGGTCACCAGCACGTTCGTCGGCTTCACGTCGCGGTGCAGGACGCCTCGGTCGTGCGCGTGCTGCAGCGCCTCGGCGAGCCGGGCCCCCCACCAGGCGATCGCCCCGGAGAAGGATCGACCGGCCAAGGCCTTCCGGGCGGCGGTGGCGGTGCGGGGCCGGTCGTCCTCGGGCGGCTCGATCCGGTCGAGCACCGCGAGCAATTCGCTGCCCGAGCGCGCGGCGAGGGTCGCCGGGTCGTTCAGGACATCGGCCAGCGTCGTCCGGCCGAAGAAGGGCATGCAGAGCAGGTGGAGCCCGGAGACCGGATCGACCCGGTAGCTGTGGACCGGGACGATATGCGTATGCTGCAATCGGGCCAGGGTTTGCGGCTCTCGGGAGCCGGTCGTGGCGACCTTCAATGCGACCGGGCGATCCGCCAGCAAGCGCTCGTGGGCCAGGTAGACCCGGGCGAACGACCCGCGGCCCAGCTCCTCGGCCAGCCGGAACCCGCCGATCGTCTCGCCGGCCTCGGGGAACTCGACCGGATCGACGGGGGCGGCCTCGACCGATCGGGTGCTCCGCCCCGAGTTGAAGTTCGATTGCGTCGAGCTGACCATCGGCGAGGCCGATCCGCCGATCAGCGCATGGATGTCGAAGACCCGCCGCAGGGCCGAGGCCAGCTCCGGGAACCGCCGCTCGTAGTCGGCGGGGTCGGGGTCCGATCCCGTTTCTTCGAGCAGGCAGAACTCCTCGTACAGCAGGGCGACGAGGGTCTGTTCGTCGAGGTCCGGGTAGCGGGCGCGATACTGCTCGACGCTGACGGCCTCCCCGGCATCCCACCGGAGTCCCAGGTCGGCCCTGAGCAGGGCGAGCCAGGCGCCGGGACGCTCGGAAGGCTCATCGGGGAGGTAAGCGGCCGGATCGGGCCGGGCGTGGGGCGGGGAGCGCTTCCAGGCGTCCTCGAAGCGGTGGGCGAGCCGGGCGGCGGCGGGCGATGAGGCATCGTCCCAGGTCCGGCCGGAAGTCGTGGCCAGGTCCGACGGGTGTGGGGGCTCGATCATTCGTGTCGGGGGCGGCGGGGCAAGGGTCCGTCCTTGGGGGCCGGCCGAGGCGTCGCGTCGTCATGCTGCCCGGCTCGAGACGGGTCCGTTTCACGCTCCAGGTCGAGCCGGCGCTTGAGGTCCTCGATGACCCGCTGCACCGTCCGCTCGCTGATGCCGAGCCGATCGCCCACGTCGCGGCTGGAGAGCCCCTGGGCCTTCAGCTCGATGATCGCGTGCCGATCCTGCGGCATCAGGTCGCGGAGCCGGGAGAGGGCCTCGCGCGCCTCGGCCACCTCGCTGGGAGAGTCGTCACGCCCGGGGAGGTCCCGAGGCCGCTGGCCGTCGACCCAGAGGGGCTCCTCCCGGTGCATGTCCTGCTTCTGGCTGCCCGCGCGGCGGTACTCGTCGATCACCTTGTTCTTCGCAGCCTTGGCCAGGAAGGCGACAAGGTGTCGGGAATCCTCGAAGTCGGCCGGGCCGTCGTTGCCTCGCATCCGCCGGAAGAAACTCCCCCAGACGCTCTGCATGAAGTCGAGCGAGTCGAACCGCGAGCGCAAGAGCCGGGGCAACTGGCGGCGGACGACCAGGCGGACCTCGGCCTCGTACCGCCCGAGCAGTTCCCGGGCGGCGTCGTCATCCCCGGCGCGGATGCGGTCGAGGAATCGGCGCAACTCGTGGCTTTCGTCAGGCCTTGTGGCCGGACCGTCGCTCGCCATCATCGGGTCCTCCGATCCTTCTACCCGGGCCCGAGTCCGTTCCACCCTCTCGCGCCCAAGCCTACCGACGCCCTCCCCGCTTTGGCAAGCAATCCGATGCCCTTCGGGGATTTTTCCGCGATTTGATTTGCGATCCGGCGGGGCGTCGTGTATTACGATTCCAGGATTTTTCCTACCGCATGCCGATTCCTTGCACAGGAGGGGGACCATGGGACGATTCGGTTGGCGAGGGCCGGTTTGGGGGGCCTGCGCGGCCTCGATGCTCCTGATGGGGGCGTCCACGGCCGCCCCGGCGCACGAGATCAAGGTGATGGCCAGCCGGCTCGTGACCGAGCCGGGGAGCCGAGATACCGTCTACCTCTCTTGGGGGCACATCCTGCCGATCGACCTGCCGATCGAAGCCGAGGCGATCAAGGACTACCGGCTCCATACCCCGTCGGGTTCGGTCAGCTACCTGGCGACCGAGGGCTACTCGCTCCACGCCAATGAGGTGAGGGTCGAGGAAGAGGGGCTGTATACCGCCGAGGCGACCCGGCACCCGTCGGTCTATACCGTCGTCGTGGATGAGCATGGCCAGCATCGCCACGTCATGGCCACGAAGCCCGAGGCCCGGGCCCAGGTCGAGGGGGGGACGATCGACTACTCCGCCCGGAGCCACCAGTTCGCCAAGGCGCTCCTGATCTCGGGAGATGCCCACGAGGAGGCCACCCGGACGCTCGGCCACGAGTTCGAGATCGTCCCGCTCGACGGCCCCGAGTCGTGGACCGCGGGGGCCGACCTCCGCGTCCGGGTCCTGTTCCGGGGGGAACCGGCCGCTCGGCAAGACGTGTTCGCCCGGTTCATCGGCTTCAAGCCGGACCTGGCCTGGTGCTTCGCCATCCCGACGGACAACGACGGGATCGCCACCATCCGGCTCGATCGCGCGGGGACCTGGGTCATCCGGGCCCAGAAGACCCTCCCGGCGGCCGAGGAGGATCGTTCGCAGTTCGACGTCGAGTCGTTCACGGCCACCGTGGCCCTGGAAGTCCTCCCTTGATCCCGATCCGCCCGAACACCGCAAGGAGCCTCCCCACCATGACGCGATCACGTCGCGGCTTCACCCTGATCGAACTGCTCGTGGTCATCGCGATCATCGGGCTCTTGATCGCCTTGCTCCTCCCCGCGGTGCAGGCGGCCCGAGAGGCGGCCAGGCGGGCGCAATGCGTCAACCACCTGAAGCAGCTCGGCATCGCCTTGCACAACTATCACGGGGCGCTCGGCAGCTTCCCGATCGGCTACACCTTCTATGACGCCCCCTGGCCGGGGGATCCGACCGTCCCCGGCGGCCATGCCAAGTGGGGGGTGCTGGCCCACCTGACCCCTTACCTGGAGCAGTCGGCCGTCCACGACGCGATCAACTTCGACTTCCCGATCATCGGCGGGCCGAATCAGGCGTATGCACCGTTCCCCGAGAACCTGTCGGCCCTCTCCACCAAGGTCGCCCTCTTCCATTGCCCGAGCGACGGCATCGACCGGCCGACCCCTCCGATCTACGGCGCGAACTACGTGGCCACGGCCGGGTCGGGCCTCGACGTGCCCGCCAACGGTTACCGGCAGATCGACGGCACCTTCTACATCAATTCCTCGACCACGCTGGCCGAGATCCGCGACGGGTCGAGCAACACGGCCGTCATGTCGGAGAGCCTCATCGGCCCCGGCGGCCCCTACAACATCCCCGCGGCGGACATGGCCGAGGACGCTCGTCGCTACATCCGGCACGTCAACACCCTGACCGACGCCGATTGCCGGGCCGCCGCCAACGTCCACCCCAACAAGCGGAGCAACTGGGCCGACGGCGACGCCAACGCCTCGACGTACTCCCACTGGTATCCGCCCAATCCTGCCGAACCGAGCTGCAATCGCCACTCCGTCGGCTGGAGCGAGGCCAGCAGCAACCACCCCGGCGGCGTCAATCTCTTGCTCGGCGACGGTTCCGTCCGGTTCGTCAAGGACACCGTCTCGCCCGCGACCTGGCGAGCCCTCGCCACCCGCAAGGGGGGCGAGGTCATCAGCGCCGATCAGCTCTGATACCTTGCGTCATGGCCTTCGAAAAATTGCCGCCTGGGGGGAAGGTCGCAGTCATGTTTAAGGATTCCCGTCTCCTGCCGCTTGTCGCGCTTCTGCTCGTTTCTTGCGGACCGGCGACGAGTCCGTCCGGAGGACTTCACGCACCGGCCGGGAACACGCCGACCGAGTCGGTGATGATCTTCAGCCTCCAGGGGCCGAATTACACCCGAGTTGCCTCCCCGGTCAACCTCGAACGAGAGGCGAGGGAATTCCTCCGGTTGCATGGGGGGATCGTCGAGTCCGGCTTCCTCGCGACCATCGTGCTCGACCGAACCCCGGGGGCTGAATCGATTGCGGTGCTGCTGCTCGACTCGGACCGGACTCGGGGTTGGGTCATCGAGATGGACACGTTCGGAGTGCCGGCATCGTTCCGGAAGGCCGGGCGTGCTGATCTCGAACTGCCCGTTGCGTCGGAGCGCGACATGCCTCTTGTCCTACTCGTCCGACTGGACGGGACGACCGTCCCGCTGGAATCCCTGGATCGATCGGCCCGGAGTTTCCTGAAAGGCCGCGAACCGACCTTCGAAACCCGAGGGAAGCCCAGGGTGATCCGGATCTTTTTCGAGAACGAGGCTCAGGACAGTGTGAAGTACATGGAGCCGGGCACGACCCGCGGGATGGCGGTCCGTTTCGACCGCGATGGGACTCCCGTCGCCCACCAGGCCGATGAGTGGGAACCTGACTGACCCGGGGATCAATCCTGACCTCCGGAAAAGAGTCGCTCGTGGAACCTCCGCAGCGCCTCCTCGGGCGACTCGAACTTCATCGCTTCCGGCCCGGCGGCGTCGATCCAGCAGGCGGTGAACGGAGAGGGCCCGTCGAGCGATCGGAAGCGGACGACGGGGCGTGATCGGAGCCAGTCGAGCGCCGTGGCGGTATCGAGCAGATCGTGGAGCACCTCGCGGCGGGTTTCCTTCAACAGCGGGTGATCGGGGCAGGCGGCCTGGACGAGCGGGTAAAGCCGCTGGCTGACCCAGAGCAGGCCGCCGACTTTTGTCCGACCCCCTTCGGGGCGGCGCAGCACCATCAAGGCGGTCGAGGCGACATGCCGGAAGCGTCGGGCGGCGAGGTCGCCGCGGTCGATCCCGGCGAGCACGTCGTCGGCGAAGCCCTCGGGGTCGAGCAGGGGGGGGAGATCGCTCGCCGTCAAGGACGCCTCGATCGGCAGCCGGACCTGCCAGCCGAGGTCGGCGACGACCAGGCCGAGGTCACGCCCGAACCGTCGGCCGAGCCGGGCGGCGAAGGCCCGGGCGGCGGCCTCGCAGGCCGATCGGCCGAGCGGGGCGTGGACGGTGTAGCAAACTCCTTCCTCGTGCGGAGACTCCTCGATCAGGACTGAACCAGGCCGGGGGACCTCGCTCAGTTGCTCCTGCGCCGCGAACAGATCTTCAAGCAGGCCAATGGCTTCCGGTTCGAGCCGGTACGACTCGACGAGCCATGCGCGGAACGCCGAAGTCCCCTCGTCGAGGAGGGTTGCGGCACGATAACGAAACGAAGCCAATTCCGAGGCCAGCTCGGCGGAGAGCCCCTGGCGGTCGCTCGTCCAGCGCGGCAGGTCGGGGTCCCCCCCCGAGAATCGGGCGTGGACGGTCAGGCCGTCGAGCCGGACGAACTCCAGGGCCCGGCCGTCGAGCACGAACCGATCGCCCGGCTGGAGCCGCTCGGCGTAGTTCCCTTCGAGGGTGCCGATGGGTGCCTCATCGACGAAGACCTTGACCGATTCCTCCGAGGTGATCGTCCCCACGTTCGCCCGGAACCAGCGGATGATCCTGGCGTTGCGGACCCCGAACAGGTCCCCTTTCTTCCAGAAGCGGGGGGAGGTCCACTTCGGGGTCGCCCCCGGCTCCGGCTCCCAGGCCCCGGCGGGGGCGGAAAGTTCCCCGGAGAGGAACAGGAGGCAGGCGTCGAAGTCGGGCCGGCTCAGGTGCTCCATCGGCCCGGCCTTGCGGACGAGGGCGAACGCCTCGTCGGCCGAGCACTCGCCGACGCAGGCCATGCCGATGAGCTGCTGGCAGAGCACGTCGAGCGGCGCCTCGACCGTCCGCAATGGCTCGACGCGCCCTTCCCGGGCCGCCTTTGCCGTGACGGCGGCCCCGGCCAGCTCGGCGGCGGTGGCGGCGAGCATCAGGCCCTTCGTCTGCGACCCGACCCGGTGCCCCGCCCGCCCGACGCGCTGGAGGCACCGCGCGACGCTGCCCGGCAGGCCGACCAGGACGGCCAGATCGGCCGAGCCGATGTCGACCCCCAGCTCCAGGCTCGTGCTGGTGACGACGGCCCGCAGTTCTCCGCCTTTGAGGGCCGCCTCGACGCTTCGACGGCGGTTGGCGTCGAGCGCCGAGTGGTGCGCCGCGACGGCTTCGGCCCCGAGGTCTTCCTTCAGGTCGTGGGTGATCCGCTCGGTGAAGGCCCGGGTATTGGCGAAGACGATCGTGGTGCGGTTCGATTCCGTCTCGTCCCGGAGCCTCCGGAGCAGGCGGCGGTAGGTCAGCCCTCGGTGGGGGCCTTCGTCGCGATTCAGGAGGGACTCGACCTCGATGACCGGACCGGCCTTGCCGTCGGGACGGGGGGCCTCGATCACCCGGCACGATCGGGTCGGCCCGACCAGGAACCGGGCGACCGGCTCGGGCGGCTTGCAGGTCGCCGAGAGGCCGATCCGGCTCGGGTCGCGGTCCGCCTGGGCCGCGAGGCGTTCGAGCGAAACCGCGAGGTCGGCCCCGCGCTTGGTCGGGACGAGCGAATGGACCTCATCGACGATCAGATGCTCGACCGACCGCCAGAGCCGCCCCCAGGTCTTCTGGCTGAGCACGAGCGAGAGGCTCTCGGGCGTCGTGATCAGGAGGTGCGGCGGTTGCTCCCGGAGCTTCCGGCGGAAGTGCCCGGAGGTGTCGCCCGTGCGGACCCCGATCGTCACCGGACTGGTGTCGAGGCCGAGCTCCCGTCGGATCGAATCGATGGGTTCCAGCAGGTTCCGCTCGATGTCGTAGCCGAGGCTCCGCAAGGGGGAGAGGTAGACGCATCGCACGCCCGGCTCAAGGGTCCCGGCTTCGTGCGACCGGTATAATCGGTCGAGGATCGCCAGGAACGCGGCGAGCGTCTTGCCCGTGCCGGTGGGGGAGACGAGCAGGAGATTCTCCCCGGCGTCGATCACCGGCCAGGCGAGGGCCTGGGCGGGGGTCGGACCCCCCGGGAATGCCTGGCCGAACCAGTGGCGGACGGCGGCCGATCGGATCGCGCCGACCGGGGACTCCGGGGGGGGGATTCGACGCGATCGGGCGGGGCGATTGCCGAAATTGCGGGCCATCCGGGCGTCGTCCGTCCGGGGGATCAGCGCGGGGCGCGATCCGATCCGGGCCTTCGTGGTGTCGGGTTGGGGCGGTACGGGTGTCCATTGTAGTCGAGAGCTCAGCGGCCGTCGAGCGTGCCGGTGGCCGCCCCGGGGCCCTTCCCTCCCGATTGAGACGATCGGGGGGAATCCCGCCCGATCGCCCGCCGGGGCGCGAGAAATCCTCGGGATGGCTGTCGGGTCCGGGCCTCGAAATCCGTCCAAGAGGGAGGGGATGACTCGTCGGGACACCCGTTCCTGACACTCGCCTACGGCCGGGCGACCGACCGCCTCCTGAATGAGTCCGGGCCGAGGTATGCTGAGGGGATGGCGGGCCTGCCAGCGGCGGGCCGGGCCGTCTTGCACCAGGGATTGAAGGAGCCAGACCGTGGTCCGAGCCGCCCGTCGCACATCTCGAAAGGCTCGACCGGCTCGGTTGGAACTCCTCGAAGCCCGGGCGATGCTTGCAACGGGCCTCGGCTCGTTCGAGCCCCCGAGCATCGCGGAGCCGATCGTGCTCGCTGGTCCGAGCCAGACACTCAACCTCTGGGAGTCGGGGACGCCTGCCGTCTCCGGCGATCGATCCCCCAAGGACGCCCCGGAGCGCTCCCGAGTGACCGTGTCGTTCCCCTGGCGGGTGACGTCGTGGCTCGTCTCGGCCGACGACAGGCCGGGCAAACATCCCCCCATCCCTGGGGATGACGTGCGCTTCGAGTTCGATCCGGAACTGGCAAAGCCTCTGCCCTCGACTCGACTGGTCGAGTGGGAGGGGGCGGTCGTTGTCGGAGAAGGAGGCCACCTGTTCCGCCTCGCGTTGGCCCCCGGGACGCGGGCGTTGAGCTTCTCGTACGCGGTCCGATTCGAGAATCGGTTCGATGCCGGCGTTGCCGCCTTGCGGGTCTCGTTGCGCGATGCCGAAGGGGCCTTGATCGATGCCTGGTGGCTGGATGCTTCGACGGATCGGCTCGATGCCCGCTTGCTTTCGCTCGTCCCCACGGAGCCGACCGCGCTTTACCTCGGGATCGAGGTGGTGGGGCCGCCGACCATGTCGGATACGCCGGTCCCCTACACGCTGAATGTCCGTCAGGCGGCCCCGCCCCCCCCCCCCGAGACCTGGTATCCCGGAGCTGGGGGGAGCCAGGTCGAGTCGCCGATCGGCTGGGATGTGCCGCTCGAGCAGGAGGCCCCGTTCTTCGGCGTCGCGGAACTCGGCGCGTCCCTCTTCGTGAACCTCGACACGCGTCGAGGGGCTGAACTCTCCGGCCTGGAACTCGCCCCGGGGCGGGCGACGACGATCGAGCGGGTTTCGGCCGGGTCGGTGGCCGCTTCCGCGTTCGAGCGAGGGCTGGTCCGGCCCCTGCCGACCCAGAGCGCCTCGACCGTGGGAGGCTTGCTGGCGACCGGCCCCGACATCCGGGGGGAGCGCGAGGTGCCCGACCGGCTGCCCCGGATCGACGAGTTCGCCGATCCCTTGCTCATGGCCTCCGGCCCGGTCGGCGAGGGGCCCGAGGGGGCCGATCGGGCCGGGGCTCGGGGGATGCCCGAGCGCGCCGGCGAGTCGTCCGCATCGGGATCGCTGGCCGAGCTCGCGGTCATCCCCATCGAGCTGGCGGCCCCCGCCGAGGTGTCGGGCATCGCCCCGATGACCGGCCCAGGGACCAGCCCCTCGGATGTCGCGGGACTCCGGACCCGTCGGGGGACCCCGTCGATCCTCTCCGGGAGCCATTGCTCCCCGCCCATCCCGGATGACCTGGCCGCGCTGGTCGCCGCCATCGAGCCTCCCGCCGGCGGCAGTCCGGAACCGACGGCGGGCGAGTCTCCCGAGGACGACCCCGACCCGACCCGGCCTCGGGTGCTCCGCACGGCCCTGATCGGCGCCGCGGCGCTGGCCGTGGGCCTGCTCTTGCCCGACCTGACCTCGGAACGGGCCGTCATCCGCCTCCGCCCCCGCCCCTCTCGCGTCCGTTGGTGGTTCTTCGGGTAATCGGATCACGATGGGGAGCCCCGAGCGTCGCATCGCGATCGATTCGAGTCGGCTCCCGGTCGGAACGGGGAGGGCGCAGGTGTTCGGCTCCCGCGTCTTGCTCTCAACACCGCGGGCAAAGGGCCGTATAATGCGTCGCGATCAGGAGCTCGGGCCGGACCGCTGACGGATTGGCGGTCGAGGATCCCGCAGAAGGCTCAACGAGCGATCGAACCCCTCGACTCGAACTTTTTTTCCGCCACGGAGGCTCCGTTCATGTGCGCGATCGACCGACGCAAGCTGTCGCCGGCGGCCCTTGTCGTTGTACTCGTCATGGCAGGTCCCGCGATCGCGCAGGCTCCGCCGACCGTCAGGCCGTCCGGGCCGGCCCCGGCCCAGGCCCCCGCGGCCAACGATCCGGTCGTGGCCACGTTCGAGGGGGGGACGATCACCCGGTCGCAGGTCCTCGAATTCCTCGGCCAGTTCGCCATCCCCCCCGACGCGAGGGAGGAGGTTTACACCACGTCGATCAATGCGCTGATCAATCAGGACCTGTTCTCCCGCTTCCTGCAGGAGCAGCAGGTTGCCGTCACGGCGGCGGAGCTGGACACCGAGGTCGCGAATCTCGGCCAGCAGCTCCAGCAGAGCGGGCAGGGGAGCCTGAACAGCCTGATGGCCGAGCTGGGTCTGACCGAGACCGAGTTGCGTGAACGCCTGGCGATGAACCTCCGGTGGTCGAAGTACCTACGCGCCCGGGCCGACGAGGCGACCCTTCGTTCGTACTTCGAGGAGAACAAGGATCTGTTCACGGGGACGACCGTCCAGGCCAGCCACATCCTCGCCCGCGTCGAACCGGAAGCGACGGACGCCGAGAAGGAGGCCGCCCGGCAGAAAGTGGCGGGGTGGAAGCAGCAGATCGACGACGGCTCGCTCGACTTCGCCGTCGCGGCCGACAAGTTCTCGGAAGACCCGAGCAATCAGGAGGCCCCGGACGGCGGGAATATCGGCTATTTCTCCCGTCGCGGGCAGGTGGTCGAGCCGTTCGCCGAGGCCGCCTTCGCGCTCGAGGTCGGTCAGGTGTCCGAGCCGGTCGAGACCGAGTACGGCTTCCATCTGATCAAGGTCACCGACCGCCGATCCGGCCAGGAAGTCACCTTCGACCAGATTCGGGACGCGGTCGAGAGCGTCTACGGGGAAGAGCTCCAGCAATCGATCATCGAAGACGCTCGGGAATCGGCCAAGATCGACATCAAGCCGATGCCGGAGGACTTCTTCCCCGCCCCGTCGGCGGCGGCCGGCGTCACCACCCCTGGAACCGTCCCCGGCCAGTCGCCCCGGCAATGATCGATTCGCCCCTGCGATGGGGGGGGAAGCACTCGCCCCCCTTTTTTGCTTTGCCCGCGTGCCGAGAGCACGTGGGGAAAAAACGGGGGGACGCGACCGGCCCGGGTCGGATCAACGCGATTGGGCCTGGAGCCAGGCGAGCGTGTCGGCGACCTGCTGGTCGCTGAGCACGATCTGGAAGCCGGGCATCCGGTGACGGCCTTTGCGCAGGATCGAGGCGTAGTCGGCCGGGCGGAGCAGGACCGGGCGGGCGATCAGGCTCACCCCCAGGTCGCCGCCGAGCCCGTCCGGGCCGTGGCAGGTGGCGCAGTGCTCGGTGAAGACGGCGGCCCCCCGGTCGGCCGCGCCTTCGGGAAGGGCGTCGGGATCGGGTGCCGGGCGGGTCGAGGACCGGGCATCGTCGAGGGTCTGCCGACCGAAGACCGGCTCGGCGGACTCGGTCGCGTAGGATGCGGCCAGGTAGGCCACCAGCAAATCGGTCTCCTCGGGGGGGACGGGGGCTCCCCAGCCGACCATCTTCTCGACCTCGGCGGCCCACTGCTCGGGCGTGAGCCGTTGCGTCTCGATCATCTCAATGGAGTGGCACATCAGGCAGTTGCCTTCGAGCGTCCGTCGGCCCAGCTCGCGTTCGAACGCCTCTTCCTCAGCCCCCGCGTCATCCTGCTGTGGGGTCGCTTCCGCGAGGATCCGGCCGGACGGCCATCGGGTCGACGAGCCGGCGAGCAATGCGATCAGCAGGCAGACGGCGAGAAGGGCGCTTCGTGTGAGCATCGCTCGATCCGATCCTCGGGATAAGAGTAAGACAAACCGGGTCAGGCCACCTCGACCGCGATCGATTCGATCGCATTCCAGAGGTAGCCGCTCCGGTTCCAGGGGGATTGTTCCGGCTGGGACTCGCCGTGGGAATCGGTGGCCCGGACCCGGATGGTGTGCGAGCCGGGCGACGCGTCCCAGGCGAGGTTCCAGGTCCGCCACGAGCCTTCGACGTCCGGGCCGTCCAGGGTGGCGGGTTGCCACGCCTCGCCGTCGATGGAGACGTCCACCCCGGTGATCCGGCCGGGCCCGGTCCAGGCGACTCCCCTGACGTCCACCCGCCCCGAGGTGAGCCGCTGCCCCTCTCCGGGAGACGTGACGAGCGACTTGACGTTCATCGCCGTGACGGGGAGTAGTTCACCCTCGGGGTCCTCGATCCAGGAGCCGGGCGGAGCCAGTTCCCGGGGAATCCGGTAGCCGGTCCTCTGGTAGAAGCCGGGGGCTTCCTCGTCGGCCAGGGTGATCTCGCGCAACCACTTGAGCGAGTGGTTGGCCGTCCAGCAGGGGACGATCAGGCGGAGCGGCCCGCCGTGCAGGTGGGGCAGGGGCTCGCCGTTCATGTGCGTGGCGACCATCGTCATCGGGTCGATCGCCTTGGCCAGCGGGATGCTCCGGAAGAACGCCGGCGTCTTCGGATGCGGCGGGGTGTCGGCCCCGAGCAAGTGGACGTGCCTGGCCCCGCCTTGCACGCCCGCCCGTTCCAGCAGGTCGACCAGCCGGACCCCGGTCCATTCCGCGTTGCCGACGGCCCCCTTCGCCCAGGGGATGCCCGGGATGTTCGGGCGGAATAACCCTCGGCCGTTGCCGGCGCACTGAAGCACGACCGGCCGGGTGACCTGCTCCATCTCCGCCAGGTCGTCCAGCGCGAGGGAAACCGGCCGATCGACCAGCCCCTTGATCTCCAACCGCCAGGGCTCGGGCAGGATGGCGGGCTCGACGAAATGGCTGCGTTTGAAGAACAGGTCGTTCGGGGTGATCCAACTTCCGAGGCTGGTGAGGGGAGTCTCGGCGTCGAGCGGCACGAGATTGCGGATGATCAGCTCGCGGTCGGCGACGTCGGCGGAGGAGAACCATCCGAGTGCCTCGGGGCCTCGCCAGGCCCAGAGACCGATTCCTGCCGAGGCACCGCCCAAGGCCCGACGGAGGAGCGATCGGCGGTTCGACTTCGGGATCGCGCTCGTGTCATCCTGGCTCATGTCGGGGACTCCGATCGATCGATTTCTTCGGCGATTCAGGCTCGTATTCAATTGTATCCCGCCCTGGCCGACCGTCCAAACCCCTGGTCAGGTGGGACCGGCGCGTCAGAGATCCGACAGGTCGAGCCGTCCCTGAGCTTGAAGGTCTGAGAACCGCCGGTAGGTCTCGGCGATCCCCTGGTCGAGACTCGTCCGGGGCAGGGGGCCGAGCTGCGCCTGGAGTCGGCTCTCGTCGAGACTCGGCGCGATCGGCAACTGGTTCGAGCCGTGCGAAACACGGCCTTTCGCCTCGGGGACGACGGTCTCGAAGGTGGAGACGAAGGTTTCGATCGGCACGACATCGCCCCGGACGTTGAAGGAGTCGGCCCCCTCGAACGGGGCGTCGAGGGCCCGGACGAAGGCGGCGGCCACGTCCCCGACGTACTGGAGGTCCTGGAGGCCGCCGTAGCTGATCGCGTAGTCGCGGCCGGCGGCGACGGCCTTGATGGCCTTCGTCGGCTCGCTAGTCATCCCAAAATCGCGACCGACGCCGTAGACGGTCCAGGGACGCAGCGCGACGCTCGAGATCCCGTGGTCGAGCCAGTAGACCCGGGCGTTCAGCTCGTTGCAGACCTTGTAGGCGCCGTAGTGGGTCATCGGGGCCAGGCGGACCTCGTCGGCCAGGGGGGCGCCGTTCGGCTCTCCCGGGCCGTGCACGGCGGCCGAGCTGGCGTAGACGACCCGCGTGACCTGGTCCTTCAGGATGCGGGCCGCTTCGAAGACCGCCAGGGTGCCGACGACGTTGACGAGGGCCCCCTTGATCGGGTCGGCCCGGCAGAGGGGGACCTGTAAGGCGGCCAGGTGGAGCAACTGGGTGGCCTCGAACTGCTCGGCGGCCTCACGGACGAGGTCCGGATCCGTCACATCGCCGGCGATGAACCGGACCCGCTCCAGGTGATCGGGCTCGAGGAGCAGTTCCAGGCGGTGGGTGTCACGTTTCAGGTCGAGGATCGCAACCTCATGGCCCCCTTCGATCAATTGCAGGGTGACCCAGGAACCGATGCATCCGTAACCTCCGGTCATCAAGACGCGCACGCCAATGCTCCTGGCCTTGAAGGCCGCACCGTTGTCTCGTTGCGATCGATCGGATTTCCGGAGTGTATCGCCCCGGCAGTCGCCTGCCCAGCATTCGCCGCGTCGATCGCCGGGAATCCGAGGGGTCGGCCCCTCGATCGTGGTTTAGCGGGCCCGGCGATCGGGTAAGCTAGGCGGCCTGCCTGCCCGTGTTCGAGTCCGCCAGAGGTTACGTCCATGCTGCTGGTCGCCGCGACGATTTCCTGGGAACACATCCTGGTCACGGGATTGGGCATCCTGGTGAGCCTCGTCACCACGATGCACGTCCTGATTCACAAGAAGGAGACGCGGGCGGCGATCGGTTGGATCGGCCTGATCTGGCTCTCGCCGATCCTGGGTGCGATCGTCTACGTCCTGCTCGGGATCAACCGGATCGAGCGCAAGGCCAGGGCGTTGCGACGGGACCGGCCCTCGGTCCACAAGCTCGACCCGGAAGGATATACCGACGCCCTCCTGCACGAACGGCTCGGCCCGGATCGTGCGCATCTGGCCACGCTCGCCCGGCTCGGCGGGGCGGCGACGGGCCGCCGATTGCTGGGGGGCAACCGGGTGAGACTGCTCGACGGGGGGGACGAGACCTATCCGGCGATGGTCCGGGCCATCGACCAGGCCAGGCGGTCGATCACGCTGCTCACCTACATCTTCCGCAACGACGAGGCCGGGATCCCGGTGGCCGAGGCCCTGGCCCGGGCCCGCAGTCGGGGGGTCGAGATTCGGATCCTGATCGACGGCCTGGGGTCGGTCCACGAAGGGGCGCCGATCGTCGAGCACCTTCGAGGCCTCGGCCTGGACGTCGCGCTGTTCATCCCGACCCTGCGGCCCGACTGGATGCGTTATGCCAACCTTCGGAACCACCGCAAGGTGATGGTCATCGACGGCCATCTCGGGTTTACCGGGGGCATGAACATCCTCGACGACTTCCTGAGCAAGCCGAGCGAGGTCCACCCGGTCCATGCCCGCGACGCGCACTTCGAGATCTGCGGCCCGGTCGTCACCACCCTGCAACAGTCGTTCGCCGACGACTGGGCCTTCAGCACCGAGGAGATCCTCGACGGCCCGCTCTGGTTCCCCCGAGACCACCGGCACGAGGGGGACACGATCGCCCGGATCATCGTCGATGGCCCCGACCTGCCGGACAACCCGTTGACCGCCGTCCTGTTCGGGGCACTCGCGGTCGCCCGCGATTCCGTCTCGATCGTCACCCCGTATTTCATCCCCGACCCCCCCCTCTCGGCGGCCCTGATCTCGGCCGCGCAGCGCGGGGTTGACGTGGAGATCCTCATCCCGCAGAAGAACAACCATGCGGTGGTCCAATGGGCCGGGATCCCGCTGCTCGAGCCGCTGCTCGAGGCGGGATGCCGCGTCCTCCTGCTGGAGCCGCCGTTCGACCACTCGAAGCTGATGGTCGTCGACGGTGCCTGGTCGTTCTTCGGCTCGGCCAACTGGGATCCGAGGAGCCTCGTCCTGAATTTCGAGCTGAACGTGGAATGTTACGACCCCGGTCTCGCGGCCGAGATCGATCGGTTCCTCGAGGATCGTCGTCGCCGAGCATGCGAGCTGACCCTCGAATCACTGA
Organism: Tautonia sp. JC769; assembly: GCF_040717455.1. Lineage (NCBI taxonomy): Bacteria > Pseudomonadati > Planctomycetota > Planctomycetia > Isosphaerales > Isosphaeraceae > Tautonia > Tautonia sp. JC769. The sequence goes on from NZ_JBFEFH010000017.1 coordinate 152,033, forward strand.
AGAGCCGATCGCTGCCGCTCAAACTCCGAGACAACCTCGCCCGGCTGTTCTCTCCGTACCTTTGAGCGTCGAGCTGAGTGTCAAGCGTCGAGACTTTTCTGCATCCTGATTCATCGCCTCGCCAGGAGTCCCGCTCATGAGTGCCCCCGCTCATTCTCCCGAGATCCCGATCGGGATCGATCAGATCCGTGACGCCGCCGACCGCCTGGAGGGCCTGGCCCATCGGACTCCGGTGCTGACGTGCTCGGCGCTCGATCGACGGGTCGGGGCTTCCGTCTTCCTGAAGTGCGAGAACTTCCAGCGGATCGGTGCGTTCAAATTCAGGGGGGCGATGAACGCGATCCTGCAACTCTCCGACGACGAGCGGCGATCCGGGGTCGTCACGCACTCGTCGGGCAATCACGCCCAGGCCCTGGCCCTCGCGGCGAAGCTCGCGGGGGTCCCGGCCTGCGTGGTCATGCCGCACTCGGCACCGGCCATCAAGCGCCAGGCGACCGAGGGGCACGGGGCCCGCGTCGTCTCCTGCGAGCCGACGGTGGAGTCTCGCGAAGCGACGGTCGCCCGCCTGATCGACGAGCACGGTTACGCACTCGTCCACCCGTACGATGACTGGCGTGTGATCGCCGGGGCCGGGACGGCCGCCCTGGAACTGATCGAGGAGTCCGGGCCGCTCGATGTCGTCACGGCCCCGATCGGGGGCGGGGGATTGATGGCCGGCACCTGCCTGGCGACGGCCGGGGCGAGCCCCGAGACCCGGCTGATCGGCGCCGAGCCGAGTCGAGCCGACGACGCGAGACGCTCGCTCGAACTGGGCCGGATCCAACCGTCAGACAACCCCAGGACCGTGGCCGACGGGCTCCGGACCTCGCTCGGCACGAGACCCTTCGCGGTCCTCTCGCGTCACCTGGAACGGATCGTGGCCGTAGAAGAGCCGGAGATCCTCGAGGCGATGCGGTTCATCTGGGAACGGCTGAACATCATCATTGAACCCTCCTGCGCCGTGCCGGTCGCCGCGTTGCTGAGCGGCCGCGTCCCGGGAATCGCCGGCACACGGATCGGGGTCATTCTCACGGGTGGGAATGTCGATCTCGATCCGATGTTTCAGCATCTCGCCGGGCGCTGGCTCGGACACGCACTTTGACAGTGGTTGATCCCCGGCCTAGCATTCCCATCAGGGTGTCTGAGTATGCCCGATGGCCGGGAAGCGATCTGCTCCTCCTTCCAAGAGAAAGCCCGATTCGATGCTCGCTCGATGGTTCACTCGAATCGCGTCTGACGATTCCGCGGTCTCGGCGGTCGAGTACGCGTTGCTGATTGCGTTGATCGTGATGTTCTGCATCACGGTCATCTCAGCCATGGGCGATGCGAGCCGAGGGCCGATGCAGATCATCACGGATCTCCTCGTCAGTGCTTCTCTGATGTGACCGATCGGATCCACGTGGTCATCCGATCGAGGACGTCGGGCGCGATGGTCTCCTCGATCGATCCGTATTCGAGCGGGGCACCGCTCTCGGCCCGCTGGAAGAGGTGATTCACGCCAGGAACGACCACGACCTTCGACTGCCGGTTCCCGCCCGCGATGAGGGCGGCTTCAACCTCGGGGGCATTCTGCTCGGGGTCGACCTGCAGATCCTTCTCGCCGAACAGCGCGAGCACCGGGGCGGAGACCTGCCGGAGGGCCGGCCTCGGGTCGTGGCGGAGGAAGAACCGGAACCAGGGGGTTTGCAGCTCCGAGGCCGAGAGCGCAAGGGCAACGTCCGACTCCTCGAGGGCGTCGCGGTGCTCGGGGGCAATGCCCTCGAGTGCCTGTTTCGCCAGGGCGTCCACGGCGTCGGCGTCGAGGGGCCCGGGGTCGTCCGTATCCAACCGGGCCGTCAGTTGCTCCAGCAGCTTGACCTGCTGGTCGACCCGCTCCTCGGGGATGCCCGAGGCGAGGGCGATCAGGGAGGATTGCCTCAGGATGATCTCGCGGCCGGTCACGCCGGTCCCGGCGAGCAGCACCAGGAACGCGACGTCTTCAGGGGCCTTCGTGGCGGCGAGCGGCCCGATCACCCCGCCCTCGCTGTGGCCGATGATGCCGATCGACTCCGGGGCGACTTCGGGGCGATCGTGGAGGAACCGCACGGCGGCCAGGGCGTCGGTGGCGAAGTCCTCCGTGGTTGCCGAGGCGTGATCGCCCCCCGACGCTCCCACGCCGCGGTCGTCGAACCGGAGCACGGCGATCCCGGCGCGGGTCAGGTGATCGGCGATCACCAGGAACGGCTTGTGCCCCAGGATCGTCTCGTCCCGATCCTGGGGTCCCGAGCCACTGACCAGGACGGCGGCGGGGAAGGGGCCGTCTCCCTCGGGCAATGTCAGGGTCCCGGCCAGGTCGATCTCGGCCGCCGGATTCGCGAAGGTCACCTCCTCGACCGTGTACGGGAAGGGCGGTTTCGGGTGTTGCGGGCGATCGAGCGTGCTGGTCGCCTCGACCTTCTCGAGCGTGAGCGGGAGGTTGAGGATCGACTGCGTCCACTGCCCCTCGAGCCGGGTGCGATCCTCGTCGATCGTCCCTTCGAAAGTCCCGCCGATCGATTTGACCTCGAACCGAACCCGCTTGCCCTCGACCGAGATCGCGGTGACCGGAATCCCCTTCACATCCTGATCGATGCTGTCGAAGACGGCCCGACGCGTGTCCGGCGAGCCCTCGACGGTCTCCACCCGAAGCGCCACGCGGAGCGACTGCCCGAGCGGCAGCTCGATCGGCCCTTGCCAGATGCCGAGCAACGCCTCCGGGGCGTCGACGGGCCGGGGCAGTTGGTCGTCCGGGGTCAGGGTCAGGGTGATTGGCGTGGCTCGGCCGCCCTGGGTGAACGTCCCGGTGATCGCCCGGCCCTCCTCGTCCATCTCACCCCTGAACGTCGTCGCGATGGTCTGGCTCTCGAACTGGAGGGTGCGATCGGCGAAGGCGATTCGATCCAGTTTCAGGCCGAACGATCCCTGGTCGGGGCTATCCAACGACCCGGAGAGCTCTCCCTCGACGTCGTCGCTCGGCGTCACGTGCAGGACCAGGGTCAGCTCGGAGGGCCCGATCTTCAGCGTCCCGACCCAGTGGCCGACCGCAGGAGACGATCCCTCCTGGGGCGTTCCCGGCGGGGCTGGGGTCAACAACGCAGTTGCAAGGATCAAGGAGGTCATGGGGGTTCCCGGGTTGCCCATCGACGGGAGGTGGAATGTCCGGAGCGGCTCGGCGAGCCTGACGGCTCGAATTCGAGATCGCGACTTGGATTCTTCGCAATGGTCTCGTCATTATTGAGGGCGAATCAAGTCCGCCCCGCGAGTGCCCGGCTCTCGCGGGGCGATTCCGGGGGCAAGACCATGCGCATCGGGGGGCGATTGGAGGCTCAGGGCCTGGTCGATGGCCCTCCCGGCTGGCGACTCGCGCCGGAGGGGGCCGCGATCTTCGAGGCGGATCGGCTTGCCGTCGTCGCCGACGTGCATCTCGGCTACGAGTGGGCGAGGGCCTCGGGGGGCGATGTCGTGCCGTCCCACTCGCTCAATGAGACGATCGCCACCTTCGATCGCCTGTTCGCCCGGGTGCCGCTCGATCGGGTGATCGTCGCAGGGGATCTGACCGAATCCGCCGCCCCGTGCCCGAGGACGGCGCGGTCGCTGGCTCGCCTTCGAGCCTGGTTCGCCGGGCGCGGGGTCGACCTGGTGATGGTCGCCGGCAATCACGACCCGCGCCGACGGCCCCCTTGGCCGGAGTCGATCGCCGTGGGGGGCTGGACGATCGCCCACGGGCACCGCCCGATCCCAGGCGACCGGATCGTCTTCGGGCATCATCACCCGACCCTGAAGGCGGCCGGGCGATCGGCCCCGTGCTTCCTGTTCGACGATCGGACCATCGCCTTGCCGGCCTTCTCGGCGAACGCGGCGGGGCTCGACGTGGGCACGGCCCCCTTGCCGGAGGCCCTGCGGGCCGAAGGCCTGCGATGCGTCGCGGGGACGGGGCTGGAGCTCCTCGACTTCGGCCCGCTTGCGGAGCTGCGCGCCCGGCTCGCCGCCCGACGCGCCTGAGCGGACCCGCCCGGTCAGCGGCGTTCGCGTCGGCGCCGGGCCGATTCGAGATTGCTCTGCAGGTCGAGCACGACGAGCAATTCGGTCTGGGTCGGGCCGCCGAACCCGAGGTTCAAGGGGCCCCCCTTGTTCATGAAGATCCCCGGGAGGATGCCGGCCGAGATCAGCAAGGTCTTGTCGAGCGGCCACTCGGGGATCGTCTGGTTGAGCCGGCTGTGGGCGACCTCCGGGACGTCCAGATCCATCTCGGCGGGGCCGATCTGGCGAGGCACGATCACGCGGGTCAGGTGTTTCCGCTTCACGACCGTGGCCCGAAGGTCGACCGCCAGGTCGACCGAGGTCCCGTCGTCCCGGAGCAGCGGACTGGCCCGCAGCTCCACACCTTCTTCGATGGCGTCGATGGTCGGCTCGAAGCCGATCTGGACCGTATTGGAGCGGTCGATCCCCCCTCGATAGGTGATCGGGTCTTTCAGGCCGGTCCGGAGCGTGAGGGTCTGGCCGTTGACGATCGGCTCCTTGCGCTCCTCGATGAGGCGGAACGACTGGCTGAGGGACATGGTCGCCATGAGCTGCTCGGTCGTGCTCGGGTCGACGAGCCAGGCTTGCTGCCCCTGCGGGCCTCCCCGCCCTTTCGTGCCGAGCCGGACCGGATCGAGCCGCGAGAAGACGTCGAGGCGCCATTTCGGGTCGACGGCCGCGACGATCCGGACCCGGAGCGTCAGGACGTCGAACCAGGCGTCGACGAACCGCTTGTAGACCTCATTGACCTTGGCGATCACGTCGTCGCGATGGAACACGCGGAGCTGCTTCGAGGTGGCGCTCAGGACGGCCAGGTCGTCGCGATGCCAGATGTCCGACCCGGTGTGCCGGAAGACCCATTCCACCAGGGCCGTCTCGGGCTTGGTGGTGTCGCGCGAGTGGGGCAGGGCGGTATAGGGGGCGATGTTGAAGATCCCCCATTTGAGCCCTTGCTGCTTGATCTGGGGGGGGGCGACGAAGGGAAGATCCTCGGCCGGGTCCGAGCCGCCTCGGCTCCCGATCTCCGGGTCGAGCGGGTCGGTGCCGATCCCGAGCAGATCCGGGTCGAGGCTCGGCTCGTCCACGGTGTCCTGGGCCGGTCGGAAGCCCGACCGGCGATCCTGGCCCCGGGCCACTCGCCCGATCAGACCGCCGAGCATCATGGTCGAGAACAAGGCCATGCGGCGATTCATGCCAGTGGCCTCCTTGCCTGCTGGCGGTGCAGTCGCGACGGGTTCCAGGGGCTCTCCGTTGACCAGCGGCCGATCGGCGCGGAATTGCCCCACGGTGTGCGGTGCCAACCTTAGCGAATCGCGTCAGGAGCACAAGGCCGATTCGCGTCCCGGG
>NZ_JBFEFH010000018.1:0-144961 GCF_040717455.1 Tautonia sp. JC769
CGACCAACGCAGGCGTGCGCAATCGTGCCAGGCGCTACGAATGGCGGAACATGTTCCAGAGCAGCCAGCCGCCGAGGACCACGGCGATGGCGTAGCCGGCCACGCCGAGCGGGAGCATGCGAGGCCCGGCGTCGATGATCAAGGACGACCCGACGATCAGGCCGGCGATGACGATGCCGGCGGCCAGGGTGTTGCCGGTCCGGGTCAGTTGCTTGACCAGCTGCTCGAATTTGTGCAGGTCGAACGTGACCCGGAGCTCTCCCCGCCGGATCGATTCGAGCGACTGGCCGAGGACCTCGGGCAGCAGGGTGGCCACACGCTGCACGTCCTCGGCCGTGCGGGCGGCCGAGGTGAGCATCCGCCACGGACTGTAGCGCTTGCGGGTCAGCTCGGCGACGTAGGGCCGGGCGTGGGTGGCCACGTCGAAGTGGGGGTCGAGGTGCCGGCCAACGCTCTCGATCGTGATCAGGGACCGGATCAGGAGCATCAGGTCCGGGGGCAGCCGCAGGTGGTGGCTGCGGATCAGGGCGACCAGCTCGCCGAGGAGCTTCGAGAGGTCGATGTTGTCGAGCGTCAGCTCGGAGTAGGTCAGGACCATCTCGCCGAGGTCGCGGCGGAGGGCGCGGTAGTCGACCCCCTCGCCGCTGATCTCCAGCTCGTCGAGCGCCCGCATCACGCGGTCGGTGTCCTGGGCCATGAGCCCGAGCAACAGGTCGGCGATGCGTTCGCGGGTGGGGAGGTCCATCTGGCCGAACAGCCCGTAGTCGAGCTGGACGACGATGCCGCCGGGGAGGACGCGGAGGTTGCCGGGGTGCGGGTCGGCGTGGAAGAGGCCATACGTGAAGATCTGCTTGGCGAGCAGGACGCCGCCGCGGACCGCGACCTCCTCGGGGGTGACGCCCAGGGCCCGGATGCCGTCGAGGTCGTCGACGTCGACGCCGTCGATCCGCTCCATCGTCAGGATGCGGCCGGTCGAGAGGTGCTCGATGGCCTCGGGCACGTAGGCATAAGGCTCGTTCGCCAGTTGCAGCTTGCAGCGCTGCATGGTGCGGCGTTCGGCGTTCAGGTCGAGCTCTCGCTTGAGGTTGCGCTCAAATTCCTTCGCCAACGCCATGGGGCGAGCGGCGGCGATCCAGGGGATCCGACGCTCGGCCAGGTGGGCGAGGTTGCGGAGGATGTCCAGGTCGGCCTGGACCACCTTCTCGATCCCCGGGCGCCGGATCTTGAGCACGACCGAGCGGCCGTCGAGCAGGGTGGCGGCGTGGACCTGGGAGATCGAGGCCGAGGCCAGCGGGACCGGGTCGATCGCGGCGAAGAAGGTCTCGGGAGGCCCGAGGTCCTCGCGGATCATCGCCTCGGCCTCGGCGAAGGGGAAGGGGCGGACCTCGTCTCGCAGGAGGCTCAGCTCCTGGATGTACGAGTCGGGCATCAGGTCGGGCCGGGTGCTGAGCAACTGGCCGAGCTTCACGAAGGTCGGGCCGAGGTCCTCGCAGACCATCCGCAGCCGCATGGCGCGGTCGGCGGGCGGGATGTTCTCTTCCCCCAGCGCGATCTGCTCCAGGGGGCGGACGAGCCCCTCGATGTGGATGGCGGAGACGACGTCCTGATATCCGTAGCGGAGCAGGGTCGAGAGGATTTGCCGATACCGCGGCAGGTCGCGGAGGTGGCCGACGGTTTCGCGAAGCACCGGGCGAAGCGCCTCTACAAATGAAGATGAAGGGGAAAAAGCGAACGCCGCGATCGCAGCCGAGGGTCGAGACGCGGGGCCGGCCCGGGCCGCGGATCGGCTCCCGATCGACGTTGCTTCCGCGGACAACCAGGAAAAAGCGTCGAGGGGGATGGGACGGGGCGGGACCTGCGGCCCCGCTCGACGGTCGTCGCCAAACGCGGGCCGGGCAGACGATAGCCTACCCGAGTGTCGCAGGCCGGCTCAAGCCGTCAAGCCCTTCCTTCCGCCGCGGGCCGGCGGGGGGGCTGTGGCCGGGGAGCAACCGCCCCGACCCGGACCCGGGGTTGTGGCGAGGTGCCCCTCCCGAGTAGACTGAGACCACTGGAGGTCCTGGCGTTGAACTCTTGATGTCAGGACGACCCCGGCCCGAAACCCTGGGAAGACCTCATGCCCGTCGATCAATCCGTCGAATCGCCCGTCCGGGTCATCGAAGACGCTGATGACCTGTCCGAGGCTCGGCTGGAAGCCGCCGGTTTCATCTTCCACGGTACGGTCCCTGAGCCCGATGCCCCTCGTCGGGCCGTTCGAGCGACGACCAACCTCTTGCACTTCGCACGATGCCCCAAGGTCGATCGGGGACAGAACGATCCGGACTTGCTCTGGTTCCGTACCATCCGGATTGCCAAGCGACACCTCGACGATTCCGTCGGCACCGGCCGCTGGAAGTGGTGCAAGCATTGCCAGCAGGAAGTCACCCAGCGCCTGCTGAACGAGTGACCTTGCCCTGGCGCGATCGGATTCACGACGGGATGACGATGATGGCGACCGCGATCCCTTTTCGAATCGCGCTGAGCCGCCATCACGTCTGAGTCTACCTGATCGCTCTCGAGACCGTCACATTCCGCCGAGGAAACCCGAGCGATGTTCGATCGCTCGGGGTCCTTGTTTTGAGTGTTGAAATCCGGATGTTCGCAGGTGAACACGACAACGGCTCAGTCTATTTGAGGCCCGGTCGGAACCCCTGACCGGCGACCCGAGCCGGTCGTTCCGGCGGACTGACCACCGGTCGAGTCCCTTGAAGCGCGATTTGCCGGGCCTGGATGCGATCGAGCTGCGCCGCTCGACGCTGCGCGAGGCGCTCGCGCTGGGCCTCCCGAATCAGGGCCATCCGCTCGCGCCAGGAAACCGCGGGGGCTTGCTCCCCTCGGGGGGACGTCGGGGTGCTGCCGCCGCCGGAGGCGATCGGATCGACCGTCGGTCCCGCCACGGCCGGGGAAGAGGTCCGCAAGGCCGGATTGACCGGGCCGCCGTCGAGGTTCACGCCGACGGTGGACCCGTCGCTGAAGTGCAGGCGGATGAAGTAGGGGCGGCCGGCCTCGACCATGTACGGCTGCACGTACAGCTCGGCCCGATCGGTGCCGGGGGCGTGGATCAGGGCGGCCTTCCAGTAGACGGCGCTGGCCGTGTTGTACTGCCAGATGCCGCCCCCCCAGCCTCGGATCTCGGCCGAGACGATCGAGCGGTCGGTCGGCAGTCCGGTCAGGGCGAAGCCGACGTCCTGGTAGCCGTCGGGGGCGGTCTGGCTGACCGAACGGCCCACGAGGTCGACCCCCGGCCGCTGCCCGAGCCAGATCCCCTTCGGGGCGGGCAGGGCGGCCGTAATCGTCGCCTCGGCCCCCAGGTTCCCGGCGGCGTCGATCGCCCGGACCGAGACCGGGGTCGGGTCGAACGGCAGGCCGCGCGCCCGGAACGAGGTGGCACCGGCCAGCGGGATCGTCGGGCCGTTGCCCACGCGGTAGACGTAATCGACCGCGTCGGGCAGCCGTTGGAACGAGACGCGACCCTCTCCCAGGTGCGTCAGGGCCGCGACCGGGGCGGGCGGCGCGGTGTCGATCCGCACGACAACCGGGGGCCCGTCGCTGGCGTTGCCGGCGGCGTCGATCCGGCGGACGGCGAAGGTGTAGGCCCCATCGGGCAGCGGGCCGTCGGTCCGCAATTGCCCGGAGCCGGTGACCTGGTCGACCGGCTGGCCGTCGCGGAGCAGGATCAGGCGGTCGAGGTTGGGGATCACCGCCTGGAAGGTCGGTCGGTTCAGGCGGGTGACATTGTCGGCGCTGGAGAAGCCGGTGTCCTGGCCGGGGCCCAGCTTCGCGGCGACCGGCGAGGGGGCTGTCGTGTCGATCGTGATCGCGAGCGGTTCGCCGAGCGTTGCATTGCCGGCGGCGTCGATCCGACGGACGGCAAGCCGATGCTCGCCGTCGGGCAACGGGGAGCCGACCCGCAAGGCCCCGGGGCCGAGGCGTCGGGCAAGCTCTGCCTCGGTCCCATTGACGAGCCGGACCAGGACGAACGTGTCGCTCGCCTCTCCCTCGACGACCAGCTCGGGCGCGGCGATGCGCGTGATGCGATCGGTGGTCGAGCTGCCGGTGTCCTGTCCTGGCCCGAGCCTGGGAGTCACGGCCGAGGGCGGGGTCGTGTCGAGCGTGATCGTCAACCGGGCTTCGGGGCCGGGGCGTCCGTAGTCGTCGATCGCCCGGACGAAGATGGCGGTGGTGCCGTCGGCGAGATTCTTGGGCAGGAAGCCGTCGGCGTTCGAGATCGGCTGGAAGGTGCTTTGCCCGTCGAGCCGGTATTCGAGGCCGACGGCCCACTCGGGGCGATTGAACGCGAGCCGGGGGTCGGAGGTCAGGCGGTCGGTCGGGCTGAGGCCGGTGTCGGCCACCAATCGCAGGCCGGTCGGGGCGCTCAGGGGTTGCTCGGGGAGCGGGATCGACTGGGTCGAGACGGCCGAGCCGTTGAGGGTCATGGTGTCGGCCTTGATCGCCGCGCCACCGGTGATCGACGGCGGGAGCTTGACGACGTTGCCGCCGACCGTCATCCGGATCTCGATCGGGTCGATCGATCGAGGGTCGCCGAGGAGCATGGCCGTCGGCGGGGTCGAGGTGCTGAACTGGGAGAAGAAGGCAGGGGACCAGGCGAACAGGTTGTCTTGAATCCGGAGATCGACATAGGTCCTCCCCTGACTTCGTTTCCCCTGGGGGTAGCGGACGATCCCGGCGTCGAGGCCGCCCTGGCTGTCCTCGATCGTGTTGCCGACGAACCGGACGTCCAGTTGCGGCGTGTGGGTCCAGGCCCAGTGGACGGTCGATTCGGACGCGGCCGACTCGATCCGGACCGGGGCCCCGCCGAGGATGTGATTGCCCCGCACCTCGGCGCCGAAATGCGCCCCGGCGAGGACGATCGGCGAGGCCTCGGAACCCCCTCGGACATCCACATGATTGTCGGAGATCACCAGATCGACGAAGCCCGACGACACCGAGACGGCCCCGAGCGAGCGGCCGGTCGGCAAGGGGCGATCGAGCAAAAGGGTCTGCGGGTCGATCACGTGGGCCACCCGCCGCCACTGGCCGGCATCGGGGCCGGACAGGACCGCGACCACGTCTCCCGACCGGATCGCCCGGCCCTGGGGGGCGGGAATCTGCAGGATCAGGCCGTCGGCCGAGAGGGCGAGCGGCATCCCCTCGAAGGGGACGTGATAGGCCTCGGTGAGGATGACCTCGGGGTTGTTCGGGTGGGGCTGGGGGTCGTCGTCCCTCGGGCCGATCCCCTCGACCCGGTTGCGCTCGACCCTCATGTTCGAGCCGTCCTGGGCCATGACCAGGAAGCGGTAGGTCTTGCCCGAGCCGGGCAGGGGGGAGGCGACGTTGTCCCGGATGGTGACGTCGTGCGCCCAGTTCATGGCGAAGACGTCGTGCGTCCAGGTGCCCGGCATGGCGCCGAGGTAGGTGTTGCCGGCGATCTCCCAGGGGCCGTTGAAGACCCGGACCGATCCGCCTCGCAGCTGGTTGCCGAGAATCCGGCCGTTCTCGGCCGAGGTCAGATTGACGAGCAGGGCCGCGTATTCGAGCGGGCCGCCGACGGCCGAGGCCGGCGGGCCTTGCAGGTCGAGGTTCGAGAGGACCAGGCCGACCTTGGCCGTGCCGGTTGCCTTGTCGCGGCCGTCGGTGCTGGCGATGACCGCCGGGTCATAAGGGACCGACCAGTCCCAGCGGACCGGCCCGGCAAATCGCACGGCGAAGCCGTCGAGCGTGGTGTTGCCGTGGTGGATGGTGATGGCCGAGGGCCAGCCCGGGGCGTCTTCGGCTTGCGAGAACCGGAGGGTCGCGCCCGGGTCGGCCGTGATCCGGATGGCCCGGTTGAGGACCAGGGGGCGATCCAGCTCATAAACGCCGCTCGACAGGTGGACGGCTCCGAAACCATCGACGAGGGCCTGGAGGTCGTCTCCCGGCCGGGCGACGGCGCGGGACGATTCCGGCCGAGGGGCCCGGAGGGTCGAGTCGATCGGCCCGTGATTGATTCGGACGAGGGAGAAGGTGCCGTCGTCGTACTGGAGCCGGAGGGTCATCACGCCCGGCTCGGCCTCCTCTCGGGCGGCGAAGGCGATCGAGGCGCGGGTGGGATCGCCCGGATCGCGGCGGAAGGTCAGCGGCCGGGAGGACGGTTCGAGCGCGACCGAGCCGGTGGTCGAGGGATTGGCGTAGGCCCAGGTCACCCCTCGGTCGGTGCCGCTGAGCGAGGCCCCGACGACGGTGCGATCCGATGGCAAGCCCGCCAGGGCCACCCCCGAGGCGCCGGGGCCGGCGGTCGGGTCATTCGACTGGCCGAGCCACTGGGCGCCGATGGAGTCGGACCGGATCGGCACGGCCGGGGCGGGGGGGACGAGGAGGCCCGGGGTGCTCGGCCCGGCGGTCAGGTCGACCAGCTCGATGGTGTTGTCGGCGTAGAAGATGGTGACGGTCAGGGGGAGGCCGTCCAGGTCGAGTTCGGGCTGGAGGTAGAGGGAGCCTTGCGTGGGATCGGCCGGATTTCGGACGAACTCGGCGTTGGGCAGCCCCTTGGGGTTCGCGCCCGACTGCCAGGCGAGGCTGCCGGGACCTCTGACGTCGATGGTGGTGATGGGGACCGTCGGCGTCAGGTTGGCCATGGCGATGACCGTGTCCTGACGGCCGTCGGGGCCGACCGACGCTCCGGGGCCGACCCGATCGGAGCCGTCCTGGCCGACCCAGGAGAGCCTGGCCGAGAGCTCGGGCACGCGGAAGGTCGGGTCGGCGATCCCCCCGGCGAAGGAGACGAGGGTGGTCGACCCGTCCTCGAACCAGAGCCGGACGCTGAACGGCCGGCCGACCTCGACCCGGTTCGGCTCGAAGAACAGGTCGGCCTTCGGCGAGTCGTTCACGCGGACGAGGGCGGCGGCCCAGTGGACCCCGGACCCGTTGTAGGTCCAGATCCCGCCGCCATAGCCCCGGATCTCGGCCGAGGTCACGGCCCGATCGGCGGGGAGGCCGTCGAGGGTGATGCGGATGTCCTGGACACTATTGGGCCCGGGGGCGGTCGAGCGGCCGACGAGGTCGTGGCCATCCTGGCCGACCCAGGTCGCGATCGGCGCGAGGCCGCTCATCAACGTCCGGATTTCCAACGTGTCACACACAGGTCGAACGGGACGCTTCCGTGACGTGCTCATGACTGAGAATGCCGAATCTCGAAGGTTACGTCGCCCGATCGATTCATCCCTGGTTGCGACAGGTAAAGTCCGTATGCCTCCCTGGCTCGATCCCAACAGGTTTTGATCGCCTGCAAATCAAGACGCACCAGTGCGTCCGTTCCGAACGGACGCGTGAGGCGCATCGGGGTGTCCGGGCCCGGAATCCGGCCCGCCTCGATTTCCCGACCCGGAGAGCGAACGCGGACGCCTGCCAGGACGGCAGGCGATCGAGAACCGACGACGGGGGTCGGCCCAGGCCGAGGCCGGGCGCCGACGAGATTGCGGCGCCAGTGCTCGGGGAGCGTGTCAGAGGCTCCTGCGGGTCCTTACCCGGAGCTTAACACGCGGTGCCCGATTCGGTCGGCAATTCCTCAAGATTGGAGGTCGGATCGTTCGGGCCGCTGCTGGAAGACCCCCATCGGTCGGGTGCGGCCGATGAGCAGGAAGAGGATGATCCCCAGGGTCGGCACGGCGCAGAAGATGAGCAGTGACAACCAGGTACGCCAGCTCCTCGGGTCGGCCCGTTCCAGCAAGACGACCGCCGCCCAGGCCGCGGTCCCGAAGAAATCGAGCATGGCAAACGCGAAGACGCGATCTTCGCGGAGCAGTTCCCAGAGCCGGGGGGAATCGAGTCCCACCGTTCGCTGAATCTCCCAGAGGAGCCAGAGTCCCAGCGGGGCGAAGCCGATGAGAAGGAGCCAGCCTGTGATCGTCTTGCGGCTCGGCTCGACCGGTGCTGCGGTGGCGTTGTCGTGGTTCATGGAAATCACCCGGCTCCAAATGCGGTTGGAGAAACAGGGGGAATGGCGGCTTGCCGCCGGATCGGGCCGGCGAACCCTCTCGGCTCCGGCGGCCTTGATGGTAGGATAGGCACCCGGACCGAGCATCGAGCACGGGGATCGGGGCACGGGCTCCGCATCGTCCGATCGGCCTCGCCCGTTTCGTGACCGAGGGACTGACTCATCATGACCGGATCGTCTGCCGCCGCCGAGACGCGTTGGGGATTTCTGGGGGCGGGCAAGATGGCCTCGGCCCTGATCCGGGGGATGATCCGGGCCGGGGTGGTCGACCCGTCGGCGGTGGCCATCAGCGACCCGATGCCCGAGGCCCGGGAGGCGATGGCGGCCGAGGGGGTCGTGGCGTGCGGCTCGAATGCCGAGGTCGCCGCCCGGTGCGACGTGCTGGTGCTGGCGGTCAAGCCGCAGGCGATGGGGGCTGCGCTGGAGGAACTGGCCGGGGGGGGGCGGGGGAAGCTGGTGGTCTCGGTCGCCGCGGGGATCTCCGTGGCGAGCCTCGCGGCGGGGCTGGGGCCCGGGGCCCGGGTGGTCCGCGTGATGCCGAACACGCCGGCGCTGGTCGGCGAAGGGGCGGCGGCCTACTGCCTGGGGCCGGGAGTCTCGCCCGAGGATGAGGCCCTGGTGCTCCGGCTCTTGGAGTCGGTCGGCATCGCCCGACGGGTGCCCGAAGGGCTGATGGACGCCGCGACCGGCCTGTGCGGCAGCGGCCCGGCGTTCGTGTACGCCATGATCGAGGCGCTGTCCGATGGGGGCGTCCGCATGGGCCTGCCCCGCGACCTGGCCACGGCGATGGCGGCACAGACGGTGCTGGGGGCCGCCCGGATGGTCCTGGAAACCGGCTTGCATCCGGGGGTCTTGAAGGACCAGGTGACCAGCCCCGGCGGCACGACCATCGCCGGCCTGCATGCCCTGGAACGCGGCGCCCTGCGCGCGACCTTGATCGACGCCGTCCAGGCGGCCACCCAGCGATCGGCGGAGCTGGCCGGCGACCGATGACGCTCGCCAGGCCCCCTGCGATCGAGGGCAGGGCAATCGTCATCGGTCGAGCGTTGGTCAGGGTTGCCGGGCTCCCGGGCTCCCTGCGATCAGAGTTCCGCCGAGAGCTCGGCGACCTGCGTGTCGCTGATCGCCTGGCCGACGGCAAACAGGTCGAGCACCTGGCCGTTGAAGGAGGACAGGCCGCTCGCCTCGACCGGCCCGCCGATTCGGGCGGTCGCTCCGGTCAGGTCGGTGCCGGCGTCGATGGCCGCCGGAGCGCCGGAGGGCTGGCCATTGAGGAAGACCTGGAGGCTGGTCCCCTGTCGCCTCACGCCGATGACGGCATTGGTCCCGACCGCCAGTGCCCCGGCCGAAGAGGCCGAGACGAGCGATCCCCCGGCCGGCCGGTAGCTCGCAATCACATTGCCGGTTGGAGTGACGGCCAGGCGGGAGACGACGGTACCGCCCGCATCCGATTCGGTGTGGATGACGGCCGGATTGGCGGACGGGAGCGCCGAGGGCCGGACCTTGGCCAGCAGCGTGAACGCCGATCGGTTGCCGACGACGGGGCTGGGGTGGCTCAGGTGGTCGTTCACGCCATCGAAGGCGAGGGAGCCGGCGGCGTCCCAGGTCGGGCGATTCCCGACCGAGCCCTGGAGGAAGCTGGACGAACCGACCTGGCTGGACCACGATCGGACCGGGTCGAGGTTCCTTGCCGGGCCTTCGACGTGGCCGTCGATCGCCGTCGGGTTGTTCACCGGCGACAGGTGATTCGAGCCGTGGCGGTCGTTGCGGTTGCCCGACAGCTCGTCGAGATCCCACCAGGAGACGAGCCCGAAGTTGGTCTTCTGGGTGCTGCTGAGATCCTCGTAACGCCGGCCGCTGCCGCCGTTGTAGAGGAAGTCGTGGATCTCGGTGATCCGGTTGCCGATGCCGCCGACCGGGGTCTTGTACCAGGCGGCGTTGTCCATGCGTCCGGGCAGGGTGTCGGTGACGGTCCCTCCCGCTCCCAGCCGGAACTCGCCCGAGTTGTTCCCGGGCGTCCCGGTGGTGGGGGTGGTGTTGACCGTCCGGTCGTTGACCCGGATGTTGATGGTGCCGAGCGCCGCATTGTGCCAGACCGAGACGAAGATCCAGGTGTTCAGCGGCGGGCTGCCCAACCCTGCGGCGTCGACCTCACCGCGATTGGCCCCCGTGCTGCTGCAGATCAGGAACCGGAGCACGTCGGACGTGGAATAGAACAGTTGCCACGATCGGTTCGAGGACGTCGTCCCCTTGCCCGCGATGCCGAAGTTGGTGGCCTTGGTGTTGAGCCAGACCCATCCCGAGAAGCCCCAATCGACGTTGCCCGCCTGCAGGCTGGTGTTGTTGGCGATCGAGAGGTTCTGCAGGCTCCCATTGAAGCCGATGCCCCCCCGGGCCGTGACGTTCGCCAGGCTGTCGAGCCAGAGCAAGCGGTCCGGGGCGGTTTCGAGCGTCAACGGCGGTGGCGGCGGCGGCGGGGGAGGGGGCGGCGGCGGGGGCTCGGCGACCACGGACGGTCGAACCGGGCGAAGATAGTACAAGCGTGCTCGACTCACAGGTGTAGTCTCCCAATCTCCGTTTGCGGACCAAGGGCATTCGATCCGAGGAGATCGCAAGAGGGTGCGGGGCTGCCGACGGGCAACCCGGCTGGCTCATTCCTGAAACGCGGTTCGCGGCGCATTGCGGGCAGCATCGCCCGGCCGCGAACCTTCCCGGTCGCTCCCGAACCCGGTAGAGAAGGCCGACAGTATAACTATCGTGGAGATTGGGAGGGGCAGTCACAAAAAGTCGGCCCCGGCGCGGAATTGGTTGGCCCGGGCAGGCCGCGTTGACAGATTCCCGGGGATTTTGCTAGGGTCCGGCGCCGTCGGGAGGACGGGGAGGAGCGGGGACGTCTCGGGCCGAGATCGTGATCGGCGGCCTAGGTGGTCCCCGAGGGGCGAGGCCCAGACGGCGTCGTTGCCCCGGCAAGGCGGCGTGCAGGACCGGTCGGCAACGCGGCTCGGGTCGTCCTGGGCCGGGAGTCGAGGTCGGCCCCGAGGGGCGACTCGGGTCCGCGAGCGCGGGCGAACGATTGAGGCCGGTACGGCCAGGCGAAGCAAGGTGGATTCGGGCCGAGGCGGTCGCGTCGCGGTGTTCCAGACTCCCCAGGATTCCGGTGGGTTTGCCATGTATATCGTCACGGGCGCGGCGGGATTCATCGGGAGCAACGTGATCGGGGCCCTGAATGCCCGGGGGGTGACCGACATCCTGGCGGTCGACACGCTCCAGCACGGCGACCGGTTCCGCAACCTCCGGGACCTGGCGATCGCCGACTACATGGACATCGCCGAGTTCCGCGAGCAGATCCGCAAGAACGCCCCCCTGGGCGGCCAGGTCGGGGCGATCCTCCATCAAGGGGCCTGCGCCGACACGACCGAGGCCGACGGCCGCTACATGATGGACAACAACTTCACCTTCTCGAAGGAGTTGCTCCACTGGGCGACGGACCGGAACACGGCTTTGGTGTATGCCTCCAGCGCCTCGGTCTACGGCAACAACACGGTCTGCCGAGAATCGAGCGAGTGCGAGAGCCCGCTGAACGTCTACGCCTACTCGAAGCTCCTGTTCGATCGCTACGTGGACGCCAACCGTGCGCGGTTGACCTCGACCGTCGTCGGGCTGCGCTATTTCAACGTCTACGGCCCCCGCGAAGGGTTCAAGGGGCGGATGGCCTCGATGGTCTACCAGCTCCACCGGCAACTGGCCAAAGACGGGGTCGCCCGGCTCTTCGAGGGGACCGACGGCTACGAGGCCGGCGAGCAGCGGCGCGATTTCGTGTTCGTCGGCGACGTGGCACGGGTCAACCTGTTCTTCGCCGAGGGGCCGCCTCGGGTCGGCGTCTTCAACGTCGGCACGGGGGCGAGCCGGAGCTTCAACGACATCGCCCGGATCGTGATCGACGAGCTGGGCCGGGGGAGCGTCGAGTACATCCCGTTCCCCGAGTCGCTCCGGGGCAAATACCAGTCGTTCACCCAGGCTGACCTGACGCAATTGCGGGCGGCCGGGTATGATGCGGCCTTCACGCCCCTGGAAGAGGGGATCCGGCAGTTGATGGCCGCCTCCGATTCCTGAGCGGTCTCCCGCCTCGGATCCCGCCCGGGGCGGACACGCGGACGACCCATTTGCTGCACGATGGCCCATGAGGCAGGATGCCTCCGAGGCGAGCCCGTCCGTCGCGTCGGGCTCCCGGAACACACAAAGGAGTGACGCCCGTGATCGACTGGTCGAGCGTGCGGGCTTTGGTTCTCGGCGACGTGATGCTGGACCGTTATCTGGAGGGAGACGTCAACCGCATCTCCCCCGAGGCGCCCGTCCCCGTCGTCCGATTGACGCACGAGTGGTACCGGCCGGGGGGGGCGGGCAACGTCGCCGCCTCGCTGGCAGGCCTCGGATGCCGGACCACCCTGGCCGGGGCCGCCGGGGAAGACCCCGAGGTCGATCGCCTGCGCCGAGCGTTGTTCGATGCCGGGGTGGCCGATTGCGCCCTGGTCGAACGCCCCGGAAGCCGGACCATCTGCAAGACGCGGGTCGTCTCGCACGGCCATCACCAGTTGCTCCGGCTCGATCAGGACGGCGGGCGCGACGACTTCCGCGCCGCCGGGGACGACCTCCGCCGGCGGTTGCCGGAATTGCTGGCCGATCAGGACGTGGTCGTCCTCTCCGACTACGACAAGGGGACGCTTACCCCGGGGCTCGTCCGGGCGACGATCGAGGCCTGCCGCGAGCGGGCGATCCCGTGCATCGTCGACCCGAAGCAACTGGACTTCCGGGTCTACTCCGGGGCGACCCTGCTGACCCCGAACCTGCTCGAAGCCCGACGGGCGGTGGGGCGGTCGCTCGACGACGACGAATCGGTCGGCGAGGCGTGCGCCGAGCTTCGGGTGACGCTCGACCTCGACGCCATGCTCATCACCCGGGGGGCCGACGGCATGACGTTGGCCACCGGCTGCGCCCTGCACCACTTCCCGGCCGAGGTCCGCCAGGTGGCCGACGTCACCGGGGCGGGGGATACGGTGGCGGCGGTGCTGGCCGCCTGCCTGGGCGGGGGCCTCCCGGTCGATCAGGCCTGCCGGGCCGCGAGCGTGGCGGCGGGGATCGCCGTCGGGCATCCCGGCTGCTACGTCGTCCAGGGGGCCGAGCTGGACTGGGCCCTGCGCGGCTGCTCGCCGAAGGTCCGGTCGATCGAGGCCGCCGCGCGGTGGGCCGCCGGCCAGCGGAGGGCCGGCCGCTCGATCGTCTTCACCAACGGCTGCTTCGACATCCTCCACGCCGGGCACCTGACCTGCCTGGAACAGGCCCGCCGCCTGGGAGACGCCCTGATCATCGGCCTGAATTCGGATGCCTCGGTCCGGGGCCTGAAGGGGCCGGAACGGCCGGTGGTGCACGAGAACCACCGGGCCGCCCTGCTCGCGGGCCTGGCCTGCGTCGACGGCGTGGTCGTCTTCGACGAGCCGACCCCGGAGCGGCTCATCCGGGCGATCGAGCCGGATGTGCTGGTCAAGGGGGGGGATTACGCGGTCGATGGGATCGTCGGCGCGGAGATCGTGCGGGCGAGGGGGGGGCGGGTCGTCACGATCCCGCTCGTCCCGGGGCTGAGCACCACCTCGATCCTCGCCGCCTCTCGGGCCGCCGAGAACCGCCGCGCGGCCAGCTGACGGACGGGGTGGACTCTCGAGGGCGATCGGGTCAGAATCGGGCGACTGGGAGGGCCGTTCGGGTCTCCCGATCGCCGCCTCGATGGCTTCCCGACTCGACCGACGAACCCAGGGTGTTCCCGTGATCGACCGTTCTCTTGGCTCCGCCCTGCTCGGCGTGGCGCTCGCCGGGATGTTGCCCCTCGCGATGGCCGAGGCCCAGGACGCAGACCCCTTCGCCGACCTGCCCGCGAAAATCGCGTGCGATGGGGCGTATCCCAAGCACCTCCAGGGGGTCTGCACGAATGACCGGGACGCCCTGTACTGGTCGTTCACCGTGGACCTGGTCAAGACCGACCTCCGCGGCAAGGTGCTCCGACGCCTGCCGGTGGCCGACCATCACGGCGACCTCTGCTATCGCGACGGGAAAATTTACGTCGCCGTGAACCTCGGCGCCTTCAACCAGCCGGCCGGCCAGGCCCTGTCGTGGATCTATGTCTACGACGCCGAGACGCTCGACGAGCTCGGCCGGATCGACGTCCCCGAGCTGGTGCATGGCGCCGGGGGAATCGCGTATCAGGACGGCACATTCCTCGTCGTCGGGGGCTTGCCGGAAGGGATCGAGGAAAATTACCTCTACGAGTATGACGATTCGTTCGCCTTTCGGAGGCGGATTGTCTTGCCGTCCGGGTACACCAGGCTCGGCATCCAGACGGCCGCCTTCGCCGACGGCCACTGGTGGTTCGGCTGCTACGGATCGCCGCCGGAGCTGCTGAAGACCGATCGGGGCTTCCGGATCGTCGGCCGCTGGGACCTCGACGCGGCGCTCGGGATCGTTGGCATCGGTCACGGTCGGTTGCTGGTGGCCTCGGGACCCCGGGACGAGGACGGCAATCACCTCGGCGTCGTCCATGTCGTTGAGGTGGACGAGGCGAACGGGTTCCGACGCACCGATACCCCCGATCGTTGAGGCACCCCACCCATGAGCCACCATCGCTTGCCCGGGCCGATCGGGCGTCGTGCCGTCCTCGCCGAGGGGGCATTGCTGCTGGGGGCGGCGAGCATGACCGGACGGTCTGCCGCAGCCGCCCTGGCGTTGTCGGGCCGGGCGCTCGACGAGCGCTCTCGGCTCCGCTTCGGCCTGATCACCGACCTGCACTACGCCGACAAGCCTCCCGCCGGCTCGCGGCACTATCGCGAGACCCCGTCGAAGCTGGCCGAGGCGGCCGAACGATTCCGAGAGGCCAATTTGGATTTCCTCGTCGAGCTGGGGGACTTGATCGACGCGGCGGAATCGGTCGAGGTCGAGCTGGGCTACCTCGATCGAATCGACCGGGACTTCTCGACCATCGCCGAACGCCGGGTCTACGTGCTGGGCAATCACTGCGTCGATACGCTGACCAAGGGGGAATTCCTGGGCCGGGTCGGGCAGGAGCGGTCGTTCGGCGCGTTCGACGCGGGCGGATATCACTTCGTATGGCTCGACTCCTGCTTCCGGAGCGACGGCGAGCCGTACGGCCGGAAGAACTCGGTCTGGACGGATGCAAATGTCCCGGCCTTCGAGCTGGACTGGCTCCGCGACGACCTGGCCGCCACCGAGTTGCCGACGATCCTCTTCGCCCATCAGCGGCTCGACGACCCCGGGCCGCACGGCGTCAGGAACGCAGAGGCGGTCCGGGAGATCCTCGAAGCGTCCGGCAAGGTCCGGGCGGTCTTCCAGGGGCACAGCCACCAGAACGACCTTCGAGCAATCCGCGGCATCCCCTATTGCACCCTCGTGGCGATGGTCGAGGGCTCCGGGGCCGATCAGAACGGCTATGCCGTGGTCGACCTCCTCGACGACGGCACGATCCGGGTCGATGGCTTCCGTCGCCAGGCGGACTACGAATGGAGCGAGGGGCGATCCGACGGCTCCCGATGAACGGAGCTGTCGCCGATGCTCACTCAGTCCGGCCGCCGGTCCAGGTCCGAGTGGCCGGGCGAGTCCTCGTCCCAGGTCAGGCCGGCGGCGGCGAGGTCGGCGGGAGCGAGGTCGAGGAATCGAGAGAGGAGCGCGTCCCTGCCCCAGTCCTCGTTCTCGATCGCTTCGAGCGGGGGGAGGTCCCGCACCCCGAAGCGATTCGAGAGCAGGTCATACGCCTCGGCGACGCCAAGTTCGACGATCGGGACGGGTCGTTCGGGGCCCGGCGGGAGGCTCATGGCGAGGGCAATCCCTGCGGATGCGACCAACACGGAGGGGTCACGAGCGGATCCAGGGGCGGGGATTGCGGAACCCGATCGGGTCGGGATCGTCGATGACGATCACCGGCGCGAGCTGCCAGACCCCCTTCCCTCGATAGATCCAGGAGTAGCCGGCCGGGGCGTCGGTCGTCCGCAATCGCTGCTCCTCGGCCCGGACCTGGCCCAGCTCTGCCCGGGCCGCGAGGTAGATGAACGCCGCCAGGACCACCTGCATGAGCAGGATCGGCGAGCCGGTCAGGACCATCGCCACCAGGCAGGCGATCCCGGCGAAGACGGCCAGGGACTGGCCGATGGCCGCGGCGATCTCGGTGGCACGCAGCCGGCCGATCTGGCTGCTCAGGAGGGCGCGGAGGACCCGGCCGCCGTCCATCGGGAAGATCGGGATCAGATTGAAGACGGCCAGGATCACGTTGACCATCAACAGGTCCGACAGCCGCGATCCGATCGGGCCGGCGGCAAGCCCGGGGGCGAGCACGCCCAGCGCGCCCCCCATCGCCAGCAGCATCAGGGCCAGCGCCACGTTGACGGCCGGGCCGGCCAGCGCGATGAGCAACTCGGCCCCGGGGGCCCGGGGCATGCGGTGCAACCGGGCCACCCCGCCGATGGGATAGAGGGTGATGTCCTCGGTCGGGATCCCGTACCGGCGGGCCATCAGGGCATGGCCCAGCTCGTGCAGCAGGACGCATCCGAACAGGGCCGAGACGACCAGCACCGCCCCCAGGCCCTGGCTGAAGAGGACCAGGACGGCCATCATAAGCAGGAACGTGGCATGCAGATAGAGGTCGATGCCCGCAACCCGGCCGATCTTCCACGACAATCGGATCATCGAATAGCCCTTTGCACCCAGAAGAACTCTCGTTCATTCTAGGCACGCACGATCATCTCGGGAAGTTCATCTTCAAGCGGATCTGAAGAATGGTCAAGGAGTTTGCATTCACCCGGCGGCCTCCGGGGGGCGATCTTCGCCTCCGCGCCAGGGCGGATCGCCGCGGCCGGGGGCCGTGCATCGGGAGAGGCGTCCTCAGCCTTCGGTCACCGCTCCAGGATCCCGGGCCGCGGGAGCGGGAAGCCCTTCACCATGACCTCAAGTTTGGGCCATCGTTGGGCTTCGGTCACGACTTCGAAGCCTCGCTCGTCCACGACGATCGTGTCTTCCGACCGGGCCGGGCCGACACTCGGGGTCCATCGGACCGGCACGTGCGACCGGAGCGGGAAGGAGGTTTCGGGCAACAGGGGGCGCTCGACCGGCCGGTAGCCGATGATCGCCCCCTGGGTCGCCAGGGTCCACTCGTGCGGATGCCCGAATTTCTCGTAGATGCGACGGACCCGCCGGAAGACCTCGGCGACGGACTGGCCGGGGCGCGAGAAGTAGATGGCCGTGGCGTCGACCATCGCGGCGACCGCAAGGGCCTCCTGGACGGCCTTGGGGACGGGGCCGAACGAGACGATCCGGGTGACGGCCGCACACTGGCCGTGCCTCCGGCCGACGGCGGTGATGGTCGCCATGCGCTCGATCGGCACGGACTTGAAGGTCGGCTGGCGATAGCGGCGCGCCCGGTCGTCGTTGGCGACGCAGAGGTCGACCGGCGTGACCCCCTCGCGGAGCATCCGGTGGGCGAGGTGGCCGGCCAGGTCGGCCTCGGTCTCGCCCGGGTGGAAGTTGCGGCAGGTGGCCTCGACGCAGAGGGTCATCGTCCGCCCGAGCTCCCGGAGGCGCTGGCGTTCCAGCCTGGTCAGGGCCAGGCGGAGCTCGCCGAGCCCGTCCTGATCGACGGCGAGGCCCAGGCCGTGCGTGTCGGTGACGACCTTCTTGCTCCGGCTCAGGGCCGCGACATTGGCCTCGACCGGTTCGTGCCAGGGCCGCTCCTTGAGGTGGAAGCCGAGGCCGGCCACCTCCTCCTCGAAGATGCGGGGGCTCTGCACATTGTCGGTCAGGATCGCCCGAGACTGCCGGGTGACGAACACCAGGGCCGAGGCCCGCTCCGACGACCCCAGGTTCTGCCGGAGCTCTCCCCCGGCCGTGAACCAGGAGACCGACTCGGCCCGCCCCAGGATGGCGGCGTCGTAGCCGTTGCGCTCCAGGAACTCGACGACGCGCCGGTGCTTCTCGTCGACGTCGGCCCGCCGCTGCATCAGGTCCGGGTCGAGGCGATCGGCCGCCGGGTCGGCCAGCACGGGGAGCGTCTCGGTGTGGGGGTGGTCCTCGGCGGTCTCCAGGACCCGGCGCTCGGTCGCGATCTCGCCGCTGCTGGGGTTCCCGTCGTCGTCACCCAGGTTGAAGTAGACGTCTCCGACCCGAATTTCGGTAGACACGGCCGTTTCTCCTGCTCCTCTGGTCGATCACGTCTCGGGTGATCGCATCAAGGGTTCCCCGGTCGGCGTGGCGGCTCCGGACGATCTGGGTACGCAGAAATCGGGCCAGTCGCATCCGTCGCATGGAAACCGGAGATGGATGTCGGAGTCATCTTGCTTCCATGACGAGGAGTGCCTGTCGGGGTCCCCCGGGCGATTGTGGGGAAGCCGATCATCCGTCGGGGCGAACGCTCGCGGGTGCGAGGGGGTGATGGGTGGACTCGGGCTCGGGCTAGGGCTCGGACTTCGGCGCCGATCGGGTCGCCCGGCAATTGCGCCTATGGTTCCGCGCCCTCCTCGGAATTGCAAGGTTCTGGCGGCGGTGGCGTCCCATCCCGATCCGGGGCCGACTCGGCGCCTGATCGCCGTCGGAAGCGGAAGTCGCAGAACGGCGCCCCTTCCAGGATCGTCTGGGATCGAGACAGCTCGATCTCGGGGTCGAATCCGGACGCCAGGGCCGCGTCGCGGCAGCAGGAGAGGCTCGCCCCGAGCGGGTCGAGCCCCAGCCGGTGATACATCTCGGCGTACCGGCAGCGGGTGACGTTGAAGTCGAGCCGATCGGCCGACTGCTCCAACACCTGAAGCTCCAGGGCACCTCCTTCCGTCCAGCGGTCGAGCGTCCGGGCGAAGTCGAGCAACCCCCCCGCGGCGCCCGACCGGGCCAGTTCCGCCCCCGAATCACGAGCCAGGCCCTCGATCACCCGGCGCAGGAGGGCAACGGTCCGTTCCTCCCCCAGTTCCTCGCGCACGGCGTCGATGAGCGGCGCGACGATCCTCGCCTCGATCTCCCGCTGTTCCAGCAGGGTGATGCGTCGGGGCGTGGGCGGTTCCCGGTCTTCCATCTCCTCGCACTCCCGGAGAAAGGACAATTGAACAAATTGAGGAGGGTTGGCGCGGCCATGATCACTGCTCGGATCACGTAAAGTGTACTCCCTTCCGGCCCGGGGTTCCCGGCCCAGCCTCGGGGTTCCTGGCCCGAATCCGCCGCGATTCTCGCGCGATCGCGCCAGAGAATGCCGGAATTCACTTGACGCAAGAGTGGATGCACGCTCTGATTGGCGGTGTGGAAGAAACCCAGGACGGGGCGAACGTCGGTCGGGATGAGCGATCTGCGACCTTGCAAGTGAACATCTTCGCGTCGACGATCGTCTGAACGTCTTGAAGGAACCGGTGTCACCACCGCCCGCGATCGGCCCGGACCGGTCGATTCCAAAGGCTCAGCCGGAGGAGGCCCGCCATGTGCTGCCCGTCGATGATCGGCCTGGTCTGGATTGGATGGCTCGGCCTGGGCCTGGGAACAGCGGTGCCCGACGAGCCCCCGTCATACCCCGACGAGGCCGCCTACCAGGCCGCCGCCAGTGCCGCCGGGCGCGATGCCGATGCGCAAATGCAGCTCTCGCTCTGGTGCGATTCCCAGGGCCGACACGCCGAGGCGCAGCATCACCTCGCCCTGGCCGTCCTGATCGACCCCGACCACGCCGCCGCGCGGGCCCTGATGGGCCGCGTGCGGGTGGGCGATTCCTGGGTCCGGCCGGGGGACGTGCCCCGTCGCTTTGCCCCCGGACCCGAGCAGGCCGCCCTCCGCGAGGAATACGAAGGGCGCCGCTCCCGGCTCGACCCGACCGCCGAGGCCCACTGGAAGCTGGGCCTCTGGTGCGAGCAGAAGGGGCTCGCCGACGAGGCCACGGCGCACTTCACCGCCGTCACCCGTCTCGACCCGAGGCGCGAGGCCGCCTGGAAACGCCTCGGGTATGTGAAGAAGGATGGGCGTTGGATGACCTCGGCCCAGATCGCCGCCTCGCAGGCCGAGGCCGATGCCCGGGCCGCCGTCGAGGCCCGGTGGGGTCCACTCCTGGCGCAGTGGGCCGCCCAGCTCGCCGATCCCGCGGGCCGCGACGAGGCGATCACCGGGCTCGGCTCGGTCGATCACCCGCTGCTGGTCCCGGCCGTCTGGTCGGTGCTCGTCGCCGGCCCCCGGGCCGACCAGCCGGTCGCGGTGCAGGTCCTCGGCCAGATCGATGCCCGAGACGCCTCACGGGCCCTCGCCCAGCTTGCCGCCTTCAGCGACGACGCCGAGGTCCGCCGCCTGGCGACCGAGACACTCAAGCGTCGAGACGCCCGCGAATGGGCCGACGCCCTGATCCCGATGGTCCGCAAGCCGATCGAATACAGCGTCGTCCCCGTGGGCGGTCCCGGTTCGCCGGGCGAACTGTACGTCGCGGGCAAGCGGTACAACTACCGGCGACTCTACGCCGCTCCGCCCCCTCCCATGATCCCGATGATGCCGGGCGACCAGTTCGTCGTCGGGCCGGATGGGCTACCCGTGCTGACTCGTCAGGAATTCACCAGAAATCCGTTCCATTATTCGCAGATCCAGCACCTACTGGCAGGTGCCTCGCCGGAACGCCGCCGGGAAGTCTCCTCCCGGCTGCAACAGGCTGGACTCGATCCCAAGCTGTCGGAGACCCTAGTCGACCACTTCGGCCAGCCGAGGGTACCTCATCTCGATCCGAACAATCTTGCAGAAACTTTGGGCCCTCCCAATCCTGGGACGAGGTTCAGTGTCCTGGGTCAGCGCGAGTACCAGATTCCGATCGGCCAGATTCTCCTCGAAGCGGAGCGGGCCGCGGCCCTAGTCCAGGAAAACCTCCGCCGGGACGTCCTCACCATCGAGATGCACAACGCCCCGATCCGGTGGCTCAACGATCGTGTCGTGCCCGTCCTGGAAGAGGCCACCGGTGCCCGCAATGGCGCCGAGCCCGACGCCTGGAAGGCCTGGTGGATCAACCAGATTGGCATGAGGCAGGTGCTTCCCCGCCCGCCGGACGGCACCTCGACGTTCACCGATGTCGTGACAGCCCAGCCAAGGCCGGTCCCGATTGGCGTTTTCGACCGACCATTAATCGCCATCCGGGTCATGAGTTGCTTCGGTCGCGGGACCCTGGTCCATACGATCGATGGCCCCCGGCCCATCGAGGAACTCCAGGTCGGCGACCTGGTCCTCAGCCAGGACACGACCACCGGCGCCCTCTCCTATCGCCCGGTCGTCGCCACGCATCACAACCCGCCGAGCAAGACGTTCGAGGTCCGTCTCGATGGCGAAACGATCGTCTCCAGCGAGTTCCACCGCTTCTGGATCGCCGGCCGGGGCTGGGTGATGGCCAGGGACCTGAAGGTCGGCGAAGTGGTCCGGGCGCTCGGCCGCACGGCCCGGGTCGAGGCGATTGTTGATGGCCAGGTCCAGCCGGTCTACAACCTCGACGTGGCCGATTCGAGGAGCTTCTTCGTCGGCGATCTGGGGGCGTTGGTGCACGACAATTCGCTCCCGTCGACGACGATCGCCCCCTTCGACGCCGTGCCCGACCTTGCGGCGCTGAAGCCTCTTGAGGCCCCCGAGGCCGACTCGGGGGGCTGAATCGATTGACAGCGGCCCTCCTCCCCGCGAAGATCCATCATGAGGAGAGGGGAGGAGGTTGCCGCCATGCCGGGGATTCTGGATCGCGTCGAAGACCGAGCAGACGGGCCGTTCTTGCTCGGCACCGGGGTCGCGGTCGCCGAGGCCGTCGATCGGCTCGAGGCCGGGGAGAATGCCGAGTCCGTCCGCCGGGCCCTGGGCCTGCGGGCGGCGGACCTCGTCGCGGCGATCGCCGCGGCCGGGCTCGGCCCGGGAGACGACGACGGCCCTCCTCTGGTTCATGCGCGTCCGCGCCGCCCGAGGCTGGCGGAGGCCGTCTCGGAGCAGAACCTCGTGGCCTTGTTCCCGGACGCCGATCGCCCGAGCCTGCTCGCCCTGGCCGGCGGGCTCTTGCAGATCCTCGACGCCTGGGACGCGAGTCACAACGCGGCCCAGGAGGCCGACGATCGGGGCGAGCGCACCACCTCGCTGTTCTGGCACGGCATCGCCCACCGGCGCGAGCCCGACCCCGGCAACGCCTCGTACTGGTTCCGCCGCGTCGGCCGCCATCCCGACTTCGTCGCCCTGGCCGAGGCCGCCCGGCCGATCCTCCGCGATCACGGCGACGACGCCCTGACCGCTCGGTTGCTCCGGGACGGCTGGGACCCCTTCGCCTTCGTCGACTCCTGCGCGGAGGCCCGCCCGGAATCCCCCTCCGCCGTCGTCCTGGGCCGGATTCAGCGGCAAGAAATGGCGATCCTGCTGTCCACTTCATTGCGGCACGCCGATCGCTGAGCTCTGTTTCTCGTTGATGGGCCCCGACCGACCCGCCTCGACGTCAGACCGAGGCGGGGCCGTGGGCCGCCCATGTTCGCCTCACCGTTCCCGGGTTGTCGGGCTCCCGCAAACCGCCCGACCCAAGAGGAGATGGTCAATGCATGTCCAGCTGAACACGAACAACCACGTCCACGGGTCCGCCGACCTCGCCGACCGCATCCGCGCCGAGGTCGAGGATTCGCTCGGCCGCTTCGGCGAGCAGATCACCCGCGTCGAGGTCCACGTCAGCGACGTCAACGGCTCGACGAAGGCCGGGATCGACATCAAGTGCACCATCGAAGCCCGGCTCGCCGGCCTGCAGCCGATCGCGGTGACCGATCAATCGACCAACGTTGACGACGCCGTCACCGGCGCCCTCAAGAAGCTGGAACGTTCGCTCGACAGCACCACCGGGCGCCTCGGCCACGTCAAGGGCCGCACCTCGTTCGGCGGCGATCAGGAAATCTGAGCACGCCGGGAAGCCCTCGCGAGCGAGCAGAAGGGGGAGCCGATCCAGGCTCCCCCCGTGCGTCGAGGGACCCTCACGAGCCAGGGCGGGCGTCGGCTCATCGGGATTTCTGGGCCGACGTATGCTCCTCCTTGGCGAGCCGGCGTTCGCGTTCGAGCTGAATCTCGAAGGGGTCGGGCGTGCCGCGGGCGCTTTGCTGAAGGACGGTCGCCGTCGGGTCGGCCCGGAACCGGTCGGGGGCCAGGCGGGCCAGCACCCGGTTGTAGAGCAACGTCACCGAGCCTTTCGGCCGCGAGCCCCGGTGCTGCTCGATCGCCTGCAACGACTCGACCAGCGGCCGCTCCTTCACCACGAACTGGTAGATGCCCCACCAGGCCGGGGTGCGGTCCATGCAGGCATGGCAGTGCAGCAGGATCGGCCAGGCGTCCGGATCGCGCGCCAGGCGGAGGGTCTCGTCCATGAAGGCCTCGGCCTTGCTGGCCTCGACCGGGCTCCGGACGAAGTGGATGTCGTGGGCCTGGGCGAAGGCGATCTC
Organism: Tautonia sp. JC769; assembly: GCF_040717455.1. NCBI lineage: Bacteria > Pseudomonadati > Planctomycetota > Planctomycetia > Isosphaerales > Isosphaeraceae > Tautonia > Tautonia sp. JC769. Next base: position 23,494 of record NZ_JBFEFH010000018.1, read on the forward strand.
CTCGTCGAGGTGCGGGCTCCGAAGGCCGGGCAGATCTTCCTGGAACAGGTTGATGATCGTCTTGAATTGGTGCCGCTCATGGAGCACTTCCAGCCCCCGGCCGTGCGGCATGGCGCTGATGTAAATCTTGCCCGGGTCGATGGCGCGGAAGCGTTCCAGCGGCCGGTGATACCAGAAGACGGTCAGGCCGACGACGATCAAGGCGACCGCCATGCCCACCACGGCGAATCGGGTCCCGACTCGGGCCAGTCGAGGCGTCGGCACCGGCGGCATTGCGCGGATCAGGGTCGCCAGCCAGAGCCAGCTCGCGCCGATCGCCGCCCACCGGGTCCAGAACCCCCTCGGCTCGATCGCCGGCCATTCCAGGGTTCGCAGCCCGGCCAGCAGCCCGGCCGCGACGAGCATCGGCACCACCCCCGACCGCTTCGCCCGCAGCATCAGCAACGGCCAGGCGCGGTCCACCCCCTTGATCCCGACGGCGATCACCCCGAACAGCACCAGTCCCGCCACGGCAATCGCCCCGCGCAACGCGCCCGGGGCGGACGGGTCGAACACGACGCGCCAGCCGAGGCCATGCCAGCCGTCGAAGGTCGGCCACGGGTTGGTCACCGACCAGAAGCCCACCAGCGAGACGCCCAGCGCCGCCATCCAGAGCGAGCCGCCCGGCCCGGCCTGGCGTCGTCGCGCCACGCCGAAGGCCGAGAGTGCGACCGCGGCCGACGTCAGGTACATGGCGATGCGATCGAGCGTATCGCCCGGCTCGGCCACGCGATAGGCCGCCGGGGGATAGGCGCTGAAGATCGGCCGGACGACCTCGGGGAATTCTTCATCGACGCCGGTGGGGAAGATGACCAGGTAGCCGATCGCCGGGACGAGGGCCAGGGCCAGCACCATCCAGGGCCAGTGTCTCCGGGTGAACCGGGCCTTGGGGGATTCTGGACTCGGTCGCATCAGCGATCCTCCTTTGAGCGCGAGCGGGACGACGGTGGAGAGGGTCCCGATCGCGTCGAGCCGGGACAACCGACCGCACGTTGTACGGCCCCCGGCCGATCGGGCAAACCCCAATCCGGGAGATCGCCCCCCCGGCATCGATGCGACTTATTCGGGGGCCGCCGGGGGCGCCGACTCCCCGGCCAGGGGCATCCGGCAGTCGGGGCGTGGCTTGCCCGGGCCGACGATCGGCGGGTTCAGGAAGTGCCGCTCGACGATCGAGAAGAAGCCAAGGCTGATCGCCACCGCCGCGATCGAGACGACCGGGATGGTGAGGAACACCCGCTCCCAGAAGCCGGTGATCCCCAGCTCGTACAGGCCGAACGTGCCGACCGTCGTGACGGGCAAGTGATAGAGATAGACGCTGTAACTCCGCCGGCCGACTTCCTTGAGCGGCACGATCCACCGCCACCGGCAGATGCGATCGTCGGAGTCTCGCAGGGCGATCAGCAACAGGCCGAAGACGGCCGTCACCCCGGTCGAATAGGCCACCGGCGTGTTCGCCATCTGTTCCCGGAAGCCGATCAAGGCCGTCCCCACCAAAGCCAGTTCCACCGCGCGGCGCTTCCAGGGTTCCGCCGGCACGTTCAGCCGCCAGTAGACCGCCAGGCCGATGGCGAACTGGTGCCAGAGGTCGAAGAAGGTGCCGCTGAGCCGGTGGATCATCCCCACATCGGCCGCCACGACCCGGATCAGGACGATCACCACCGTCGTCCATCCCATCGCCGCGTAGAGCCGCTTCGACGCGAGCATGAGCATCAGGAAGCAGAGGAAGTAGAACTGCTCCTCGTAGCAGAGCGACCAGGCGACCCTGGTGAAGATCAACGCCGGCCCCCCCGCGACCAGCGGGCGCCACGTCTCGGTGAGCGTCAGGTTGCCGAGCCACTGGGGCGGGTTCACGTCCCGCGGCAGGTTCATCTCCAGGCCGTACGGCGAGTGGCAGCAGAGCAGGCGCTCCAGGCCCATCCGCTGGAACGCGATCGCCACCAGCACGAACCAGGCGACCGCCGCCCAGTACGGCGGGTAGATCCGCCAGAGCCGACGCCCCACGAACCGCACCGGCGAGGTCCCCCGCCTCCTCATCGCGTCCACGCTCGCGGCGATGCAGTAGCCGCTGATGACGAAGAACAGCGGCACGCCCAGGTCGAAATGCCGCAGCACCGCATTGATCGTCCGCCCCAGCCCGGCAAACGCCCCCGACTCAGGGGCCTCGCCCGGCAAGAGCACGAACCCCGCGTGATGGACGACCACCATCAGGCAGGCCACCCCCCGGAAGACGTCGAGGAGCGTATAGCGTGGATTCCGCTCAAGCGGGGGCAGATCCATCATGAAGGGAGAACCGATCCGGGGGGGCGGCCTCGGGGATAAGACGTTTCGATCTCACCCGGACATCCTACCGCCCCGATCGCCTCGCCGCGGCGCATTCCCGGGGATTTCCGGCCGAATCCGGCCCCCGGACCCGCGTCATGGTGCCGTTTTGGGGTCAATCCTGATCCCGGCTGCTCGTCTCGACGTCGGCCAGGTAGGCCAGGGTGCGGTCGAGCTGATTCTTCAGGTGCCGTACGCGCAAGAGGCTCTTGACCCGGCAGAGCAGCTCGACCTTGTTGACCGGCTTGGTCAGGAAGTCGTCGGTCCCGGCCTGCACGCCGCGCTCGAAGTCGGACGCCTCGTTCAGGGCGGTGACGATGAGGATCAGGGTGTTGCTCGTCTCCGGGTCGGATCGGATGGTCCGGCAGACCTCGAAGCCCGAGACGCGGGGCATCATCACGTCGAGCAGGACGAGGTCCGGCTTGTGCTCGGCGACGACCTTCAGCGTCTCCTCGCCGTCCGAGGCGGTCAGGATCTCGCAATCGAGGCCGGTGAGATAGGCTTCCAGCAGCTCGACGTTCTGCGGGTGGTCGTCGGCGATCAGGATCACCGGCCGATCCGAGGAGGTGTCCATGCGTGGCTCTGCCCTGCTTCCACGAGCTTCGGAACGATCCGTCGTGTCGGATCCCCTGTGTCGCCCCGAGTCTACCAATTCCGACGAAATTCAGGAATGGAGCTTCCGACGACCGGGAGCCTCCCGTCGATTCCTCGGGGCCAACCCGGGCGGCGGCCCTTGCCCGGGGGCATTCCTGGTGTAAGACTTCTGATGTGGGCCGTTGCGCGGGGCGATTCACCCGATGGCTCGGGGCAACCGGCGGAGCCCGGCCCTGCCCGAGGCTCTCGGGGGATCGATCCCTCCCGCATCGCGTCCTTCGACTCCAAAGACCCCCCGCTCGGCATTCCCATTGTTATGGGGCTTGGCTCGCATCCGGGACGGTCCGCGGACCTTCGACGATCGATCGTCTCTCCTGGGAGGTCTGGACGTGCCCCTCCGCGACTTCGACCGCCAGCTTCTCGATCGCTGCCTGAAGCACGAACCCGGCTCCTGGATCGAGTTCGTCGATCGTTACATGGGCCTGATTTATCATGTCATCAACCATGTGGCCTACGCCCGCAGCGTGACGCTCTCGGCCGCCGACGTCGAGGACATCTGCGCCGAGATCATGCTGCGGCTCGTCGATGATGACTACGCCATCCTGCGACGCTTCAAGGGGCAGAGCTCCCTGCCGACCTACCTGACGGTCATCACCCGCCGGATCTGCGTCAAGCAACTGGTCAAGCGGCAGCGAGAGGCCTCGCTCGGCCATGCTCGCGCCCACCGCGCGGTCGTGATGGCCGAGGACGAGGAGGACCTGGCCGAGCCGATCGCCTCGGCCGAGGAGGTCGAGGTCATGCTCCGACAGCTCTCCGGACGCGAGGCCGAGGTGGTCCGCCTGTACCACCTTTCCTCCCTGAATTACCGGCAGATCGGCAAGCAACTGGGCATCCCCGAGAATTCCGTCGGCCCGATCCTCGCCACCGCTCGCCGCAAGCTCCGCGAAGCCGCCGAGGAACGCTCGCGCTGACTCGCCTCGGTCTCCTGAAGCCCTTCGGCCGGCCGAGCTTCGGGGACGGTCCGGCGTGTGTGCCGGATTGCAACCGGGGCCGGCGAGTTACTCCAGCACCAGGGTCACGCCCAGCGTCGCCAGGGCCTTCTGGAGCCGTTCCGGGTCGCCCGATCGGACGATCGCGGCGGTCGGGCCGAGGCGGTCGCCGAACAGGGGCCGGGTGTCGGGATGCTGGAGCAGGCCGTCGAGCACCTCCGCCCGCTCCGTCCTGACGATCAAGGGGCGACCGACCCGGACGGCTTCGGCGGGCTGGGCCCCTTCGAAGCCGACGATGCTCGCGAGCCATCGGACGACCGGCGGCATCGGTGCGCCCGTCCGGTGGGCATACCACTGCGACAGGCCGGCGAGGGTCAGCCCCTCGTTCGACGCCCGGCCCAGCGACGCGGGAGAGACGACATGGCGGCGGCGGAGCGTCGTCTCCGAGGCGTCGGTCGGCACGGGGTCGGCGAAGCGTGACAGCTCGGCCTCGATGAACAGGTCCCCCCGAGCCGGGTCGGCCGCCAGGGAAACGCCGTCCGGGCCGACCTCCACGCACGACTCGGGGGGCTTGCGATAGTCCCTCGCCCCGGCCAGCTGGAAGCGACGGAACGGGATGGCCCCCTCGTCCTCGACCAGCAAGACCCGGTCGGCCACGCGGACCGGGGGCGGGGCGGTCCCCTCGGCCCATTCGGCCAGGGCCGTTTCCAGCTCCGCGGCGCTGGAGAACTCGATCAGGGTGGCCGAGGCGTAATAGGTCAGGCGATCACGCCGGCCGGCCCACGAGGCGATCGCCCCGGCGACGCCGTCGGGCAGGGGGCGGACGCCGTGCCGGGTCAGCCAGTCGCGAATCTGATCGACCGTGAGCCCCGAGGCCAGGCCGCGGTCGATCGCGTCGGAGTTGAGCCGGAGCGTGAGGGCCGACCCGAGCTGCGACCATCGGGCGAATCGGCTCAGGCGGCCGATCAGGGCCGGATTGAGCCCCTGACGATAGGCGACAATCTCGAAATTCGGCTGCACGAACAGGAATTGCTCGATCCGAGGCGGAGGCGGCGGCGGCGGCCCGAGCCCCAGCACGTAGCGCCCGCGGTCGGTCAGTTGCACCGCGGGGGTGCGGCTCGGGCCCGCCTCGCCGACCCGGACCAGGCCGAGCAGGTACGCCGGGCCGAGCAGGGTCGATCGCAGGACCTCGGTCATCGGATCGCCCGGGGGCGTCTCGTCGGCCGATCGGCCCCGACGACGCTCGGCCTTGCCGCTGGGTTCGGGAAGCGTCGGGGGGCGCATCCGATCCGAGAGCCAGGCGGCCAGCCCATCCAGGCGGACCCAGGCCCCTTCCTCCAGGCTCGCCAGCCAGAGCAAGGTGACCGGGCGCAGGGCCAGGTTCGATCCCGGGTCGGCCCCCCGGTCGGTCAGGTCCACGCCGCCGAGCCAACGCGCGGCGATCATCTGCGGCAGATGCACGCCGTGCTCCGCCCAGATCGACGCCGGGGCTGCGACAATCCGATCGCTCTCCGGCTCGTCGATGAGCAGGCCGATCGACCGGGCGAGGCTCAACCAGAGCGAGACGTGATCTTCGGGGGCGTGCAAGACGTCGGCAATCGGCCCGGCCAGGGCCGGGTCCTCGTCGAGCCGCTGGCGATCGCGCTTGTAGAGCCCCCCTTGCCGCGTGCGTTTCAGGGGGCTGGTGTCGGCGAGCTGCCAGAGGGCCGCCAGGCGGAGGACCGCCTCCAGGCCATCCGATTCCCGGACGAGTCGCGCCGGCTCGTCGAGGACGGGCGGCCCGTCCCCCTCCGGCTCGTCCATCCGGGCCGTTTCGAGCACCGTCGGATGCGCCACCAGCCGCATCCCTCCCACGCGCTCCGGGTCGAGCGGCCAGAGGCGATCCTCGGGATCGGCCGCCGGGGGCATCGGCACGATCAGGCCCAGCGCCATCGGCCGTTCGAGCACCGCTTGCGGGTCGAGGCCGAGCCCGTTGAGGGTCTCGCCGAAGGCGACCGCCGGCCAGGCCGCGACCTCGCTCAAGGCGAACAGCCCGAGCCCCTGCCGCTCGACCGGCGAGAGGTCGGCCATCAGGCTGGCGACGACCCCCGGCGCGTCCAGCCGATCGGCCAGCTCCTCGGCAAGGCCCGTGGTCCGCCGCCCCGGGTCGCGGCCCAGCTCGCGCAGGATCGACCGCAACTGGTACGGGGTGGCCGCGGCCAGGGCCGTGCGATAGGAGCACGGCGGGGACGGCTCCCCGCGATCGTCCCCCTCGAAGGCGTCGTCGTCATCAAGCGTTGGATCCATCATCTCAGCGCACAACGCGAGGGGCGTGGCCCATGCGCCTCAGTTCCTCCAGCAAGGTGGCCTCATCGTCCGATCGGACCAGGAGGACCGTCTCCGAGAGCCTCCCGGCGATCAGGCGGGCGAGGGGCTTGCGCGCTATCAGTTCCTCGACCACGAGCGGGTCCTCGGTCCGGATCAGGGCCACGTTGCGATGCAGCTTGATCGGCGTTCGGGCGGACGGTGGGGGGGGCATCAGTCGCTCACTCGTTTCTCGCTCCGGCGCGCTCGGAGCGGTCGGTCGGGAGGGACTGCGCCGCCTCGTCCTGTTCGCCTTCCGGCTCGACGTCCTGCCCATTGGCCGGGGACGAGCACGCGCTGAGATCGAGGCCGTCGAGCAGGTCGGAGGCGTCGACGATCTCGTAGGCATACCCCTGTTCGGTCAGGAAGAGTTGCCGGTGGTGGGCGAACTCCATCTCCCGGGTGTCTCGCGAGACGATCGAGTAGAAGTGCGCCGGCTCCTCGCTCCCCTTGGGCCGGAGGATCCGGCCGAGCCGCTGGGCTTCTTCCTGCCGGCTGCCGAAGGTCCCGGAGATCTGGATCATCACGTTCGCGTCGGGCAGGTCGATGGCAAAATTGCCGACCTTCGAGAGGATCAGGCGTTGCAGTTCTCCCCGGCGGAACTTGCCGTAAAGGTCTTCCCGGACCCCGTTCGATGTCTGCCCGGTGATGACCGGGATGTCGAACCGGTCGGAAAGCTGGCGGAGCTGCTTGATGTACTGGCCGATGATCAGGACCCGATCCTCGGGGCCGTCGTGCCGGGTGAGCAGCTCGGCGACCAGCTCGTCCTTCAGCGGATTCTCGCTCGCCAGGCGGAACTTGTCGCGCCACTCGGCGATGGCGTACTCCATGCGGTTCGGGTCGGGCAGGCCCGCGCGGATCTCGATGCAGCGGGCCTCGGCGATCCAGCCTTTCTGCTCCAGGATCCGCCAGGGGACGTCGAACTTCTTCGGGCCGATCAGGCTGAAGACGTCGTCCTCGCGGCCGTCCTCGCGGACCAGGGTGGCCGTCAGGCCGAGGCGTCGGCGGGCCTGGATGTCGGCCGTCACCCGGAAGACGGGCGCGGGCAGCAGGTGGACCTCGTCATAAACGATCAGCCCCCAGTCCCGCTCGGCGAAGAGCTTGAAGTGGGGGAACGGGCCGGTCTTGCTCGGACGGTAGGTCACGATCTGATAGGTCGCCAGCGTCACCGGGGCGATCCCCTTCGAGTCTCCCGTGTAGGTCGCCACCTGGTCCTCGGTCAGGTCGGTCTTGTCGAGGATCTCGCGACGCCACTGCTCGACGGCGGTCGTGCTGGTCGTCAGGACGAGCGTTTGCGTCTTCAGGCGGGCCATGGCCGCGATGCCGACGACCGTCTTCCCGGCGCCGCAAGGGAGAACGATGACCCCGGAGCCCCCCCGGGCGTCTCCCCCGGCGTAGAAGGCATCGACCGACTGCCTCTGGTAATCCCTCACCTGGAACGGCCGGCCCGAGGCCGCCGTCCCCTCCCTCATCTCAACCGCCAGGGGAGTGCCCGGCGAGTATCCCGCCAGGTCCTCGGCCGGATACCCGGCGGCGATGAGCTGCTGCTTGAGCAACCCGCGGTGCTCGTCATCGACGGCGAACGTCGTCTCGTCGAGTCGATGAAAGAGCAGATCGCGCAAGCCTTTGCGGCGGGCCAGCTCCTCCAGCAAGGGTCGATCGGACGAGATCAGACGTAGCTCACCGTCGACCCGCTCCAGCCGGACCCGCCCGTAGCGATCGACCAGCTCGGCCAGGTCGGCCCCGAGGCTCGGGGGGAGCGGGAACTTGGTGAAGCGGGCCAGCACCTCGACCATCTCGTCGGCCGTCATGCCCGCGGCCGCCGCGTTCCAGAGCGAAAGCGGGGTGAGCCGGTAGGTATGGATGTGCTCGGGGCTTCGTTCCAGCTCGGCGAAGGGGGCCAGCGCGTCGCGGGCCTCCGGATAGAGCGGGTTGTCCACCTCAAGCAGGACGGTGCGGTCGCCCTGCACGATCAAGGGGTTGGCGGGGTTGTACTGCTGCATCGGGCTCCATGCCGTGCCAGGGGATTGGGCCGGCCCGGACGGTTCGGTTCGGGCCTCCCAAAGCGGAGAGTGCGTCTTGCGGTGGGTCAATACTGCATGGTAAGCCGACACCCCTCCATGCGGCAAGGTCGCCCGATCCCTCGGGCCGATCAATTACGTCGTCCGATCGGCAAGGGCCAGGCATTCTCCTGCAGCCAACGCCGCAAAGGGGGCAATCAACCGATCATGTCCGAGCCTGATACAACGCCACCAGGGCCGCCCCGATGGCCTGGGACAAATCACCGAGCGTGGCCGGGACGATCTGCATTCGCTCGCGCTGGCTCGGGAACAGGTAGGGCTCCGCCGTCTTTCGGACGATCCCGAGGTACCGTTCCCGGAATTCCGAGGTCGTGGCCTCCGGATCCATCAACCCCCCGCCGATCACGACGAACGACGGGTCGAGCGCGATCGTCAAGTTCGCCACATGAAAGCCCATGGCCTTCGCCTGGAAATCGAAGATCGCCAGGGCCAGCTCGTCCCCCTCCTGGGCCAGGGCCCGCAGCGCGAAGACGCGCTCCTTCATCGGGCGATCCGAGCGGGCCAGCTCGTGATCGGGGTAATCGGCCAGCTTCGCGCCGAGCAGGTGCGGCAGGCCGGACAGGGTCGTATAAACCTCCACGCACCCCCAATCGCGACCGCAGCCGCACGGATAGGCCGGCACCCCGAGCATCTGCAACGGAGCCGGCATGTGCCCGGCCTCCATGCCCGCCAGCGAATCGCCGTTGAGCGGCAGACCCCGACCATCGACATACGCCGCCCCCAGGCCCGACCCGGCGGCGAGCATCACCACGCTCCCGGTCCCCGATCCTCGCACGCGCTGCGCCTCGCCGACGCCCCCCAGGTCGCCGTCATTGCCCACGACCACCGGGATCGGCCGTCCGGTCTGCCGTTCCAGGGCGGCCATGTAGGCCGATCGGATGTCGAACCCGACGAAGCTCGCGTCCAGGTTCGCCGAGCGATCAAGCACCCCGTAGCTCCGGAACGGCCCCGGGATCGCCAGGCCGACCCCCCGGACCTGGTCCCAGGCGATCCCGTGCTGCTCCAGAAACGTCCCGATGGCCTCGACCCAGCCTCGGGCCACCGCTGCGGGACCCGCGTGCGAGTCGGTCGGCTGCTGCAAGAGCCGGGTCGAGACCAGCGACCCATCCTCCCAGACCGCGCCGACCTTCGAGGTCGTCGCCCCGCTGTCCGTCCCGATGTAAACCGATCGCGTTGCGCTCATCGCTTGATTGACTCAGATGGTTCGATGCCAACAGGAGCGTGTCACACGGCCGGGACGACGGCTCGGTGCTCGGTTGCGGCGGTCAGCACCGCCTCGCAAAGCGCGATCGTCCCCAGGTTGTCGCGGCCCGAGATGTCGGGCTCGGTCCCGGTCTCCAGGGCGATCATCAGGCCCGCCATCGGCCCGGCGAAGGCGTCGGGGAACCAGGCCTCGGGCCATCTCGGACGATGCCACTGGCCGTCATCGACGGTGGAATAGTCGATCGTGCTCGGCATGCGGTCCGGCCATCCCGGCCATCCGATCGTACCGATCGCCGTCCCCCGCGTCCCCTCGAATCGCCAGCGAATCCCGATCTCGGCCCCGCCACCTTCCCTCGCCGGGCCGGTCCAGACGTCGTCCCAGCCGCAACCTCGCGCGCCGTGGTCGTATTCGAGGATGTAGAGGTTGATCCCGTCCGAGTGCGGGAATTTCGTCCGGGGATCGGGCCTCGTGCTGGCGAGCACCCGGCTCGGGTTGCCGAGCCAGTAGCGCATCGTGTCCAGGTGGTGGATGCTCATGATGAACGTCGAGAGCGACCGCAATCCCTCGGCCCAGGGCATCCAGTGCGGGATGGCCCTCATGTCGATCGTCGCCAGCACCGGATCGCCCAGCGCCCCGCCGTCGATCAACGCCTTCAAGGCCCGGACCGAGTGATCGTACCGCATGTTCTGATTGACCTGCAGCACGATCCCCGCCGACTCGCAGAGGGCCACCAGGTCCCTCGCCTCCTCGATCGTCATCGCCAGCGGCTTCTGCGCCAGGATGCCCCGCGGCTTCCTCGGATGCGCCACCACCCGCCGGATCATCTCCGGTTGATCCTGCGGCGGTACGGCCAGGTCGACGATGCCGACCTCCGGCCCGTCGAGCATCTCCTCAACCGAGTCAAAAACCCGGGGAACCCCCCGCAACCGCGCGACTTCCTCGGCCGTCGATCGGGTCCGCGAAGTGATCCCGACGACCGGAAATCCGGCATCGGCATAGGCCACCAGGTGACAATCCCTCACGATAAACCCTGCGCCCACCACGCCGATCCCCCAGTCCTTCCGCTCGGGCAATCGGGGCAGGTGGGCATTCGCGGCGAGCACGGGTGTCTGGCTCATCGGTTCGGCTCCGACGGGGAGAGGCTGCGGCGATCGGCCGTCTTCGACGCGCATTCAGCCGTCCATCCTAGCCGAGCGCTCGCAACCCGTCAGGTGCGGTCTGCCGGTCGACGTGCCGTGGGGAAGCTCGATCGGCTCGGGTCGGAACCAGCGGGCGAATTCCTCCTCAACGGCCCCCTTGCGCACCGCTCGGGCGATCCGAGCCGTCGCCAGGCTCGGCGCGAGCAGGGCCATCCCGGCGACATACCCTTGCCAGGCCCATTCCCAGAAGGTCGGCCCGACCATCGAAACGCTTGCCAGGCCCAGCAGCGTCATCAACACGACGTGCGGCTCGCACGATTTGTATGCCGGCCAGGTGAGCGTGCCGAGCCCTCGTCTCGGCCACGAGGGGGCAGGGGCGGGCCGGCCCCCCGCGCCCCCTTCCACGCGGAAGACGCCCGATGACCGCTTCAACGGCTGGAAGAATGCCTTGTATCGGCAATCGTTCTGGAGGCCCAGGAACATCCAGCCCGCCGACACCAGGGCCCCCGCCGCCGCCCAGCCGAGCGTCCCCGTCCGCGCCGCCAGCCCGAAACCCAGGCCGAACCCCTGCGACATCGTGGCCGCGTGATGCATCATGTAATCGAGATAGACCCCGTTGAGCCCCGCCGTCCCCCGCCATCGGGCCACTTGCCCATCGACCCGATCGAGCCAGAAGGCGAGCAACCCCAGCACCGCCCCGGCGACGAACCCGGGTCGGGTCCCCGAGGCCAGGCACACCGCCCCCGCCAGGGCCGCCAGCAGCGACGCCACCGTAAGCTGATGCGCCGAGAGCCCCAGCCGCACCGCCAGCCAGGTCCCGTAAATCGCCGTCGGCCGTGCGAACCGACGCGCCAGGACGTTGCCGATCCGGGCGTCCGGCCCGTGCAACTCGCGACGACGCAGCTCGGCCAGGGTCGGGGGAGGAACCGTCATCGGCGTGCCCCTCCCGGCGAATCCTCGCGTGCCAGGGGCGCCGGGTCGGGCAACCGATACAGCGCGTAATGCCGGGTCACGCCGTCCGGGTCGGTGATCGACTCGGCATAGAGCGGCACCTGATCCTCGACCCACGGCCCCAGCAAGGCATGAAGATCCGGGTCGAACTCGATCGCATCCAGCGGCTCGGGCGGGCAGAACAGGACATGCGTGAACCCCTGCCCGGAGAAGTGCGCAAGGACCTGCTCCGGCGTTTCTCCCCGAGTCCCGAGTCCCGTCCGTCTTCGATGGGCCTTCTCCATCGCGTACGGTCGAGGCAGATAAAACCCCCGATGATCCTGCCCAACAATCCGGGCCGATTCCGGCAAGCGGGCGTCGATCCACTGGCCGACCCGGTACGTCGGCTCGCGACGCATCAGGAACTGCTCGGCCGATTCGATCCCCAGCGCCACGGCCAGGCCATGCCGCGGGCGTGACAGGGCAATCGTCGCCTCGAACACCATCATCAACGCGACGCTCGCCATCAGGAGCCTCGGCGCAATCCCGCGCCGCCTGCTCCAATCGGCCACCAGCCAGGCGACCGCCACCGCCATCGGCCCGACGCTCGGCAAGACGAATCGCATGCTCTGCCGCTGCGACAGGCAGATCAGGAGGAACGCATACGCCACCAGCACCAGGGTCACCAGGCGGAGCGGCGGCCTCCAGATCAAGACGGCGGGCAGGAACAGCAGGAACGCCGGGCCGAACTGATGGGCGAAGCTGTCGAAGCGGTTCGGGTCGAGCGTCATCGGCACGATGGCCGTCACCAGGTTCCACGCCGTCGGCTCCATCGGCCGCTTGTCGTCCGAGAGCACCACGTCGAACCCCGAACCGAACGTCTCACGGAAGAACGGATGCACCGGGTTTCCCGTGTACAGATACGCCCGCAGATACCACGATCCGCCGATGACCAGCGCAACGCCGCCGAACACCGCTGCATGCCGAATCGCCGTCTTCCAGGGCAATCGGCCCGGCCGGATCGCCAGCAGCATCCCCAGGCCGAGCACCCCTGCCCACACCAATGCCGGGTATTTCACCCCCATCGCCAGGCCGACCAGGACGCCGATCAAGGCTGCCCCCAATACCGACGGCCGATCAAGCCATCGCACCCAGGCCACCAAGGCCGCCGTGGTCATCGTCGCCAGGGCGACGTCGTTCAACGGCGCCCCCATCCCGTTCGACACCGCCGGCACGCCCAGCGCGATCGTCGCCGCCCACCGTGCCCGGTCCCCCATCAACGGCCTCGCCAGGCTCGCCACGTTCCAGGCGAAGAACACCCCGATCGCCCACTGGATCAGCCGGCACGCGACCGGCCCCCGGAACGCCAGGCCGACCGCGTAGAGCATCTCCGTCACCAGCGGATAGACCGTCTCGTGCAGGTCCGGCTCATAGACGACCGACCCGCCCCAGAGGAAAAGCTTCGGCACCTGGAGATGATAGCAGAGGGCATCGCCGTCGGTCGGCGGGATCAAGGCCGTTAGCAGCGATCCGAGCAGGATCAACCCCAGCGTCAGATCGAACATCGCCCCGATCGGGTCGATCCTGCCCGCCTCGGTGCGCAGGAGCCTCGGACGACGCAATCCCGAACGCAAGGTGTCCCAGACCCACGGGCGGAGCCCCACGACCAACCCGACGATCAGGACGCCGATCAATCCCGGGCGGCCCAGCCATCCCACCTGGCCCAAGCCCAGGGCCGCCATCGCCAGAGTCCCCAGGCCGAGCGGCACCGCCAGGCCGATGGCTTCAGAACCCGACTCCGGCAGCGGGCCGAACCGCCGCAGGAGAGTCAGTCCCACCACGGCCGACCAGATGATCAAAAGGCCCACAAATCCCAGGTCGAGCATCCGTGCGCTCCGTGTGGTCTGCCATGATGACTGACGAACGATCCGATCAGCCCCCGCGTCTCCTGCGGAGTCGGTCGGCAAGTCCTCCCCATCCGTGGGCCTTCCCCCACCAGGCCAGGGCCGGCAGCCCCCAGGCGGCGAGGATCAGGACCCGCAGGGCGAACGCCCGCCACGCCGGCCCGTCGATCGGCAGATGCGCCGCCAATAGGGCCCCCATCGCGTACCAGGAAATCGCTTTCGCGACCCGCAATTGATGAACGAGCCACCCGCGGGTGCCCAAGCCGCCTCCAAGGCTCGCCATCGAGGTCAGTAGGTACACCGCCGCGTAGCCGAGGGTCATCCCCCAGGCCACCCCGACAATCCCCGTCGCCGACGCCCCGATCGCCCCCACCAATCCAGCCAGGGCCAATCCCGGCAGCGTGACGATCGCCAGCCGATACGGCCGGTCGACCGCGATCATCGCCTCGCGGCTCGGCAAGGCCAGGCCCAGCAACAAGGTCCCCGGCAGCAACGGCCGAAGCGCCTCCAGCCCAGGGGCGTATCGAGGGATGAGCAATCCCAGGAACGTCGGCGCCACCACATATGCCACGGCGCTCCCGGCCGCCAGGGGAGGGGCCATCGCCTCGACCACCCGGGCCGCCTGCTTCGCCACGGCCACCGCGTCCCGGGTCCGGCCGATCGTCGTCTGGAAATACGTGTACATGACCGAGGCGATCCGGCCCGCCAGATCCATCGTCCAGCCGGTCCCCATCAGGGCGATCGCGTAGTATCCGGCCGCCTCGGCCCCGTTCGGGGCGATCGAGAGAATCAAAACCCGATCCAGGCTCAACAACCCCGCGAACGCCGCCGAGTTCGCCAGGATCGGCAACCCTTTGCGCAGGAGCCGCCAGACGATCGGGCCGTCCCAGCCCCACCCGAGCCGCATCGGGTGCCTCGCGTGCAGATAGGCCACGTTGAACAGGCAGAGCAGGCCGACCGCCGCGAGCAAACCCCACAGGCCCGCCACCCAGAGCCCCACGGCCACCAGCGCGGCGAAGACGGCCGCGTCGAGGATCGCCAGCTCGGTGATCAGGGTGAAGCGCCGATGCGCCCGATGCAGGGCGATCAGGAAGTCCTGATAGCGTTTCATCAGGACCAGGGCCGCCACCGCCACCAGGCCGCCGCTCCAGGCCAGGTCGATCGGGTCGGCACTGCCGCCGCTCGGCCAGCGCCACCAGGCGAAGGCGAGCAGGCCCACCGCGTAGATCAAGGCGCCGATCGAGCAGGCCGCGAAGGCCACGTCGGCCACGCGCCTCGCCTCGTCCTCGTTGCCGGCGGCGCGGAGGATCGGGATCTCCTGGACGGCCCCCCGGCCGATCCCCAGGCTCGCCCGATTGGCGTGGTCGAGGGTCAGCCGGAGCCCCGAGTAAATCCCGTGTTGCGCCGGGTCGAGGCCCCACTTCATCACCAGGGCCGTCAGCGTCCCGACCGCCCGCTCCAGTTGCCCGCCGATCGTGACGATCAGGCTGTCGCGCACCGCGAGCCGGTCCTCGCTCGCGGCCCCCGCGATTGGGGCGGGTGGAGCAGGGGAGGCGACGGCCGTCGGCGTTGCATTCGCGGGAATTGCGGTCACGAGGGGGCTACCGCGAGTCAGGTCAAGGAGGTCAAGACGCCACGCCCAATCCCGAGAGCCCGATCACGACGCGCCCAGCTCGGCCACGCAGAATTGCGACCGGGCGACCTCGTCACGCGACCCGACCGGGATCGAGCCGACCTCGGCCAGCCGGATCCCGGAGGCCCGATACCAGGCGGCCGAGTCGTAGCCGAAGCGGTTATAGGTCACGTCGGTGTCTTCGTTGTGCACGACCCAGCGGCGAGCCACCCGGATCGCCTCGCGGCGGATCTGCTCGGCGATCTCCGGCGCATTGTGCAGGATCACGGCCGAGGTCATGACCAGGTCGACCGAATCATCCGGCAGGGGGACACGCTGGCCGTCGCCGAGCATCAGGGAAATCCCGTCCATGCCTCCGAGGAACCCCGACGCGTAGGCGAGTTGCGTCGGGCTGAAGTCGAGCCCGAACAGGGGGGCCTCGGGCAGGCGTTGCCGGATCGCCCGCAATTGCTTCCCGTAGCCGCAACCGATCTCGAGGACCGAGGCCGGCCGGTAGCTCGCGACCCGGTCGGCCAGCCACTCGGCGCGCTCGGATCGGGCCGGCTGGCCCTCCTGTTCCCTGAAATAATCATCCCCGCCACGGAGGGTCCAATACAAGCGAGGATTGCGGTAGAGTATCCGTCTCTTGCACGACGGCCAGCGCCGAAGTCCCCGTCGCAGGGCCTTGTGCCAGACGTACCGAGCCCCCCGACGCCTCCAGGCATCGACGGCTCTCAGCGGCAGCAGCGGTGGTAGTTCGAGTTCCGTGCGGTTCACCTCGGGCCTCCGGGTCACTTGAGGACCGAGCCGGTCGGTCGACCTGCGTCTCGGGCCGATGGCGGTGAGGGGGATCCCCCCATCGCGCGGCGAGTCTATGGCGACGGCCCCCGGGGGTCAAGCCGAGGCGGATCGTTGCCCAGGATCATCCCCCGCCGCCCCGAGTTGTCGCGATTGGTCTCGGTTTGCGGTGAACTTATAATGGATGCAGTGCCCGGCGCCGGGCGACAATCAGGGACGATGTCCGAACCATTGGAGACGTCGGGATGGGCGTCAGTTACGGCCGTTCGAAGCTCATCGACATCACGTTCCAGGTCTTCGCCCGTCCGATCCACCCGGACTGGTTCACCGTGCGCCGCCATCGCCGGGTGAGCCACGCCGCCTGGGACGCCGACCTGCGGCTGATCGAGGGGGGGCACGCGATCGTCTGGTCTGCCGGCTCAAGCCGATTGACGGAAGTCGTTTGCGGGCCAGAGACTCCGCTGCCCGATCGCGGCCTCCTGCTCCGCGAGCCGGTGCGGGTCGAGCGATCGGCCACCCTCCGCCAGGGGGGCGCGGTCGAGTATCAGACCTGCTTCGACGCCGAACGGCTCGACGGCGAGGTCTTCCGCCACCTCTGCGACGAACTCTCGCTCGACGCCGGCAAGGGGCTCTTCCATCGGTTCTCACCCCGGAATCGGCTCGACCCGTCTCCGGTCAGCTTCATCCGGATCGACGCCCGCCCCAACGGCCTCTCCGTCCAGACCTTCCACACCTTCCCGGACGACCACTCCATCGTCCGGACGCAGTCCCTCTTCGAGTTGCTCGACCCTGACCAGCGTTGATTCGGCGCGAGACGGCCCGACTCCGACCGACATCCCCGGCCGGGAGTCGACCGCGGGACTCGCCCGCGCCGAGCCCCCTCGCCGGGCGATTCCTGGACAGACCCCGATGCTCCCGCGCACAATGAACAGGCCCCGGCGGCCAGGCCCGTCTCCGGCTCTCGGGTTGTTGCGCCAATTCGACCGCCTTGACTGACAGGGACGCCGTTCGATGCCGGAATCGCCCGAATCCGAAGCCCCCATCTTCCTCAAAGCCTGCCGCCGAGAAGCGACCGACGTGACCCCCGTCTGGCTCATGCGCCAGGCCGGGCGCTACATGGCCGACTACCGCGAACTCCGCTCGCGCGTCTCGTTCCTCGAACTCTGCAAGACGCCCGACCTCGCCACCGAGGTGACCGTCACCGCCGCCGAGCGCCTCGGGGTCGACGCCGCGATCCTCTTCGCCGACATCCTGCTCATCCTCGAACCGATCGGCCTCGACCTCGAATTCGCCAAGGGGGAAGGCCCGGTCATCCACAACCCGATCGCCGAGTCGGGCGACGTCGATCGCCTCCGGCCGATGACCGGCGCCGAGCCGCTCGGCTATGTCATGCAGGCCGTCTCCCAGATCCGGGCCGCCCTGCCGCCTTCGGTGCCGCTCATCGGCTTTGCCGGTGCCCCGTTCACCCTGGCCTGCTACGCGATCGAGGGGGGAGGCTCGCGGCACTACGACCGGGCCAAGGCCTTCATGTACCGCGATCCGGGCGCCTGGGACGTGCTCATGCGGCAGCTGACCGACGCCACCGCCGTCTACCTCTCCGCCCAGGCCGAGGCCGGGGCCCAGGCGCTCCAGTTATTCGATAGCTGGGTCGGCAACCTCTCGCCCTTCGATTACAAACGCTTCGTCCAGCCGCACATGCGGCGATTGTTCGCCGCCCTCCCCCCCGACGTGCCGACCATCCACTTCGGCACCGGCACGGCCACCCTCCTCGAGGCCCAGCGCGACGCCGGCGGCTCGGTCATCGGCCTCGACTGGCGCGTGGAGCTCGACGAGGCCTGGGACCGCCTCGGCCCCGGGGTCGCCGTCCAGGGCAACCTCGACCCGATCGTCCTGCTCGCCCCGATCGACGAGATCCGCCGCCAGGCCCGCCGCATCCTCGACCAGGCCGACGGCCGGCCCGGCCACATCTTCAACCTCGGCCACGGGATCCTGCCCAACACCCCCGTCGATCACGTCCGGGCGCTGGTCGAGATCGTCCACGAAGGTCGCCGTGGCTCCTGAGGCGAGGCCGCGCCTCCTCGTCGACCCGCCCAGGCCGAGCCTCCTGAGACACCCCCCCGCCCGGAACAACGTCGCCGGGATCATTGCCCGCAATCCGTCGTGGAAGTGTCCGCACTCCGTAAGACACTCCCGCACGAATGGATACAGCGGGATTTTGTTCGCATATTTTTTCGGAAAATTGGCACAATTTGGCGTGACGTTGAGAAAAGTGATCGAAAATGAAGCCCAGATGAATTGGGTACTTGTCGTTGACCCCTACGATTGACTAACCTGAATGAGCGATTTCGGCGCAAGAGCATTCCCAATCGACAGTGGTGAAGTCGAACACGTGGCACCTGGATTTGGTGCCATGCGGTCATCGATTGGGTGATGCGTTCTCCAGTGCGCCACTCGTCATTCCTCTCCCTGCAGTCTCCTTTCTCCCTGCGTTGTTCGGCGTTCTCTCCGTCGATCGTAGGCCAGGGAGTCCCGCCCGGACGATTGTGGGCTGATCTTTCATCAAGACATGATGGCCTGGATGATCCCGGGCATCATGTTTCTCAAGGAAAATGGTACGATTGAGGGGACCGGGCCTTGAACGGGATCGGAGAACTTCCATAACGGTGTTGAATTCACCGGCGCACCGGCTGCCCGGCATCCCTCGACGTCCTCGAGCTGATTGAGTCTGCCCTGATCTCATCAACGATTCGCCACACCTTCACAGTGGAGCCCGATTCCATGACCACCCGACCGTCTCGGACGCGTGGGTTTACGCTCATCGAACTCCTGGTCGTGATCGCCATCATCGGGGTGCTCATCGCCCTGTTGCTCCCCGCGGTGCAGAGTGCTCGCGAGGCCGCCCGGCGCGCCCAGTGCACGAATAATCTGAAGCAGCTCGGCATCGCCCTGCACAATTATGAGTCGGCCACCGGAAGCCTGCCGATCGGCGATTTCCGGAACGCTCCGACCGGCTACGGCCTGACTCAGAACCCCGGAAACCCCTGCGCCGCGAACATCTGGGTGAGCTGGATGACCTTCATCCTGCCGTACATGGAACAAGGGGCCCAGACCTCCGCGTACAACTTCGAAGTCGCCGCCACCTGGTTCAAGAACGAAACCGCCACCCTCGCCCGCGTCGCCTCGTATGTCTGCCCGAGCGACACCGAGCACGAGGACGTCAGCGCCGAATGGTTCACCACCTACCAGACCTCCTACGCCGCCGTCGCCGGCCTGACCGAGTCGACCTGGTATGCCTGGGGCGGGACGACCAACGCCGAGCGCTGCAACGCCATCGAAGCCGAAGGACCCTTCGGACGCAACTACGCCTACAAGTTCGCCGACATCCGGGACGGCCTGAGCAACACCATCTTCATCGGCGAGACGTCGCGGTTCCTGAACGAGCCGGGCGGCTCGCACTTCAACTTCGGCGCCTCCGGCGGCGCCTGGAACGGGCCCCCCTGGGGCGCGACCGCCTGGCCGGGCGACGTCCGCATCACCGCGATGGCCTACACCGTGCCTCGCATCAATGCGAAGGCCATCACCGGGAACGGGCAGGCCCCCTACACCACGTCGACGAGCTGCCTGAGTGCGGCCGGTCCCATCGCCAGCCGGGCCACGAGCTGGGCCAACACGCCCGCCCCCTTCGGCTGCACCGAGATGGGCCAGTGGGGCTTCCGCAGCAACCACCCCGGCGGGGCCAACTTCCTGTTCGGTGACGGCTCCGTGCGTTTCCTCAAGGAAACCATTAACATGGCCGCCTACCGGGCCTTGAGCACTCGGAGACTCGGCGAAGTCATCAGTGCCGACCAGCTTTGATCCGTTCCCGTGTGCCCCGCTTCACGTTTCCTCTTGATTTCGGAAGAAGATTCCCCATGAACTCGCTCGTCACCCGACTGTTCGCCCTGTCGCTCCTGGGTCTCTTCGTCGCCGGATGCGGCGGCGACGCGAACCCGCCGGTTGCCGCAGACGATCCCGAGTCCGGCGCCGTCTACTCCGGCTCCGAAGAAGAAGGCACGGGGGCCATGGCCGCTCCTCCCGCCGTGGTCGAGTGACCCTCGGCCCTCGATCCTGCCAGTCGCAACCCGTCGTGATTGATCTCCGACGGCATCGCCAAGGGCTCCGGTCCCTCCCCCAGGGATCGGGGCCCTTGGTGCGTTGGTCCCATCACCGCCCGGCCGTCGCGCCGCGGTGCCACGCCCAGGGGCCGAGTGACCGCGCCCGAGGGCCGCAACCCTTGTTCGGTCGGGATTCGGCCCGTACACTTGAGATCGTTCTCCGCCCAAATTTCCATCGCAATTCGCGGCATGTTTCGGGGGATCTTCGTTCCGTGTCGGACGTCTCCACTCGGTCCCATCGGGTTGTGATCATCGGCGCGGGCCTCAGCGGCCTGACGGCGGCGTACCGCCTCGCCGAGCGATCCAGGACGCTCAGGCCGCCGATCGAGGTGGTCGTCCTCGAGGCCCAGGACCGGATCGGCGGCGCCATCTGGACCGACCGAGTCCAGGGATTCACCCTCGAAGGCGGGGCCGACTCGTTCATCACCAACAAGCCGCACGCCGTCGAGCTCTGCCGATCCCTCGGGCTGGGCGACCAGCTCATCGGCACCGACGACCGCTTCCGACGCTCGTTCGTCGTCCGCAACGGCCGACTGGTGCCGGTCCCCGAGGGCTTCGTCCTGATGGCCCCCCAGCGCCTCTGGCCGCTCATCACCTCGCCGATCCTCTCCTGGCGCGGCAAGCTCCGGATGCTCTGCGACCTCGTCCTCCCCGCCCGGCGCGACGAGGCCGATGAAAGCCTCGCCAGCTTCGTCCGCCGCCGCCTCGGCCGGGAGGCGCTCGACCGCCTCGTCCAGCCCCTCGTCGGCGGGATCTACACGGCCGACCCGGACGACCTCAGCCTCCACGCCACCCTCCCCCAGTTCCCGCGGATGGAACGCGAGCACGGCAGCCTGATCCGGGCCGCGCTCCGCCAGGGCCGGGCGGCCCGCCTCGAAGGGCAAGGGGGGGGCTCCGGTGCCCGCTACAGCCTGTTCCAGACCCTCGCCGACGGCATGGACGCCCTGCCGAAGGCCCTGGCCGCGTCCCTCCCCCCCGGGACCCTCCGGCTCGGCTCGGCCGCCCGTCGGGTTGCCCGTCAAAAAAACGAGGGGGCCTGGCGGGTCGAGCTGCTCGACGGCCCCTCCCTGGAGGCCGACGCCGTGATCCTCGCCGTCGAGGCCCACGCCGCCGCCCGGCTCGTCGACGGCGAGGACAAGAACCTCGCCCTCGACCTCCGGTCGATCCCCTATGCATCCTCGGCGATCGTCCAGCTCGCGTATCCGCGTGACCGCGTGGCCCACCCGCTTGACGGCTTCGGCGTCGTCGTGCCCAGCGTCGAGGGGCGGGAGATCCTGGCCGTCTCGTTCACCAGCGTCAAGTTCCCCCGGCGCGCCCCCGAGGACACGGTCCTGCTCCGGGTGTTCATCGGCGGTGCCTTGCAGGCCCACCTGTTCGAACGCAACGACGAGGAACTGACGGCCATCGCGGTCCGAGACGTCCAGCAGCTCCTCGGCGCCTCGGGCCCCCCGATCCTCTCCCGGGTCGCCCGGCATTCGAGGGCGATGCCCCAGTACACCCTCGGCCACCTCGATCGGGTCGCGTCCATCCGATCCCGGGCCGGGGCCCACCCCGGCCTCATCCTGGCCGGCAATGCCTACTCGGGGGTCGGCGTGCCCGACTGCGCCCGGATCGGCCAGGAGGCGGCCGAGGCCGCCCTCCGCCTGCTGACCGGCGCCCGGGGCCGGGCCGTCGCCTGACCGAAACGCCCGGCCGAGCACGCCCGCTCCGCCCCGTCCCGCCTCATCGAAGCCGGTTGAATCGCAGGATCAGGCCGCCGGCGAGCAGGCTGAGGGCCAGTCCGCTGACGACCCATTCGGCCCGCCAGGGGACGTGCCGGAACGGTTGCCTCGACATCCGGGCGATGTCTCGCGAGGTCCGACCGAGGTACTCGCCCAGCAGGTCGAAGGTCGGCGTGCTCACCATCGGCTTCGGCCCGAACATGGTCTGCCACTGCGCGTAGCTGACCTTCGCCCCGTCCAGCAGCAGCGGCAGCGACAGCAGGCCGATCAGCAACAGGGTTCTCCACCCCTGCCCCTTCCGGGGCGGCCCGGAATGACGGTCCATCGGCCAGTCATGGGAATTCTTCATGGCTTCACTCCCGATCGGGGGCCGCTCCCGCCGCCCTCGATCGATTACATCCCGAGCAACGTATCCTTGATATTGATCGCCGCCGGACCGACCAGGACCACGAACACGCCGGGGAAGATGAACAGGATCAGCGGCAGCATGATCTTCACCGCCGTCTGCGCGGCCTTCTCCTCGGCCAGTTGCCGCCTCCGGGTCCGCATGGCGTCGGACTGCACCCGGAGGGCCGAGCCGATCGGCGACCCGAACTTCTCGGCCTGGATGATCACCGCTGCCAGCGCCCGCACATCCTCGACCCCCGTCCGAATCCCGAGGTCTCGCAAGGCTTCCCGCCGAGGTCGTCCCATCTGGATCTGGAAATTCACCACGTTCAGCTCGCTGCAGACCTCCGGGCACGACTCGGCCAGCTCGCTGGTCACCCGACGCATGGCGGCGTCGAATCCCAGCCCGGCCTCGACGCAGACGACCATCAGGTCGAGCGCGTCGGGCAGGCTCAGGAAGATGGCCTGCTGCCGCTTCTTCCGCCGGTGGCCGACGATCATCCCCGGCAGATAAAATCCCACGCCGCCGGCCACCATGACCATCATCATGCCATTCTGGCTGAACCCGTAGTGCGACCAGATCAGCGGGATCGAGATGGCGACCCCCAGCAGGAGCCCCAGCACCTTCATGCCGAGGAAAATCTGCACGGCCTGCGGGTGCCGGATGCCCGCGTTCAGGAGCGAGACCCTGAGCTTGCCCAGCTCGGCCTCGTCCTTCGGCTGCATCGGGCCGGACAGCTTCCTGGCCGCCTCGGCCACCCGGTCCTGAATCCGCTGGCGTTCCCGGGCGGCCCGGGCACGCTCGGCCTCCATCTGCGGACGGTCGAGGAGCCGCTTCAGGCGGTCCTCCGCGCGGGTCGAGCGGCTCGCCACCAGCGACAGCATGCCCCACCCCCCGAGCATGAACGCCAGGAAGGTGGCGAGCGGGATCAGCGTTTCCGGGGTGAGGAGGGTTTCGAGCGTCGGCACGGCCGGATCTCTCCGCGGTTGCGATCGGACGATGCACCGATCAAACCTTGATCGAAATAATCTTCTTGATGGCGAAGGCGCCCAGGATCTGCAGGACCACCGTCACCGCCAGCAGCTTCGTCCCCAGCGACGTCTGGAACAGCGGAGCCACGTAGGAAGGGTTGCTGATGGCAATAAACGCCAGCAGGCCGGGGGGCATCGCCAGCAAGACCAGGCCCGAGAGCCGGCCCTCGGCGGTCAGGGCCTTCACGTGGCCGACCAGCTCGAAGCGCTGGCGGATCAGCCGGCCGATCTTGTCGAGGATCTCCGCCAGGTCGCCCCCCGTCGTCCGCTGGATGATGATGGCCGTGACCAGGAAGCGCACGTCCATCGTCGGCACCCGGTCCGACATGCCTCGCAGGGCCTCGTCCACCGGGACGCCGAGGTTCTGCTCCTCGAAGACCCGGCCGAACTCCTCGGAGACCGGCCCCTTCATCTCGTGAGAGACCAGCTGCATGCCCGACGCCAGCCCGTGACCGGCCCGCAAGGCCCGGCCCATCAGCTCGACGGCCTCGGGGAGCCCCGCCATGAACAGGGAGATGCGCTTTCGCTTGCGTTGTTGCAGGAATAAGAGCGCCAGGCCCGCTCCCATGGCCGCCCCGACCGGCGCCAGCCAGGCCGACCCCAGGAACCCCGCGACGGCCCCCCCCAGCAGGGCCAGCCCCGCGGTGATCCCCAGGAACGTCCGGAAGGGCAGGGTCAGATCGGCCTGCTCGTACAGCCGTTTCAGCGATTCGCCGCTCGGCAGATATTGCTCGAGCAGGGCCATGTTGCGCGCGTCGATCGGGGGGGCCCGCAGCAGCGAATCGGCCGCGAGTTGCTTCTTCGCGCTCGGACGCTTCCCGCTGGTGAGGTTCCGAAGGCGTTCCTCGGCCACGGCCGATTCCGACTTCGTCAACCCCATCGCCACCCCCGCCACGAGCAGGGCAATGGCCACCCCCGCGGCAATCATGACAAAGGTCGCCCCGTCCATCACCCGCTGCTCCTCTCGTTGGGAATCCAGGCCGTCGCCGAACCCAATCCGCCACGCCCGATCGACTCGACCGCCCGCCCCCTCAGTCCGCCATCAGGTCGCGCTGGCGGAACAGGTCGGTCGGCAGCACGCAGCCGGACGATTCCAGGCGATCCATGAACGACGGCCGGATGCCGGTCGACGTGAACCGCCCGTGGGCCCGGCCGCCGGAATCAACCCCAACCTGTTCGAACTTGAAGATCTCCTGCATGATGATCGTGTCCCCCTCCATGCCGACCACCTCGGTGATGCTCGTCACCTTCCTCGGGCCGCCTTGCAGGCGGTTCGCCTGGATGATCAGGTCCACGGCCGAGGCGAACTGGGCGCGGAGCGCCCGGATGGGGAGCTCCAGGCCGGCCATGCTGATCATCGTCTCCAGCCGGCTCATGGCGTCGCGCGGGTTGTTGGCGTGCACGGTGGTCATCGAGCCCTCGTGGCCGGTGTTCATGGCCTGGATCATGTCGAGCGTCTCGGCCCCTCGGCACTCGCCGATGATGATCCGGTCGGGCCGCATCCGCAGGGCGTTCTTCACGAGGTCGGTCGCCGTGACCGCCCCCCGCCCCTCGACGTTCGGCGGCCGCGTCTCGAGCCGGACTACGTGCTCCTGCTGCAGGCGAAGCTCGGCCGCGTCCTCGATCGTGATGATCCGGTGGTCGTTCTGGATGAAGCTCGAGAGCGTGTTCAGCAGCGTCGTCTTCCCCGAGCCCGTGCCCCCCGAGATGATGATATTCAGGCGGGCCCGCATCGCCGCTTCCATCAGGAGCAGCATCTCGGGCGTGAATGCCTTGAAGCGGAGGAGGTCGTCCTGCGTCAAGGGCTTCGACCCGAACATCCGGATCGTCAAGACCGGCCCGTCGAGCGCCAGCGGCGGGATGATGGCATTCACCCGGGAGCCGTCCGGCAGCCGGGCGTCGACCATCGGCGAACTCTCATCGATGCGCCTGCCCACCCGGGAGACGATCCGGTCGATGATCTGCAGCAGGTGGTCGTCGTCCCGGAACCCGACGCACGACCGCTCGATCCGCCCCCCCTTCTCGATGAACACGTACCGGGGGCCATTGATCATGATGTCCCCGATCCCCTCCTCCTTCAGCAACGCCTCGAGCGGGCCGAGGCCGAACGTCTCGTCCAGGATCTCGTCGACGAGCCGCTGGCGCTCGGTCCGATTGAGCATCGGGTCGTCTTCGTCGAGCAGGTGCTCGATGACCGAGCGGACCTCGGCCCGGACGGTCCTCGGGTCCAGCTCGTTGACCCGATTGAAGTCGAGCCGATCGACCAGCTTGCCGTGAATCCGCCGCTTGATCGCCTCGAACGCCGCCACGGCCGGGTCGGCCTTCGCCGGCTCGGCATCCTTGGGCTTCGGCGGCTTCGGCGGCTTCGGCGGGGGGGCAATGGTCGGCGAGGGTGGGGCCGGCGCGGCGGCCGCTCCGCTGGCGCCGGCACCGGCGGCGGGGGCGGACCCGGGGGCCGCGGGGGCGGCCCGCTCGGGCGGCTGTTCGGGGGCGGGCGATTTCGCCTGCGCGGGGTTCGCCCCGAGCGTTCTCTGGCCAAGGGGGCTGCGACCGAATCCGTGAAGCATCGTCGGGAACCTCCGAGGGTCCCCGACTCGGCCGGATCACTCGGGAGCTGGGGGACCAAAAATCGTCATCGAATCAGGTAAACATGGCCGCGATCTTGCCCATGAACGGCTTCTGCTTCTCGCCGCCGATCGGGGCGAAGCTGCGGGCAATCTCCGTGATCGACCGCGTGACGCGGTGCTTCGGGGCCTCGGATTCCAGCGGGACTCCCTTGGTCCGGGCCGCCCCGACGATCTCCGACACGTTCGGGATCTGCCAGCCGATCGGCGCGCCGAGCGTCTCCTCGGCCTTCTTCAGGCCGATCGTCGTGATGTCCGACCCCACCCGATTGACCACCACCCGCACGCGATCGGCCAGGCCGTCGATCTCCCGGAAGATTTGCATCAAGCGGGCCCCGTTCCGCAGCCCGCAGACGTCGAGCTGCGTCACCAGCAGCACCGTGTCGGAACGCTCGAGGGCCACGAAGTCGGTCTCCTGGAACCCCTTGCTCGCATCGACCACCACGTATCGGAACGCGCCGAGCAGCAGGTCGATCAGGCGCCGCAATCCCTCGAGATCCACCTTGACCGCGTCCTCCATCGCCGCCGGGGCCGGCAACACGTAAACGCCCGACTCGTGTCGCGTCAGTGCCCGATGCAACAACGCCTTGTCATACCGGTCGATGTCCGAGACCACGTCGGAGATCGTCAGCTCGGGCATGACGTCGAGCAGCGTGTCCACGCAGCCGAGCAGCAGGTCGAGGTCCACCAGCGCCACGCTCGCCCCGGGGGCCTTGGTCAGGGCGACGGCCAGGTTGACCGCCAGCGTGGTGCACCCGACCCCGCCGGCCGACCCGATCACCGTCAGCATCGTGCCCCGGCCATCGGGGGGGAGCGACGCCTCGGGCAGCAGGCGGGCGACCGCCGTGCGGGCCTCCTCGGCATCGATCGGCAGCGGCAAGAACTCGGAGGCCCCGGCCCGGAGCGTCCGGAGGATCGTCTCGCCGTCGCGCGACCGGCTCGCCGGCAGGACCGCGACGCGGGCGGCCCGATCCTTCACGTCTCGAATCGCGGCCAGGGCCCGCTCCGGGTCGGCGTCCAGGACGATCACCACCAGCTCGCAAGACGACGCCTCGATCTGGCGCAGGGTCGCGTTGTAATCCGAGCACGTGTCCACAACCTGGACGGTCCCCAGATTCGTCAACGCGGCCTTCACCGCCGCTTGCGAGGCGGGGTTCGGGTCGACCAGGAGCAGTCGTCGCGCAGTGTCCATGAGCTCGACCGGTGTCTCGGCGTCGGGCGGGTCTCGCTGTGTCCCGATCTGGAGGACAGCGTCACCCGGGGGGGGAAGGAATGGCTGCTGCGTCCATCGCAGGGAACTGGCCATCGAGGCGGAAGGGGGCGCGGACTTCCACGGTCTCTCCCGCCTGCGGGATGATGTCCGGCGTCGGCTCCGGCTTCGGGCCGACCAGCCGCGTGTGAGGGGCTCGGCGTCCCGCGAAGATCGTCAGCCGCCGCGGCGCCTCGATTTCGGCGGGGGGCGCCTCGTCGGCGATGATGGGCGGCCGCGGCGCCGGGGGCGTCGGTTCCGGCACCGGCACCGGAATCGGCTCCGGCTCCGGCTCGGGTTCCGTCTCGGGTGCCGGTTCCGGGGTCGGGACCTGGGTGATTTCGACGTCGTTCAGCCCCCGGAGCGACAGCGTGATCGGGCCGTTTTCCATCGCGCTCGCCAGGATTTGCACCTCTTCGGGGGCGACCTCCAGGGTCACGGTCCGGGCCTCGATCGACCGGTCTTCGGGGCTCTCGAAGACGGTGCCCGAGGCCAGCACGCGGATGTTCTCCAGGACCACCCTGGCCCGGCCGGGCGTCTCGGCGTTCGGCTGCAGCACATCGACCCGGTAATCGGGCAGGATGAAGCCCGAGACGCCGGTCTGCTCGTCCACCCGCACGGCGAAGGCCCGCTTGCCCGGTGTGATCCGCGCGATCATCCCCGTCGGCGTCCCCTTCACGGCGAGCTTGCCGTCGAGGATCACGTCCCCCGGCAGCATCCGGATCGTCGCCCAGCGGTCGAGGGCCTGCTTCACGTCGGTGAGCGCGCCGCTGGGGACCATCTCGGTCGGGATTTCCTTCGACTCGATCATCTCGGGCGTCAGCGTCTCCTCGACCCGGATCTCCCGGCTCGCGACCAGGACCAGGGTCTTCGGGATCTCGCCGGAGGGCTCGCGACTCAGGACCGACCGGACCCCCCACATGGCCCCCAGCCCGCAGAGCGCGGCGAGTCCGAGCAGCATGGGTGCCTTGCTGTTCATCAGGGTGCTCCACTGCCCCCTCGGGGCGACTCGCTCACATCAAAAGACCGTGGTATGCCATGTAGCCGATCGACCCGATCGCCAGGGGGATGCCGTAGGGCAGGAGCCTCATCGTCGGCTTGCGCGCGGCGGCCCGCTCGGCCAGCGCGTCGGGATGCTTCACGGCGGCGATCTCGCGGGCGATGTGCTTGCCCATCGACCAGTGCCGCCGCCACTCCCCGCTCCAGGCGATCATCCCCAGGGCGATGACGCCCCCCACGATCGCCGAGACGGCCAGCGCCTCGGCCGCCATCAAGGGACCGACCCAGGCGCCGAAGCCCGCGAACATCTTCACGTCGCCCGCCCCCATGCCGCCGATGGCGCAGACGATCATCAAGGGGACGAAGCCGACGACCATCCCGGCCGCCGACCATCCCAGGCCCCCCCATCCTGCGGTCCAGGCCCAGTAGGCCAGCCCGCCGGCGGCCAGGTGGAACGTCAGCCAGTTCGGCACCCGGAGCTGGCGGCCGTCGATGATCGCCGCCTCCACCAGCAGGGCCGAGACTAGCCAGGCGGCCCCCATCGGCAAGGTATAAGGCATCGCTCGTGATCCTCCCTCGTGCGGTCGCCCCGATGGCCCGGCCCCCCGAACCGTCTCTCAGGCGTCCTTCGTGTGCAAGAAGCCTAGGACATGAATGAGCGAAGGGCCTCTCGGCAACCGGCTTTTCGAGCCGCATCGCCGGAGGCCCCCCGGTCTGCTTCCTGCGAGGCGGTCCGACCGCCTCGGCATCAGTTCACGCCCTGGATCGCCGTGTCGACGTTGCCGAACGTGGTGTTGAGGCTCGTGCCCAGGGCCCGGACGCTGACGATGATCGCCACGGCGATCAGGGCGACCATCACGGCGTACTCGACCGCCGTCGGGCCGTCTTCACTCTTGATGAAACCGCGAACTCGTTTGATGAACGTGCTCATGGGTGTTTCCTGACTCTGGGGGCCCTCGCTCGATCGTGCCCGAGACCGGCCCCGGTTCCGTTCGTCCGAATCCTGCGTCGCTCCTGATCGGCGATCGGGCCGCGACACCTTCCGAATCGACTGATGCTGGCGTCTGCGTCTGATCATGGCCCGCGACGTTTCCCCCGCGGGGCTGACAGAACCCTAGGTCAGATTTCCGGGGCGGGTGGCCCGGCCGCCTCGAAAATGTTGCCGGGAATCGACGCGGCCCGCGGCTCAGTTCCCGTCATTTCTCCAGGTTCACACTTCGCGCCGTCTCGTCGATGGCGACGAGGGTGTTCCCCTGGTAGTAACGCACCCGGAGCAGCCTCATCGACTCGACCCGGGTGGCCTGCCAGCCCACCCCGGAGAACTCCACCGAGGTCTCCGGCCGATAGCCCGACATCGACGTCAGCGACGTCGGCACCGTCACCCCCAGGTTCGCCCCAGACCCCTGGCCGAAGCGGCCCCAACTGGTCGATTGCCCCTCGATGATCTGGTACGACATCGTCCCCCCGGAGAGGCCCAACGACTGCGTCCAGGCGATCCGCTCGTCGGGGTGGGACAGCTGCGAGGTGTGTTGCGTCGACGTGGCCAGCACGGAGTCGGCGTTGTACGCGATCACTTCCAGCCCCCCCGACCGGAAGGACGGCTGGCTCCGATAGTTCAGGTTCAGCGCGATGAACTGGCCCATCTGCGTGGCACTGGGGCTCATCGACGTGGTGATCTGGGGCCCTTCGGCGATCGGGTCCGGGGCGATGATGACCAGCTCCCAGTCCTCCTCGACCCGATCGAAGGGCGGTGGCGTGCCCTGCGCCGAGGCGGTCCACGCCCCGGCCGAGGCGATCCACGCGACGGCCAGCAGCGGCCCGACCGCCTGGGCAATCCGTGGTCGATTCATGCGTCTTGCTCCCTGTGTTGACTCGGAATTCAGAACGAACGTGACCCGCAACGACGGCCGTCGCCGCGCCGCGGTCCGGCTAGCGCGACAGGTTCAGCCGGATGAGACCGCCCGAGGTCCAGCCGGGCTGGACCTCGCCCGGGATCGCGGTCGGATCGCGCGTGAGCGCCGGCTGGACGATCACGTACTTCGGGTTCCCCTTGAAATTGACCGCCAGCACGCGGACCGACGCGAAGTCGATCACCTTGTACTGCGCGTTGTTCCCGTTCCCGGAATTCTCCGAGTAGATGGGAATCGTCCGCGGCTTGCCGATGATCGCCTCCAGGTCGTCCTTGATCCCGGCGCTGATGCCCGGGTCGCCACCGAGCATGACGTAGTCTCTTCCCTGGTTGTCGGTCTGGTTGAGGGTCAGCTTGCCGCCCGGATACCTCGACAGTTGCTGCGGGGTGACCCCGTACCGGATCTGGGCCCCCAGGGTGCTCGTGCTGTTGTTCGAGGTCCCGATGTTGACCGTCCCCCAGTTGCCGGGGGATCCCGACTTGACCGGGTACAGGACCGACTCCCGAATCCCGTCCGCCCCGGTGGTGACCTGCCCCGTGTTCGTGTCATATCGATACGTGTCGCCGTTGCTCGAGCTGGGGCTGATCATCCGATCGTAGGCGGTCTTGTCCAGCACGATCGGCAACAGGTCGGCATTCTGGTCCGACTCCGAGCTGAACCCGGCGATGCTGTAGTTCATCGCCGTCGCCGTCCCTCGGACGCGGACGGCCGCACCGTCGATCCCGATCGCCCTCGCGAAGAAGGCCGGGACGATGCCCCCCCGCTCCTCCGATCGGGCCGCGCGCACCTGGACCGAGTTGAAGTTCGCCGCCCACGCCGTGTCGCTCAGGAATGGGCTGGCCGGGTCCAGCGGATCGGCGATGTACCCCAGCACCACGTCCCCGTTCGGCGCGTTGAACGCGTTATTCACGATCACCGGCGGCTGGCCGAGCACCCGATTCTGCGCGACGTACTGCTGCGCCCGGCCGTGGGCCGAGGTGAAGATCGTCTCCAGCGAGACGTTCGGGTTGATCCGCCGTTCGTCGGCCAGGGCCGAGGCCCCGGCCAGCGCGCCGGCATCGGCCGCGATCCCCAGCTGGTGCCGG
The DNA here is from genome assembly GCF_040717455.1 of Tautonia sp. JC769. Classification (NCBI taxonomy): domain Bacteria; kingdom Pseudomonadati; phylum Planctomycetota; class Planctomycetia; order Isosphaerales; family Isosphaeraceae; genus Tautonia; species Tautonia sp. JC769. The sequence continues at coordinate 54,607 of NZ_JBFEFH010000018.1, forward strand.
GCCACGGCCAGCACCGTCGTGTCGACGGCCAGCGCCACGAAGCCGAGGATCGCGGTCATCATCACGGCCGAGAGCACCAGGGTCGCGCCGCGCCGCCTGCCGACCGCACGGGCTCGTCCTCTCATGATCGGCTCCTCCTGCGACGGGGCCGTCGCGTCACGGGTTCTTCTCGCTGCACATCGTCGCCGAGGCCACGACCGTCGTGTCCTCGAACGCGAAGGGATTGCCCAGCCAGCTCACGTCCTTGAACGGCACGCTCAGCCGGACGCTGATCGCCGCCGGCGCCTCCGCGTTCAGCCACGACCCGCTCGGGCTGCTGATCTGCACCGAGGGGGCGATGCCCGTGCCGGCCAGCGCCGCGTTGATCCGGGCCTGCACGGCCGCCTCGGTCTGGCCGGGCAGCACCGCCGTCCGGCAGCCTTCGCGCGCCGCGACGTGCAAGAGCTGCGACACCATCCCCAGGCGAGACGCCTCGATCGTGCCCAGGATCAACGCGAGGAACAGCGGCAAGATGATCGCCATCTCCACCGCGGCCGCCCCGGATCGCCCACGACCGCGCCGACGCGAGACGCGCATCTCGGAGACCTCCTTCCTGACCCGCCCGGCATTGCGACACATTGCCTTGCCTCCCCATGCTCGGACGGCACGCGCGACTGCGGCCGCACCCCCGGAGGGATCTCCAGGACTGCGGTCCTCCCTGGAGAAGCCTAGTTCACCCTTCCGCGTCGCCCTGCAAATCGGGCCCGCCGACTGTTTCCTCCCGGCATCATCGCAGTTCGGCTTGCCACCGCGGCCGGTCGTTCGATACAATTCACCCTTTTCCCGAACCACACTTTGACCCAGGCAGACCGCCGGAGCGTGTGCCGTGGCCGTACCGAAGCGGCGTACATCGAAGTCCAAGAAGGGGATGCGTCGAAGCCACGACGCCCTCCAGTTCAACGTCATCCTGATCAACTGCGAGCAGTGCGGCACCCTGAAGCCTCGCCATACGGTTTGCCCCGATTGCGGGACCTATCGCGGTCGTCAGGTGTTGAAGATCGGTGACGAGGAGTAAGCCGGGCCAGCTCAGAGCGCCTCTGTTGCTGTGCTGGCCATGATCAGGAGTCAGTCCGATGGGACGGCAGTGCGAAGTTAGCGGCAAGAAGACCTCATTCGGCAACCACGTCACCACACGCGGCAAAGCCAAGTACCTCGGCGGTGTCGGGACCAAGATCACCGGCATCAGCCGACGGAAGTTCAAGCCCAACCTGCAGACGATCAAGGTCTGGCTGCCCAACGGCACCACCCGCCGCGTCCGCGTGGCCACCTCGGTCATCCGCGAGGGCAAGCTCACGCTCGAAGTCGATGGAAAGATGCAGACCTTCCCCCTGATCAAGGCCTCCAAGGGGAGCCGTCAGGCCCGGGAAAAGCTCGGCAACCTCTTCCCCCTCTGAGTTCCGAGCACCCCACCCACCGCGACCCGATCGCACCCGCGATCCGATCGCCCTCCTTCGGGGAGTCTGGGCCGCACCCCCGGCCCGACCTCCCCGGCGAGCGGCTCCCCATCCCACCGCCCGCCCGCCGGCCGAACCCCGTCCTGGTCGCCGCCCCGGGGCCTCTGCTCCCCCGCCCGATCACCCGCCACGATTCAGCCCTCCCCGGCCCCTCGCCCCCGATCCCCCGCTGTCATCCCTCCGACCCCCCGAGGGGTCTCCGGCCCGACGTCCCGGCCTCGGAATCGTCCGTTCATTCCGGCGCTCGCGATCGGCGGTTCCCTCTTCACCGCGCTCCCCGATTCGGGTTCAATCAAACAACGGTCCAACGCCCTGCCCGACGCCCGGTCTCCGAGCGATTCGGGACGCGGGGCGCGACCGTCGCCTTCCGATCGCCGGCGGTCTCGCAATCCGGCCGCACTCGGAAGGCTTCTCTCCCGCCGAATCGGACGAGCGAGCGAGGCGCTTCAACCATGGACGAGGAGTTGTTCAGGAGCTCTCGATCGGGCCGGCAGCCCCCGCCCCGCGAGGAGACCCGCTTCGAGGGCCGCTCCTCCCCGACGCCCGAGCCCAGCACCGATGACGACGCCTCGGCCTTCGAGCTGCCCGCCGTCCATCGCTACCTGGTCCAGCTCATCGTCGATCGAGACGAGGCCGATGCGCTCTATCGCCGGTTCGTGCCCAGCCTCTCGAACGACGCCCGGAACCACCCCGACCCCCACGACCGCCGCCCCCGGATCGTCTTGCGGACCGCCCTGATCCGATGGCTCGTCGACCTCCAGCAGTCGGGCCAGTGCCCGATCCCGATCCCCGAGCTTGACGGCCCGATCGAGTCGGCCCGCTTCGACGCGATCTGGAGATCCGAGCTCCTGGAACGCACCTGGCAACGGCTCAAGGATCTCCAGGAGGAATCCGGTCAGCCCTTCTTCCTCGCCCTCCGTCAACGCTACGAGCGGCCGGGCCTCTCCGCCCCCGAGCTGGCCGATCGGCTCGCCCGGGCGCTCGATCGCCCCGTCACCCCCTCCCAGACCCAGCGACTCCTGCGCCGGGCCAACGAGCACTTCTCCCGAATGCTCCTCGACGCCGTCATCGCCACGCTGCCCCACAATCCGCCCTTCGCCACCATCGAGCGCGAACTGATCGAGACCAACCTGCTCGCCTTCTGCCGAGAGGTCATCGGCAGGCTGCGCCCTCCCCCCCCGTCCCCCGGCCGGCGTCCTGCCGAGTGACGCGATCCCCTCCCCGGATCGCACCCAATCCCCTCCCCCAAGCGAAAACGGGGACGGACGACGCGGGCCTCCGCCCGGTCCCCCGCCCCCGCGATCACTCCCGCCACTCCGGGCCGACCGGCGGCCGGCCGCTCCCCTTCGAGGAATTCCCGTCGGCAAGCGGCGTCGGGGGACGGAGACCCCCCTCCTCGGATTCGAGCAGGAGGGTCTCCGTCTCCGATCCGGAACTCTTGACTGTAGGAGGGGTCTCCGTCCCCGGATCGGGATTCCTCTAGTTCGCCTCTGCCGGGACGGCATGGGCGTTGAGCCGATCGACCAGCTCCACGGCGTCGTCCGCTCGTTTCCGGTCGGCATACTTGGCCAGCGGGGCCGATTGCGAGCCGTCTCTGTAGATCCCGACGACCACATGCAGGCCCCGAGACTCGACCACCTCGGCCCGATCGAACAGCCCCGATCGGATCAAGGAGGCCAGGTTTCGCTGCCAGAGTGCCGTGTCGTTGAGCTTCTTGACCATCGTGACCTCCCTGACTTGTCCGCCACGGTGATGAGACCTGATGGTGAACGGCCGTGCCGTTCTGTCTGTCATTCTACGGTGGGCGTTGGGGAATTGTTCTCACAAAGAGATTCGACGGTCCCCCCCGAATCTTCGCCTCGGGGGCCGATTGCGGCAGTTTTAAGCGTCGGGAGGGTCAAGGCAGACGCGATGCCCGTCCGATAACCACCCCCAGGACACGGGTTTCCGCAATCCTCTCGATCGGGCACGGAGGCGATAACGATGCGAAGGGCGCAAGGTCCTCGGCCAGCGCGCGGTCCTCGCCGCAGGATGCAGCCGAGCTTCGAGGCGCTCGACGGCCGCTTGCTTCTCTCGGGAGTGACGCCCGTCGGCGGGAAGCTCGGGCCGTTCATCGCTCCCGGGGCGATCCGGCCCCGCATCCAGCAGGCCCCTGTCCGCGTCGACGCCTCACCGGCGGTCAACCAGTACCTGGTGCAACTGCTCGGCCCCGAGGCCATGGAACCGATCCGGGCCCAGGCCGCGGCCCGGGGCGTGGCCGGCCGCTCCATGCTCTATCAGGCCGTGCTCGCCCAGCCGCTCGTCAACGCCATGCTCGGCTCGGTCGATACCTATGCCCTGCTCAACTCTCCCGCGGCGCAGACGCTGGTCGGCTTCTCGGCCGCCCCCGAAGCCCCGCCCGAGGAGCAAGAGCCGATCCAGTTCTTCGTGCCGGAGTCGAACCTCCTGTTCCTGGGGACCACCGAGGCCACCATCCAGATCCCCCCGTCCGCCGGGCGAGCCGCCTTCACCGTCACGGTCCCGATCGGCAACCTGCAATCCCTCGGCGACGGCCTGTATCAGGTCGCCGTGCCCATCGATCAGATCCCCGGCGAGGCGACCCCGCTCCCTGCCGAGACGATCGGCACCGGCGCCCTCTCCTCGGTCTATCGCCAGACCGGCCCCCTCATGACCGAGGCCCTCCGCACCGGCCGGCCCTTCCGGGGCCTGAACACCCCGCCGGTCGTCCGCGGCCTCCGCCTGGCCCGGTCGCTCGGCGACCCCCGGCTGGTCCCCCCCGGGACGCAGGCCAACTACCTCCGGCTGCTCCGCGTGGCCGTCGAGCGGGACGCCTTCGCCACCTCCCCCGCGCAATCGCAGCGCATCACCGACGAGCTGGAAGCGTTCCTCTTCGACGTCCAGCAGCTCTCCACCTCGGGGGCCTTCACGCCGATCGTCCCCCCCGCGACCCCCGCGAACATGCTCGGAGGCGCCCGGCTGGGGAACACCATCCAGATCACCTCGGGGGCCGTCCGCGACCTGGTGAACGTCGCGGCCAGCCAGACCGGCCTGCAACTGTTCGGCCTCAATTTCCCCGGCCGGATCGATTCGGGATTCGTCATCGCCGCCAACGGCGACTACGGCCTGGTCCTCTCGGCCCGGGGACCGATGCAGGACGCCCCGGCCGGCTTCTCGACCGACACCGTCGGCGGCGACCTCCGCGTCCAGCTGAGCAACGCCCAGGCGATCACCGAGCTCAACGGCCTTCGGATCGAGGAAGGGACCTACCTCGGCTCGGTCATCTCGGGAGAGATCACCGCCTCAAGGACCCCCATCGGCCCCCGAGACCTCGTGACCCTGGGCGCCGCCGCCGGATTCGGCACCGGCCTCGACTTCGGCACGACCATCACCTACACCCGGGTGATCCCGCTCGGCAACCTCAACGCCCTGATCCCCCAGTATCCGGCACCCTGACCCGGCCGATCTGCTCGCGACGAAGTCAGGTTGCCCGGCCCGATCGCCGACCTTCGTAGGTCGGCGATCGGGCCGGGGGCCCCCCTCCGGGCGATCACGCGATCAGGTCTTGCAGGACCCGGCCGTGCACGTCGGTCAGGCGGAAGTAGCGCCCTTGATATTTGAATGTGAGCCGCTCGTGATCGATCCCCAGGAGGTGCAGGATCGTCGCGTGCAGGTCGTGCACGTGGACCGGGTCCTCGGCGATGTTGTAGCCGAACTCGTCGGTGGTGCCGTAGGAGGTGCCGGCCTTCACGCCGCCGCCGGCCATCCAGACCGAGAAGCAGCGGGGGTGATGGTCGCGGCCGTAGTCGGTGGCGGTCAGTTTCCCCTGGCTGTAATTGGTCCGGCCGAACTCGCCCCCCCAGACGACGAGGGTGTCGTCGAGCAAGCCTCGGCGCTTCAGGTCGATCACCAGCGCGGCGCTGGCCTGGTCGGTCTGCCCGCACTCGCGACGCATGCCGCCGGGGAGGCCGCCGTGGTGGTCCCAGTCCTGGTGGAAGAGCTGGATGCAACGCACGCCGCGCTCGGCCAGGCGGCGGGCGAGCAGGCAGTTGGCCGCGAAGGTGCCGGGGGTGCGGGCGTCGGCCCCATACAGGTCGAACGTCGAGTCCGGCTCGTCGGAGACGTCGGCCACCTCGGGCACCGACGCCTGCATCCGGTAGGCCATCTCGTACTGGGAGATCCGGGCGTCGAGCACCGGGTCGAGCGTCTCCTCATGCTCGAGCTGGTGCAGCTCCCTGAGCCGGTCGAGCATCTTGCGGCGGCCGGCGTCGGTCACGCCGTCGGGGTTCTGAAGATACAGGACCGGCTCAGCCCCGGCCCGGAACAGGACCCCCTGATGGGCTGACGGCAGGAAGCCGTTCCCCCAGAGCCGGGAGTAGAGCGGCTGGCCCGATTTGCCCTTGGTGATCAGGACGCAGAAGGCCGGCAGGTCTTCATTGTCCGACCCGAGCCCGTAGCTGAGCCACGAGCCGATCGACGGCCGCCCGGCGATCTGGGCGCCCGTCTGGAGGAAGGTGATCGCCGGGTCGTGGTTGATCGCCTCGGTATACATCGACTTGACGATGCACAGCTCATCGACGATCCCCGCCGTGTGCGGCAAGAGCTCGCTGACCCAGGCGCCGGATTCGCCGTGGCGATCGAACGTGAACAGCGAGCCGGCCAGGGGCAGGGTCGCCTGGTTGGCCGACATGCCGGTCAGGCGCTGGCCGCCCCGGACGGACTCGGGCAGGTCCTCGCCGTTGCGGTCGTTGAGGGTCGGCTTGTAGTCGAACGTCTCCAGTTGCGACGGGCCGCCGCTCATGAACAGGGAGATGATCCGCTTCGCCTTCGGCGCGAAGTGGGGCAGGCCGGGCAGGCCGGAGGCGTTCGCATCGGTCGCGGCCGTTGCGAAACGCCCCTCGCCGCCGAGCAGATGGGCCAGCGCCGCGGTGCCGATGCCGAGCCCCGTCTTCGCGAAGAAGTGGCGGCGGTTGAGCTGCAGGCCGGGATGGTCGGGGGGAGTGGGTTCGAGTCGCATCGGCTCACCGTTTCATGTGACATTCGTCGTGGTTGAGGATCACCTGCACGAGGACGGCGAAGGCGGCCTGCTCGACCGGGTCGAGGCTCGGGTCGGGCGGTTGGTCGCCGATGGCGAGGAAGGCCTCGGCGCGGGAAGGGTCATCCTGGAACTCGTCGATCTGTTCCTGATACAGCTCGGCCAGGATCTCGGATTCGTCGGGGGTCGGGGCGCGACCGATGGCGGATCGGAAGGCGAAGGTGATCCGGGCGTCGAGCGTCTCGCCCCCTTCGAGCATCGCCCGGACGGCGAGGGCGCGGGCGGCCTCGACGTACTGCGGGTCGTTCAGGAGCAGGAGGGCCTGGAGCGGGGTCATGGTGGTCGGCCGCAGGACGGTGCAGACCTCCCGGGCCGAGGCGTCGAGGGTGATCATCGACGGCGGCGGCGCGGTCCGCTTCCAGAAGGTGTAGAGGCTACGGCGGCGGCTGCCGGGCCCTTCGTCGCGGACGTAGGCCTGGCCGGAGTTCTCCTCCCAGATGCCGGCGGGCTGATACGGCTTGACCGGCCGGCCGCCGATCGTCTCGACCAAAAGTCCGCCGGCGGCCAGGGCGGCATCGCGGATCGTCTCGCCCCGGAGGCGACGGACGGGGCCCCGGGCGAGGAGGAGGTTTTCGGGGTCGCGCTCCCGGATCTCGGGATCGACGGTCGAATCTTGCCGGTAGGTGGAGGAGGTGACGATGGTCCGGATCAACCGCTTCACATCCCAGCCGGAGTCGATGAACGACCGGGCGAGCCAGTCGAGCAGCTCGGGGTGGGTGGGAGGATCACCCTGGCTGCCGAAATCCTCGGGGGTGGCGACCAGGCCGCGGCCGAACAGGTCCTTCCAGTGGCGATTGACGGCGACCCGGGCCGTGAGCGGGTGCTCGGGGTCGGTCAGCCATCGGGCGAGGCCGAGGCGGTTGCGGGGCTGGTCGGTCGGGAAGGGCAGGAGGGCCTCGGGGGTCCTCGACTCGACCGGGTCACGCGGGGCGTCGTAGGCCCCTCGGTCGAGCAGGAAGGTCTGGCGAGGCTCCTGCATCTCCCGCATCACCATCAGCTCGGGGATCGACTCGACGAGGGCCGATCGCTCCCGGCGCAGGTCGCGGAGGCCGGCCAGGCCGGCCCGGTACTCGGGGTCGTGATTCTCCAGGTAGTAGGCGAACAGGAGGTCGCGGCGCTCGCCCTCGGGCGAGGCGAACGCATCGGCAAGTGAGGTTCCGTCGTGCAGGTGGGCGACTTCGAGCGGGGTGAGGAGCCGGTCGGCGACCTTGACCTCGTCGATCAATCCGCCGATGAAGCCGCGGTCGCGGAACCGCTGGCCGAAGGTCAATTCGTCGCCGCCGCCTCCGGTGATGTCCTTGACCAGGTGGTCGCGGACGACCTCGACCTCCGCGGGCCGGCCGTCGACGTAGAGGGTGATCCCATCGGCCCGGCTCGATCCGTCGTAGGTCACGGCCAGGTGGACCCAGGTCTCGGGGGGCATGGGGTCGATCGCCCGGATGCCGATGGCGTTGCCGGGCCAGAAGTGGACGAGCGAGGCGCTGAGGCGGCCGTCCTCAATCAAGAGCTGATAGCCGCGGCTGCCGGCGTCGGTCCAGGCCCGGGAGCGGTGGAAGAGGACGGCACGCTCCTTGGTGTCGGGGGTCCTGGCCCAGAGGGCGACGGTGAAGGGGTCGTCCCGGGTGAAGTTGCCCATCGGCAGGACGAGGCTGTTCTCGCCGCTGAGGAGGAGCCCGCCGCCGACCCGGCCGTCGACCGGCTCGGGGGCGTCGACCAGGCGAGCGGGGGCCTCGGGGTTGGCCAGGTTCGGGGTCGTCTGGCTGTCGCTGGCGACCTCGTCGAGCGGGAAGTCGCCGATCAGGCCGGTCACGGTCGCGATCGGCTCGCGGTCGGGCCGGTCGAGCCAGGCGTCGAACGCCTCGCGGCGCCGGTCGGCCAGGAGGGCGAGGGCGGCCTCGGCGTCCCGGATCTGGGATTCAAGGGCTTCGATCCGTTGATCCTGGTCCCCCCGGGTGAGGAGCAGGGTCGGGGTGGGGGTGGCGTTGGTGAAGTGGGAGTAGAGGCCGGACTCGTCGATGTTGTCGAAGAAGCTGGAGAGCTCGTAATAGTTGCGCTGGCTGATGGGATCATATTTGTGGTCGTGGCAGCGGGCACAGCCGATGGTCAGGCCGAGGACGGCGGTGCCGAGGGTGTCGGTGCGGTCGGCGACGTACTCGGCGCGGAATTCCTCCTCGATGCTGCCCCCCTCGTTGGTCATGCGGTGGAGGCGGTTGAAGGCGGTGGCGAGGATCGGGTCGTCGCCGGCGTCGGGGTCGAGTTCGTCGGGGGGGATCAGGTCGCCGGCCAGCTGCCAGGTGAGGAATTGATCGAAGGGCATGTTGGCGTTGAACGATCGGATGACCCAGTCGCGCCAGGGCCAGACGGCCCGCTCGACGTCGGCCTGGTAGCCGTAGGTGTCGGCATAGCGGGCCAGGTCGAGCCAGCCGACGGCCAGGTGCTCGCCGAACCGGGGGGAGTCGAGCAGGCGATCGACGAGGCGCTCATAGGCGTCGGGGCGGTCGTCGGCGAGGAAGGCGTCGATCTCGGCGACGGAGGGGGGCAGTCCGGTCAGGTCGAGCGAGAGGCGGCGGATCAGGCGTTCGCGAGCCGCCTCGGGGGCGGGCGGCAGCCCTTCGGCGTCGAGGCGGGCGAGGACGAAGCGGTCGATCGGGTTGGTCGGCCAGGTCGGGGCGCCGACGTCCGGGACGGGGACCTCGCCGACCGGGTTGAATGACCAGTGCTGTTCCCATTCGGCCCCCTGGGCGACCCAGCGGCGGAGCAGGTCGATCTCGGCGTCGGAGAGGGTGCGGCCGGAGTCGGGCGGGGGCATGCGGTCGAGGTCGTCGTCGGAGGTGATCCGCCAGATCAACTCGCTCGCGTCGAGGTCGCCGGGGACGACGGCGAAGGCCCCCGAGGGGGTCTCGGCCAGGGCTCCCTCGTGGGTGTCGAGCCGGAGCCCCCCCTTGCGGTCGGCCTCGTCGGGGCCGTGGCAGTGGAAGCAGCGGTCGGAGAGGATCGGCCGGATCTGCCGGCCGAAATCGACGCGGCCCGGATCCGCCTGGGGCGCGTCGTCGGCGGACGCTGCTCGGATCGCCCCGATGCCGGGGGGCAGGAGGATGAGGCAGGCCAGGAGGAATGAGCCGACGGGGCCGGGTCGAAGCGGGTGGAAGCTCATGCGATGATCACCGGGGGCTGGCGATTGGCGATCGGCGGTCCCGAACACGACGGAGGGCGAGACGCACGTCCAGGGCGGGGGGGAGGGTCGTTCCTCTTATCATAGAGTGATGACGCGAGGGTTTCGAGGACTTCTTTGTCCGGCTTGCCGGTCGGGGCCGGGCCGCGATCGCACCGGAGGGGGCGGCCGATCGTCGGCCTGACCGGGGCGGGTGCGCCCGCCGGTGCGCGGCCCGGTGCGCCCGGGGGTGCAGATCCATCCCGTGTGACGGCAGTCACTTGCGGCCCGGAGGGTCCTTCGTTTCGTCGCAGCGGCCGGGGCCGGATGGGTTCGTTTCGCGCAGGCGATCGGGGGAGAGTGACGGCGGTCTTGGGGACGGCAGGGCGTGCTGGCGGGTCGGTCCGGCCCGATCCCGAGGGCTCACCGCAACCGGCCTGACGCGGGTCGACCGGGGCCGGCGGTCGTCGCCGCGCTCGGGGGCGGTGCGCCGTCCGGTGCGCCGAGGGGGGAGAATTCATTTCGTTTGGAGAAAAGGACTTGCGTCGGAGATAGCGGTTCGTTTCGGGGAGGGAAGGGGGGGCGATGGGTTCGTTTCGCGCCGGGGGGCGGGGAGCAGAGGCTGAGGAGACGTCGGGTTGCCAAAGAACGGGGAACGGTGGGGGCGGGGGACGCTCCGGACGGGCCGAGGCGGCGCGAGGGGCCGGGCCAGGGTCGCGAGTAGGGAGGACGACCCGCCATCCATCATCATCGGGAAATCGGGGAACCTTAGTCATCCGATCTGAGGACGCGAATGGGTGGGATCGGTCCCTGAAGGGGGGGATGAGGCGGGGGGAGGGGAGAGCCGTCGGATTGGGCAATTTCGGCAGAATCGGAGTGAATGCGTAAGGCGGGAGAGATGGGGAGCTGCCCGGGGCAGTTCGCTGAGTTAAACTGACTTCCGAAGGGGACGATGGGAAGCGGATGGGCGGATGTCGCGTGTCCTGGCTCGTTCGGGCGTGGTCCGGATCGGCAGAGAGGCGGAGGAAGGGCATGATTGGGCACGCAGTCGTCGGGAGGGGGCGTCGGCGTCGGTTCCGACCCGGGGCGGAACGGGTCGAGCCGCGATGCTTGCTGGCGACCTTTTTCGTGTTCAATACGAACGACGCGGGGGGCGGTTCGCTCCGGCAGGCGATCGAGCTGGCCAACGCGACGCCCGGGGCCGACTTCATCGAGTTCGCGATCCCGACCGGGGGGAACGTGCCGGCGCCGGGGTTCGACCCGGAGTCGCAGACCTGGACGATCGAGCTGCAGTCGCCCCTGCCGGCCCTGACCGATCCGGTGACGATCGACGGGCTTTCTCAGGCCGACGTGCCGCTGGCCTATTTCTACCCGGAGGACGTCGACGAGCCGGCCGCGATCCAGTCGGAGCCGAACACGGTCGCGGCCCTCGACGGGAACAATGCGGCGCTCCGCTTGATCGTGGACGGCAGCGGGATCGACCGGGGGCTGTATCCCGAGGCGGTCGGCTTCGAGGTCGCCACGAGCAACAGCAACCTGCGCGGCCTGGTCATCGACGGGTTCGACATCGGCGTGCGGGTGCCGGATCGGTCGCACGTCGGCAACCGGATCCAGGGCAACAGCATCGGCGGGTATTTCGTCTTCCCGGTCGACCTGCAGACGGGCGAACCCTTGCCGGCGCCCCTCGACGTGGAGTTCCGAGGGGCCGGCATCGCGGGAGACGCGGTCGTCGTCGCGGGGACGAACACGACGATCGGCGGCTTCAATGCGCAGGAGAACAACACGATCACGCTGGCCGGGGGGCGGGGGATCTGGATCCGGCCGGGGGCCGAGGGGAATCAGGTCTTCGGCAACCAGGTCGGGGTGATCGGCCCCACGCGCAACGGATTGTATGTCCAGGCGGGCAATGGGCTTGAAGGGATCCTGGTCGAGTCGTCGGCCGACCGGCTCGCCTCCAGCAACGCGATCGGCGGGCCGGAGGCGGGGTCGGGCAATGTGATCTCGGCCAACGGCAGCCACGGGGTCCGGCTGGTGGGCCCGGGGGCGACGCGGAACCGGATCGAGGGGAACTTCATCGGGGCGGCGCCCGGAGGGGGGTATCGGTTCGGCGCGGGGAACCCGGGGAACGGCGGAGACGGCGTTTTCCTCGACAATGCACCGTCGAACCGGGTCGGCGAGGACGCCGACGGCCGCCGGAACACGATCTCGGCGAATGGCGGGGCGGGGGTCCGGATCGCGGGGGCGTCGGCGACGGGGAACGTCGTCGCGGGGAACTTCATCGGCACGACCGCCGACGGCGGCGCCGCGCTCGGGAATGCGGGGGAAGGGGTTCGCGTCGAGCTGTCGGCCTCCGGGAACACGATCGGCCACGGCAACGTGATCTCGGCGAACCTGCGCGGGGTGTCGGTCGTCGGCGCGACGACGCGGGGCACCCTGATCGTGAACAACCGGATCGGCAGCAGTGCGTCGGGCCTGGGGGACCTCGGGAACGCTCAGGAAGGGGTTCGGATTGAAGGGGCGCCGGACACTCGTGTGATCGGCGACGGCGAGGGCTCGCAGATTGTCTCGGGCAACAACGTCGGCGTGGCGATCGTCGGGGCGACGGCCACGGGGAACCTGTTGGCGGGGACCTTCATCGGGACCGACCCGTCGGGCGAGCTGGAGCTGAACAACTCGCTGCAGGGGGTCCTGATCGAGGACGCGCCGGGCAACACGATCGGCGGGACGACGACGGCGGCGCGGAACCTGATCTCATCGAACCACTGGGGGGTGGACCTGGCCGGCCCGGGGACCGTGAACACGGCGGTGCAGGGGAACCTGATCGGCACGGACATCTCGGGGACGCTCGCGTTGAGCAACGAGGTGGACGGGGTCCGGATCCGGGACGGGGCCTCGGACAACCTGATCGGCGGGACGACGGTGGAGGCGGGGAACGTCATCGCCTTCAGCCGGCGCGACGGGGTGCGGGTCGAGGGGCCGAGCATCCGGAACCGGATCTGGACGAACAGCATCTTCGACAACGCAGGGCTGGGGATCAACCTGGTCGAGCCGCTCATCCTGGCGACGGGGCCGAACCTGCTGCGGCCGGCCCCGGTGATCGACCGCGTGCGGACCTCGACCGATTTCGCGAACATCGAGGGGTCGCTGGCGAGCGTGCCGGACACGGCGTTCGTGATCCAGTTCTTCGCCAACGAGACGCTCGACCCGTCGGGCAGCGGCGAGGGGAAGCGCTACCTGGGCGAGACGGTGGTGATGACCGACGCTTCGGGCGTGGCGGTCTTCTCGGCCGACGTGCCGGGGGCGGTCCTGCCGGGCGAGTTCGTGACGGCGACGGCGACCGACGCATCGGGGAACACCTCGGAGTTCTCTCCCGGCGTGGCCGAACTGCTCGGCAGCGTCCAGTTCGCCATGGCGGTGTACGAGGTGGACGAGTCGAGCGGCCAGGCGGTGATCGCCGTGACCCGGACCGGGGGGAGCGGGGGGCAGGCGACCGTCTCGTACGCGACGATGGGCGGGTCGGCCACGCCGGGGGTGGACTACTCGCCGGTGTCGGGGACCTTGACGTTCGACATCGGCGTGAATCTGCAGACCTTCACGGTGCCGATCCTCGACGACGACCTGGCCGAGGCGGTGGAGACGGTCGGCCTGGTGCTGACGAATCCGGCCGGGGCGGCGAATCTGGGGGACCCGGCGACGGCGGTCCTGCGGATCATCGACAACGACCAGCCGGGGACGATCGCCTTCGCGAGCCCGAGCTATGTGGTGTCGGAGGAATCGGGGCTGGCGACGATCACCGTGGTGAGGAGCGCCGGGGGCGGCTCGGTGTCGATCGACTACGACACGAGGGCCGGGACGGCGGTGCCGGGGGTCGATTACGTGCCGGTGTCGGGCACGTTGACGTTCGGGCCGGGGCAACTCGTGCAGACGTTCACGGTGCCGATTCTGTTCAATCCGGGGTCGGCCGGGTCGCCGGTGCTCGGCCTGTTCCTGGACGACCCGATGGGGGGGGCCAGCCTGGGGGTGCCGTCGTCGGCGGTGTTGACGATCGCGAATCTGGACGTGCCGAGGGTGGCGAGCGTGGTGTCGCAGTCGGATCGGCGCGGGTTTTTGACGATTACGGTCGGCTTCGACCGCGACATGAACGGCCCGAGGGCCGAGGACCTGCGGAACTACGGCTACAGCGTGCAGGTGCCGGGGCATAACCGGCGGATCGGCACGCGGGAAGACCTGCTGGTGCCGCTCGGGCCGCCCGTGTACGACCCGGCGACCCGGACCGTGACCTTGCGGACGCTCCGTCCGGTGCGGCCGGGGACGCCGGTGCAGATCCTGATCAATCAGGTGACGGGGGTCCCCGGCGCGGGGGTGGGCGTGGCGGACGACCGGGGCGTCCTGCTCGACGGCGACGGCGACGGCCGGCCCGGAGGGACGTTCTCGACCGTCTTCCGGAGCCCGAGGCCGACGCCGGTGCCCCGGCCCTGGCCTCCCTTCCAGCGCCCGGGCTGGATGTTCCGGGGGGGGCGGCTGCGGTAGGGTTGGAGTCGGGCAGGGGACGTGGGGACGTGGGGGCGGCGGCCTGACGTCGTTGGATCGAAGGATTCAAGGATTGGCGGATGAGTCGCATCGGGTTGTGAAGGGATTGTCCGGTGCATGGTCTGGCGGTCAGGGGTGTTCCGGCTCACTTCGATGAGTCATACCGATCCGCCTGGTTCAGTGTTCTCTCGTAGGGTCCGCTGTGCGGACCGATCCCTTTAACCCGTTAGGAGTTCGGTCCGCACAGCGGACCCTACAAGGGTAACTCTTCCGAGCAATTCGGTATCAGAAGGGAGCGGGCCGGATTGAGGGGTGGCCGAGGATGCGCCGGGCGGGGTGGCGAACGCGAGGACCCCTCACCCCGGCCCTCTCCCCGCCCGCGGGGAGAGGGGGACGGAAGGGTTCGGCCGGCGAGTGAGGCGATGCGGAGATCGGGGAGAGGAGAGTGGGGAGAGGAACCGTAGCCTGGCCCCGGGGCGAGGCGAGGTTGGATTCTTGAGGTCAGGCGAGGGCCTGGCGGAGGGCCTGGGCGGCCTCGGCGACGGCGGCCTTGCCCTGGGGCATGATGTGGCCGAGGTGGAAGAAGCCGTGGATCTGGCCGTCGAAGCGGCGGTGGGCGGTGGGGACGCCGGACTCGGCCAGGCGGCGGGCGAGGGACTCGCCCTCGTCGCGGAGCGGGTCGTACTCGACGGTGAGGACGAAGGCGGGGGGCAGGCCGGCCAGGTCGGCATGGAGGGGGGAGGCGTAGGGGTGGGCGCCGTCGGCGGGGTCGGCGAGGTACTGGCGCCAGTAGTATTGCATGGCGTCGCGGGTCAGGCCGAAGCCGGTGGCGCACTCGGCGTAGGAGGGGGAGTCGCAGGCGGAGTCGGCGACGGGGTAGATCAGGACTTGGAAGGCGGGGGCGGGCTGGCCGCGGTCGCGGGCCATGAGGCAGGAGGCGATCGCCAGGTTCCCGCCGGCGCTGTCGCCGCCGACGGCGATGCGGGCCGGGTCGATGCCGAGCCGGTCGGCCCGGGCGCGGACCCACTGGAAGGCGTGCGAGGCGTCTTCGGCGGCGGTGGGGAAGCGGTGCTCGGGGGCGAGGCGGTAGTCGACCGAGGCGACGACGCAGCCGGAGGCGTTGGCGAGGGTCCGGCAGGTGCCGTCGACCATGTCGCAATCGCCCACGACCCAGCCGCCGCCGTGGGAGAAGACGAGGGCCGGGCGGGGCGAGCCGGCCTCGCCCGCGGCGTCGCTGCCGACGGGCCAGTAGAGACGGAGCGGGAGGCCGGCGTCGGTGGCGAGATCCTCGACGCGGGCGACCGGCTCGCGGGGGACGTCGGCCATGCGGGCGGCCATCAGGGCTCGGGCGTCGGCCACGGGCATGGTGTCGAAGCCGCGGAAGCCGGTCATCTGTTGCAGGTCGAGCAGGGCCTGGGCGTAGGGGTCGAGCGGCATGAGGACCTCCGAGGGGGAGCAGGGCCGGACCGGGGCAGGAGGCAGGGGGCGAGACGCAGCGGGCGAGGGAATCGGGGCGAGGGTCGGGCGGACTCTGTCACCCGCTCCCCCCGATCGCGGGGGAGAGGGCCGGGGTGGGGGGGCCCGGGACAGGACGCATCGCCTTGCGATCCGAACGCGGCCCCCTCACCCGGCCCTCGGCCACCCGCTCCCCCGAGAGGGGGAGTGGGTTGGGGGAGGAGACGCCCTGCCCGGTCTGGCGGCGACTCTCGTCCCCGCGAAGGGGGGGCGGTCCTCCGATCGCTCGCGATCGAGAGGGGGGGCGGGGCTGAGAGGGCCGCTGTCTGTCGGGTACGAGTCGTGTTGGTGGTTCGAATGCCGAGGCTCAAGGGTAGCAATCGGGAGGGGCGGGGGATACCGCAGGCTTGCGGATTGATCGGGTTGGGGGGGGGCCGGAATGTCTGAGGTTTCTTGAGATAGCGCCGTTGGCAGCCCGGCAGCGAGTGAGTAACTTGAAGCCCTTCCATGCCCGAGCGAGGGCCGAGCGGCCCGGCCCAGGAAGGGGTCGGCAGGGGACCGGCGGGCGACCGTCGGACACCCTCGGGCGGCGGGCGGCGGGCGATGAGCGAGCGGTTCGAGTCCTCTCGGTGACGAGCGAGCCAGGGAGCATCAGAACACGATGTCCGACATTCCGATTCCGATCTGGTGGTGGGTGGCTCCGATCGGGGCGATCGCGGCCCTGGTCTCCGCTTTTGGGTTCTATCGGCAGTTGCTGGCCGCGTCGCCGGGCGACGAGCGGATGCGGGAGATCGCCGGATACGTGCGGGAAGGGGCGTTCGCGTATCTGAAGCGGCAGTACCTGGTGGTCGGCCTGGCGTTCCTGTTCCTGGTGGTCTTGCTGGCCGTGCAGTCGTTCGTCTTGAAGCAGCAGCACAGCCTGGTGCCGTTCGCGTTCCTGACCGGAGGGTTCTTCAGCGGGTTGAGCGGGTTCATCGGGATGAACACCGCCACCCTGGCCTCGAACCGGACGACGCAGGGGGCCAAGGAGTCGCTGAACCGGGGGTTGCAGGTCGCCTTCCGGGCCGGGGCGGTGATGGGCCTGGTGGTCGTCGGCCTGGGGTTGCTGGACATCAGCGCCTGGTTCTGGCTGCTGGCCTGGCTCCTGCCCCGGACGATCGACGGGTTCCACATGTCTTTGGAGCAGATCACGGTGGTGATGCTGACCTTCGGCATGGGGGCCTCGACGCAGGCGCTCTTCGCCCGGGTCGGCGGCGGCATCTTCACGAAGGCGGCCGACGTGGGGGCCGACCTGGTCGGCAAGGTCGAGGCCGGAATTCCCGAGGACGACCCGCGGAATCCGGCGGTGATCGCCGACAACGTGGGGGACAACGTCGGCGACGTGGCCGGCATGGGGGCCGACCTGTATGAGAGCTATTGCGGGTCGATCCTCGCCACCGCCGCGCTGGGGGCGGCCGCCGCGCTCGGGCTCCGGGCCGCGAGCGGGGAGGTGCTCAGCTCTGAGGCGATGATTTACGCGCAGGCTCAATTGGTGGCCGCGCCGATGATCCTGGCGGGGATCGGGATCTTGCTGTCGATTCTGGGCGTCTTCCTGGTCAAGACCGAGGAAGGGGCCACTCAGTTGAGCCTCTTGTGGGCGTTGAGGCGCGGGATTTACGGGTCGAGCGCGTTCATCGTGGTGGCAGCCCTGCTGGTCTGCTGGCTGGTCCTGCCGGGGAGCATCTGGCTCGGGGTCTTCCTGGCGATCACGGTGGGGTTGGTCGTCGGGATCCTGGTCGGGTACTTCACGGAGTACTACACGTCGGCCGACTTCGCGCCGACGAAGTGGATCGCCGACCAGAGCGTGACGGGGCCGGCGACGACGATCATCGCCGGCGTGGCGCAGGGGATGCTGAGCACCTGGGCGTCGATCGCGATCGTCGGCCTGGGGACGATCCTGGCGTACTTCATCGCCGGGGGCGGGGAGAACGCGACGTTGGGCCTGTACGGGGTCGGCTTCGCGGCGGTCGGGATGCTCTCGACCCTGGGGGTGACCCTGGCGACCGACGCCTACGGGCCGATCGCCGACAACGCGGGCGGCAACGCCGAGATGACCGGCCAGCCGCCGGAGGTCCGCGAGCGGACCGACGCGCTCGACTCGCTCGGCAACACGACGGCCGCGACGGGCAAGGGGTTCGCCATCGGGTCGGCCGCCTTGACGGCGTTGGCCCTGCTGGCGGCCTTCGTGGAGGAGGTCCGCATCGGCATCCAGCGCGAGGGGTTGACCTTCGTCGAGGCCCATCGAGGGGAGCTGGAGCTGGGCGGGATCTATCCGATCGGCAGCGGCAAGTATGTGGAGTTCTCCGAGGCGGTCGATCCCGAGACCGGCTTCTACCCGACCTATTTCGCGTCGAGCGGCGGGGCGCCCTTTGTCGAGGCCGACGGCGAGCTGGTGCGGGCGAGTGATACCCAGATCGTCGAGCACTACAAGCCGGAGATCGAGGCGGCCACGCCGATCATCAGCCTCGTGCGGGTCCGGACGGCGAGCCTGGCCAATTTCATGGACTACTACGGCGTGAACCTGATGAACCCGAAGCTGCTGGTCGGGGTCTTCGCGGGGGTCCTGATGGTGTTCGTCTTCTGCGGCCTGACGATGAAGGCGGTGGGACGGGCCGCCGGCCGGATGGTCGAGGAGGTCCGCCGCCAGTTTCGCGAGCTGAACCTGCTGACCGACCCGAACGCCAAGGCCGACTACGCCGAGTGCGTGACCATCGCCACCCGGGGGGCCCAGCGCGAGATGATCGTGCCGGCGATCCTGGCGGTCTCGGCCCCGCTGGTCGTGGGGATGGTGCTCGACGTGAGCGGCCTGATGGGCCTGCTGGCCGGGGCGCTGACGGCCGGGTTCGCGATGGCGATCTTCATGGCCAACTCCGGCGGGGCCTGGGATAACGCGAAGAAGTACATCGAGGCCGGGGCGATGGGGGGCAAGGGGTCCGACCCGCACAAGGCGGCCGTCGTGGGAGACACGGTGGGCGACCCGTTCAAGGACACCTCGGGGCCGAGCCTGAACATCCTCATCAAGCTGATGAGCATGGTGGCGGTGGTCTTCGCCGGGGTGATCGTGAAGTATGCCCCGCTGGTCGGCGATTACCTCGGGATCAACTGACGGAGGGCGGTCCCGAAGGGGGACCGCCCGGCATCCCGTCGGCCGCTCCACGGGCCGATTGACGGGGTGCCGGGCGATTGCGACGGGGTTCGCCCCGTCGGGGCATCGGAGGGCGGGGCGGGCATGAGACTGGCGCGTTGGGTGTTCCTGGTGGCCGGGCTGGTCGGCCTGGCCGCGATCGTGCCGCAGTACGCGCTGGAGGGCTGGATCAGCCGGCGATACCCGCCGGCGATCGCCCATCCGGAGTATTTCTATGGGTTTGTCGGTCTGGCGGCGGCCTGGCAGGTGGTCTTCCTGGTGATCGCGAGCGACCCGATCCGGTATCGGCCGTTGATGCTCGTCGGCGTGCTGGAGAAGGTGGCGTTCGGGGGGGCGGCGTTGGCCCTGTTCGTGCAAGGGCGGGTCGGGTGGTCGGTGGTCGGCCCGGGGGTGGTCGATCTGGCCCTCGGGGTCCTGTTCCTGGTGGCGTATCGGGCCTCCGGGGCCGGGGCGGGGGCGAGCCCGGGCGGCGGGCCGGCCCGGTTGGATTGACGGCGAGCCGACGCGATGGAACGTCGGGATCACCTGAGGAGACCGATCCGATGAGCCACGAGTCGATTTCCGAGGGGACGAGGGCCCGATTGCCGGCCGGGCCGCGCCGGGGGGCGATGATGGCGGCCCTGGCGGTGGTCCTGATCCCGATGATCCTGGTGCCGCTGTCGGCCGTCTTCGCGAGCCTCTCGGCCGAGGAGGCGGACGGGCTGCCCATCTGGGCCGTCCAGGCGTTCCGGCCCGAGCTGCTGGTGGCCTGGGTCGCCGCGGCCCGGCTGCCGGCGGCGGTCCTGCTCGGCTACGGCCTGATCCCGCTGGCCGTGCCGCCGGCGTTGGCGGCCCTGGGCTGGGGATCGGTGGGGCGGTGGGCGGCGCTGGCGGCGTTCTGCCTGCTGGGGTCGGTGCTGACGGCCTTGCTCGGGCTGGGAGTGTTGCTGGAATTGATCGCGCCGGGCGCCCCCGGGGCGGGAATCCGGCTGGAGGTGCTGGCCGGGCTCTGCTGGCCGTTGCTGGCGATCGAGGGGGGCGGCTGCCTGCTGGCGGCGGCCCTGGGCGGGTCGGACGTGCCGATCCCGGGGGGCGTCGAACGGCCCTGATCGGCGAAGCCGAACCGCTGGTGCTAGGCATTTGGGCCTCGGCTGCCTACAATGGTCGCTTCCAACGGTCGAGACGCCACCCGATTCCCCGGCCGCCTCGCGGCGGCCTCCCGGGGAATTCCGGGCATGGCGGCCGTTTGCCGACCGATTCCGAGGGATCGTGGTCGTCGGGGCGTTGCCCCGCCCTCGACCCGACCCGGGTCGGCAGAAGGCCACAGGGATGGACCGCGATCGGGCAAGGCTTCGGGCAAGTGGCGAGGACTCATGCACAACCGGGACAATGATCAGGCAGGGTCGGGGATCGGCATGGCGGCCACCGTCGAGGCGCCGAACCCCGGGAGTACGGGCGGCTTCTACCCCCTGGTGCTTCGATGGTTCGGGATGCTCCCGTTCCAGCGGTCGACCGGGGGCGGCACGACGATCCGGAAGCGCCTGACCCGCGGTTGGTACGAGTTCCTGAGCTTCATGGACCGTCGGGTCCACCTGATGTTCATGAACTACGGCTACGCCCCGCTCGACCCGGGGGAGCCGACGGTCGACCTGGAGCCGGGGGACGCCAAGAACCGCTACTTCATCCAGCTCTATCACCGGGTGGCCGGCGCCATTGATTTGCGGGGCAAGAAGGTGCTGGAGGTGGGGTCGGGACGAGGGGGGGGCGCCTCGTTCGTCAAGCGGTATCTGCGGCCGGGTTCGATGACCGGCATGGATTACGCCGATCGGGCCGTGGCGTTCTGCCGGCGGACCTATCACGAGGATGGCCTCGATTTTGCAGCAGGGGATGCCGAGCACATGCCCTGGCCCGATGCGTCGTTCGACGTGCTCCTGAACGTCGAGTCGTCGCATTGCTATCCGCACATGGATCGGTTCGTCCGGGAGGCGTTCCGGGTGCTCCGGCCCGGCGGGCACCTGCTCTTCGCCGACATGAGGCACCGCGACGTGATCGGCTCGGTGTTCGAGTCGTTCCGCGGGGCCGGATTCGAGATCGTCGAGGAGCAGGAGATCACCCGCAACGTGCTCCGGGCCCTGGAACTGGACAACGACCGCAAGAGCACGCTGATCCGCCGCGAGGTGCCCCGGGTCTTCCGCCCGATGTTCCGGTGCTTCGCCGGGATGGCCGGGACCGAGTCGTTCCAGTCGTTCGCCTCGGGCGAGTGGGTCTACTGGAGATTCGTGCTCCGCAAGCCCGAGGCCGCGGGGGACGCCCCCGCCGGTGCCTGAGCCAGGGCGCCCGAGTCGATTCAAAACGCATCGCCGCCAGCCGAAGGGTCGAGTGTCAATGGTGTCCCGAGATCGAGGAATTGAGCCAACACGATGAGTGACCGGCCCCTTTTTATCACCGGAGCGACCGGCGCGCTGGGTCGCCGCCTGATTCACGAGTGGCTTGACGGCACGGACCGGACGCTCTATCTGCTGATCCGCCGCAAAGGGCGGCTCTCGACGCAGGATCGCGCCCGCAAGCTGCTGGCCCCGCTCGGGCTCGACGCCCTGGTCGGCTCTCGGGTCCGGGCCGTGGAAGGGGACGTGACCCTGCCGGGGCTGGGCCTGGACCCGGCCGACCGCGACCGCCTGCGCCGAGAGGTCGTCGAGTTCTTCCACATCGCCGCCCTGACCGAGCTGAACGGCAGCAAGGACCAGTGCGACCGGATCAACATCGGCGGCACGACCGAGGCGCTCCGGGTGGCCCGCGACCTGCTCGAGCACGGCCGGCTCGAACGCCACTTCCACTTCAGCACCGCCTACGTTCCGGGGAGCCTGCGGCCCTACAAGTCGTTCGAAGACGAGATGGCCCCCGAGCCGGCGCACGCGAACCACTACGAGGCGAGCAAGTACGCGGCGGAACGGCTCGTCCGCTCGGCGATGGACGACGGCCTGCCGGTGACGATCTTCCGGCCGAGCATCGTCGTGGGCGACTCGGCCACGGGGGAGGTGACCGAGTTCAACGTGATCTACCCGTTCTTCAAGCTGTATGTGCACGGGATCCTGAACGTCCTGCCCGCGAGGGCCGACGAGACGTTCAACATCGTGCCGATCGACTTCGTGACCCGGGCGGTCCGGGCGATCGCGTCGCGGCCGGATTCGGTGGGCAAGACGTTCCACCTGACCTCGGAGCGGCCCCCGTCGATCGGCACCTTGCTGCGGGTCAAGGACGTCGAGTTCCCGAAGATGCCGCCGGTGAACCTGGTGGACCCGGAGGAATTCGACCGGGGCACGCACTCGTTCGTCGTGAACAAGGTCCGGCGCTTCATCGAGCCGTACCTGGGCTACCTGCGCTGCCAGTTGACCTTCGACACGACGAACGCCCGGGCCGCGCTGGAGGGCTCGGGCGTGACGTTCCCGGAGACCGATTACGAGTTCCTGAAGCGGATCCTCCAGTACGCGGTCGATCGGAAGTATCTGATCGCCTGAGGCCGGGTCGACGCGACCAGGTGCCCCTCGGGGGCCTCGGGTTCGGCCCCGAGCCCGAGGCCCCCGGCGACGGGCATCGAGGGGCGCCCTCCGGGCCGATCGGCAAGGACGGGGGGGCGGGGCGATCGGCTCAGGGGTTCCGGGGCCTCAGCCCCGGCACCTGGCCGAGGGTCTCGACGATGGTCTGGACCCGGCGGTCGATGGCCCCGATCGGGGTGCCGATGCCGTCGAGCTTGTCGTTGGTCTCGACCAGCCGGCCGTCGACGCTGGCGAGCGTGCCGTTGGTCGTCTGCAACTGGGCGTTCGCCAGGTTCAGGCGCTCGTTGGTCGTGTCGAGCCGGCCGTTGGTCTGCGAGAGCCGGTCGGCCACGGTGGTGATGTCGCCGTTGACGTCGGTCAGCTCGGTGCCCAGCTCGGCGATGATGGCGTTGGTCCGGTCGAGTTTCGCTTCGAGGGTGGCGATGCCGTCGTTGATCGCGGCCACCTCGCCCCGGGTCTCGCCGAGGTCGGTGCTCACCTCGCCGAGGTCGGTCCGGACCTCGACGAGCTGGTCGTTCAGGCCGCCGATCCGCTGATCGACCGAGGCCAGGTACTGGTTGGTGACCGAGAGCTGCGCGTTGACCTGGTCGAGCCGGTCGGTCAGGGGGGAGAGGCAACCTCCCAGGCCGAGGAGGATCAACGGGGGGATCGGGAACCGATTCATCCGGATCGTCTCCGTGCTTCGAGGCAATGCGACCGCTCGATCGTCCGGTTGTGACTATCGGCGCGATGGCAGGGAGGAGATCAGGGATTCGGGCCGGGCCGGGTCGCCGGCCGGGACGAGGCGATCAGCCCCTCGATCACGTCGGAGTCGACCGGCTTGACCAGGTGGTGATCGAACCCGGCCTCCTGCGATCGGCGATGGTCTTCCTGCTGCCCCCAGCCGGTCAGGGCGATGAGCAGCGCGAGGGAGCCGGCAGGGGTGTCGCGGAGCCGTCGGGCGACCTCGTAGCCGTCCATGCCGGGCAGCCCGATGTCGAGCAGGACGACCTCGGGCTCGAATCGGGCGGCGACCCGGAGCGCCTCGGGGCCGTCGTGGGCGAGTCGGACGTCGTGGCCGGCGATCTTGCCGAGCAGGGTGCCGAGGGTCACGGCGGCGTCCCGGTTGTCGTCGACGATCAGGAGGCGGAGGGGGGTGGGGCGGGCCTGCTGATGGTTCGCGCCCCGGGACCGGGACGCGGGGGAGGGGACCGGTGCCTCGGGGGGGGGAATCGTCGGCAAACGGATCTCGAACTCGCTGCCCTGGCCCAGCCCCCGGCTCTGCGCCGTGATGGACCCGCCGTGCAGCTCGACGAGCATCCGGACGAGGCTCAGGCCGATCCCGAGCCCGCCGCGACGGCGGCCCGGACCCTGCTCGGCCTGGACGAACAGCTCGAAGATCCGGGCCAGGGCCTCGGGGTCGATGCCGATGCCGGTGTCCCTGACCCGGATGACGGCCTGGTCGTCCCGGGGGGCGATCGTCAGGGCGATGCGCCCGCCGGAGTCGGAGTATTTCGAGGCGTTGGTGAGGATGTTCCAGAGGATCTGCTCGATCCGGGCCGGGTCGGCCCGGATCCAGACCGGCTCGGTGGGCAGGTCGACCGAGAGGGCCTGGCCGATCTCGGCCACCTGGGTCCCCACGGCCGAGACGACCCGCCGGGCGATCGGGACGAGGTCGATCGCCTCTCGGCGCAGCTCGATGGTGCCCCGGCTGATCCGGGTCACGTCCATCAGGTCTTCGATCAGGCGGGCCATGTGGGCGACCTGATTGCCGGCCATGGCCCGCACCGTCTCGCGTTCGGCGGCCTCGGGGTCGATCCTGCGGTCGGCCTCGGGCTGCCTGAGCAGCTCCAGGGCGGTCCGGATGGGGGCCAGGGGGTTGCGGAGTTCGTGGGCGAGCACGGCCAGGAACTCGGTCTTGCGGCGGTCGGTCTCGCGGAGTTCCAGGTAGAGCCTGGCGTTCTCGAGGGCGATGGCGGCGCGGCGGGCCAGGTCCTCGACCACGGGGAGGTCGTCGGTCGAGAAGCGGCGGTCGGGGGTGGTGATCGAGAGGCCGAAGGCGCCGATGGTCTTGCCGGCGACCTTCAGCGGGACGATCATGTGGGAGGTGGGCCAGGCCGGCTGGAATCGGGCGCGGCGGTCCGGGTCGGGGATGAGCGTGGCGAGCGTCTCGGCGTCGATCTCGGCCCGCAGGTCGGGCCGCCCGGTCCGGAGGACCTCGGCGATGGGAGACGAGCCGTCGGGGTCGATCGGGGAGGCGCTGAGGATCTCGGCCATCCTCCGCCGGACGGCGGGGTCGCGGTGGGCGATCGTCGCGCGGCGGATGGAGCCGTCGGGCTCGATCAGGTAGACGACGCAGGCGTCGGCCAGGCCGGGGATGACGAGCCGGGGGAATTGCTCGAGGATCTCCTCCGGGTCGGTCGGGTTCGCCAGGAGGATGCCGGCGTCGGCCAGGAGGTGGAGGGTGCGCTCGGCCCGCTTGCGGTCGTCGATGTCGGTGCCCGAGCCGATCCAGCGCTCGATCTCGCCGTCGGCGTCGCGGACCGGGACGCAGCGGCCGAGGTGCCAGCGGTAGTTGCCGTGGCGGTCGCGGATGCGGTACTCCCCCTCGAAGACGTCGCCGGTCTGGTAGGAGTGCTGCCAACGCCGGAAGATGTCGGGCAGGTCGTCGGGGTGGATGGACTCTCGCCAGCGGCGGAGGACGTCGGGGTCGTCCGGGGCGATGCCGACGTAGTCGTGCCAGCGGCGGTTGAGCGACAGGAGGTTCCCGTCGGGCGCGGAGGTCCAGACGATCTGGGGGACGGCGTCGGCCAGCAGGCGGAAGTGGCGTTCGGAGGCCCGCAGCGCGTCCTCGTCTCGCTTGCGGTCGGTGATGTCGGCGGAGACGCCGATGACGCGGGTCGGGGCGTTGTCGTCGTCCCGGATCACGACGCCGCGGTCGGAGATCCAGATGAGCGACCCGTTGGGATTCTGGAGCCGGAACTCGGCCTCGTAGGAGTCGCCGTGGTCGAGCGCCTCGCGGAGCCGCCGGTCGAGCCGGGGCAGGTCGTCGGGGTGGACCAGGGAGCGGAAGCTGTCGAAGGTGCCCTGGAAGTGCCCGGCGGGGATCCCGTAGGAGACGAGGTGGTTCTCGGCCCAGTTGACCCGGCCCGATCGGACGTCCCAGTCCCAGGTGCCGAGGCGTCCGGCCTCCATGGCCAGCCGCAGGCGCTCCCGGTCGGCCCGCTCGGCCTGCTCGATGCGGAGCCGCTCGGAGACGTCTCGGAGGACGACGACCAGCCCGCCCTGGCCGTCGTGCTGGATGGCGGCCGAGCTGGACTCGATCGGCAGTTCCGAGCCGTCTCGGCGGCGGAGCAGGGCGGGTGCCCCGGTCCGGTGGACGATGCCGCCGCGGAGGATCTCGGCCACCGGGAGCTCGGCGGTCTTGGTGGTCATCGGGTCGCGGGTGTGGAAGACCGTGTCCAGCGGCCGGCCGACCGCCTCGTCGGCGGGCCATCCGGTCAGCTGCTCGGCGATCGGGTTGAGCTTGATGACCAGGCCGTCCTCGCCGGCGACGATGACCCCCTCGCCCAGGCTGGCGAGGATGGCCTCGAGGCGTTCGCGCTGGCGGCGCTCGGCGGCCTCGGCCTTGAGCCGATCGCGGGCCTCCAGCTCGTTGAGCCGCTGCGCCCGGCGGTACGACTCGCAGAGCCAGATGATGATCAGGCTGGTCATCAGGAAGGCGACGATCGCCGAGACGTCGGCCGCCCCCGGGACCATCGGGTTCAGCTCGGGCAGGACGAAGAGGAAGGCGCCGATCATCAGGGAGACGGCGACGGCCAGGATGGCGGGCAGCGGGCCGAGGAAGAGGGCCGAGAAGAGGATGGCGGGGTAGAACGTCACGTACGGCTGCCGCGGCCCGAGCGCCGGGTCGAGCAGGAATCGGACGCCGGCGGAGAGGCCGATCGCGGCCATGGCGACCAGGTAATCGAGGATGCGGGGCCGGGGTTGTCGAAACATGGTCGGGAGACTCGGCGAGAGAGATGGAGGCGTCTCCACGCGGACCTTCGAATCGGCGATACCGGGGCGGATTGCTCGGGGTCGGGCTGCTATCTTACTCAATGTCGATGGTCGAATCTCCCCCTCGACATGCGTTCGCCGAGGGGGGGGGATACGAGACCGGGGGGGCGAACCGGCCCGCGACCGGCCCGGATCCCCTCTCGGGCGTTCCGCGACCGATTGTAGGCATTCGGGGACCCTGACTCATGAAGGCTCACACGGAATACCTGACGTTCACCATCCCGGCCCGGATGGATTTCCTCAACATCACCGGGCGGGTGGAGGAGGCGGTGCGGTCGAGCGGGGTGTCGGAGGGGCTGGTGCTGGTCAATGCGATGCACATCACGGCATCGGTCTTCATCAACGACGACGAGTCGGGGCTGCATGCCGATTACAAGCGGTGGCTCGAAGGGCTCGCGCCGTTCGACGCCTCGCCGCAGCGGTACCGGCACAATCGGACGGGGGAGGACAACGCCGACGCCCACCTGAAGCGTCAGGTGATGGGCCGCGAGGTGGTGGTGGCGATCACGGAGGGGAGGCTGGACCTCGGCCCCTGGGAGCAGATCTTCTACGGCGAGTTCGACGGCAACCGCCCCAAGCGGGTCCTGATCAAGGTGATCGGCGAATGAACACGGGATCGCACGACGGGCCTCATCCCTCGGCCGAGCCGCCGGATCGGCTCCTGGCCGATTGCGACGTGAGGTTCGCGAGGCGGTCGGGCCCGGGGGGGCAGAACCGCAACAAGGTGGAGACGGCGGCCATCCTGACCCACCGGCCGACGGGCCTGTCGGCCGAGGCGAACGAGCGGCGGTCGCAGGGGGAGAACCGCGCGGTGGCCCTGATGAGGCTCCGGGTGGTGCTCGCCCTGGAGATCCGTCGGCCGACCGACCCGGGGGCGGGCCCGAGCCCCCTGTGGCGGTCTCGCCTGAAGGGGGGCCGGATCGTGGTCAGCCCGTCGCACGACGACTTCCCCGCGCTGCTGGCCGAGGCGCTCGACGCCGTCGCCGCCCGAGGCGCCGACGTGAAGGCCGCGGCCGAGGCGCTCGGCTGCTCGGGCTCGCAGCTCGTCAGGTTCCTGAAGCTGGAGCCGAGGGCCTTGCAGCAGGTGAACGGCCGTCGCGCCGAGGCGGGGCTCAGGCCGCTCAAGTGAGCGCGGGGGCGCTAGAAGACCAGGACGACGAGGGTCGAGAGCAAGGCGCCGATGCCGGCGACGGCCAGGGAGAGCGGGCACTGGGTGGTGACGTGGTCCATCACGTCGCAGCCGGTGAACATGCTGGAGAGGACCGTGGTGTCGGAGATCGGCGAGCATTGGTCGCCGAAGACGGCCCCGCCGATGACCGCGCCGAAGCAGACCTGCACGAAGAACTGGATGGAGGCCCAGTCGGCCCCCCCGGCGGCGGCCACCCGGCCGAGGGTCATCGGGTCGATCCCCAGGCGGGTCGCGGCCAGGGACAGGGCCAGGGGGACGGCGATGGGGAAGATGACCGCGTAGGTCCCCCACGAGGAACCGATCGAGAAGGCGATGATCATGCAACTGAGCATCAACATCGCCGGCAGGAGGGCCGCCGGCAGCCAGCTGCCGAAGATCGAGATGACGAAGCCGGCCGTGTCCAGGTCCTTCGACACCTGGCCGAGCGTGACCGCGAGGCCGAGGATGATGGCCCCGACGGTCATGTTCCGGCAGCCGTCGAGGAAGCCGTTCATGGCCGTCTTCAGGGGCATCCCCTTGAGCACGGCGATCAGGATGGCCGACGCCGTGCTGAAGAAGAACGCGTGATTGATCATGTTCGTCTTCAGCACCGCGAGGGGCACGATGGCGAGGAACAGGAGGATGCCGAGCGGGACGAGGAAGTCGACGAGGCTGACCGGATAGCCCTCCTCCGGGCTGCCTTCCATCGCGTCGAGGTCGACCAGGGGTTGCGCGCCGGGGGCGTCGAGCTGGCCGGTGCTCCGCGACCGTTCGACGGCCCGGCGCATCTTCGATCCGTACCAGGGCAGGAGGCCGAAGCTGAACAGGAGGGTCGAGGTCACGGCGAGGATGCCGTAGAAGTTGAACGGGACCGCCCAGAAGAACCAGTCGCTGCCGACCCTCGAATTGGGGATCAGCACGAAGTTGCCGATCGCCGCCGTGGTGGCGCCGGCGACCAGGCCGCCGACGTAGAGCGGCCAGGCGTTGAACGGCAGGACCGTCGCCGCGGGCGAGGCGGTCGAGTCGACCAGGTACGACAGTTCTTCATGACTGACCTTGTTGCGGTCGCTCACCGGCCGGATGGTCGAGCCGGCGAGCACGGTGCTGACGGTCCCCCCCTGGTGGAAGACCATGCCGACGATCCAGGCGAAGAACCGCGCCGTGTTCGGGCCGCGGACGACCTTCGACCCCACGACCTCGGCGAAGTGCTTCGCGGCCCCGGTCCGGCCCCAGACGCCGAGGATGCCGCCCAGGAACCAGAGGTAGACGAGCAGGATCGTGGCGTAGGATTCCGTGCCGAGGGCCTTGAGGAAGAAGTCGCTGATGAAGTCCAGCTCCTTCGGGACCCAGAGGCCGACGGCGACCCTCGCCTGGAAGAACTTGACGATCGACCCGCTGACGATCCCGGCGAAGAGCGAGAGCAGGACGTCTCGCGTCCAGAAGGCCAGGCCGAGGGCGACGAACGCCGGCACGAGCGAGGCGACCCCGAACCATCGGACGCGATCGACCAGCGCCGCGCCGAACCCGGGGCGATCGACCGAGCCGTCGCCGACGTCGACCCCGCTGTCTTCGATCCGATCCCAGACCCGGTCGGGGACCTCGTCGGCCCGGCGATCGAGCAGGCCGTCGGCATTCTCGTCGAGGCGGCCGTAGAAGCGATCGAGCCGGAGCTCGAGGGCGTCTCCGGCTTGCCTCGCGTGAGCCCGCTCAGCCGGGGCCAAACCCAGGAGGGCGATGAGGCTCAGGATCAGAACGGCGCATCCTGGCAATCGTCGCGGTGCGGCAAGATCGGTCGCGGTAGGCATGGGTATCGAGGGTCCCGGGAAGCAGGGTCGGGGGGGCGATCGTGAATGCAATCGAGGGGCGAGGACCGATCAGGACGGCGGGCCGGTGCCGATCCCCCGGGCCGCCGCCAGGGCGTCGCTCTGCTCGAGGTAGAGCGACCGGGACGGGAAGGCGAACTCGACGTCGAGCGCCTCCATGCGGCGCATGAGGGTCAGGTTGATCGATTGCTGCAGATCCATGTACTGATTGTAATCGGGGCTGAGGACGTAGTAGACGACCTCGAAGTCGAGCGAGCTGTCGCCGAATTTGGCGAAATGGGCGCGGTCGAACCGGACCTGGTCGAGGCCCTCGATCGTCTCGCGGACCTCCTCGGGGATGCGTCGCAACGTGTCGGCCGGGGTGTCGTAGCGGACGCCGAAGGTGAAGGTCACCCGGCGTTCGGCCATGCGTTTGTAGTTGCGGACGCGGCTGCCGATCAGGTCGGAATTGGGGAAGACGATCTGCTCGCCGCCGAGGCTCCGGACGCGGGTCGTCTTGACGCCGATGAATTCGACGACGCCCATGTGGTCGCCCGTGATGATGAAGTCGCCGACCTCGAACGGCTTGTCGAGCACGATGGCGACCGAGCAGAAGATGTCGCCGAGGATCTGCTGCAGGGCGAAGGCGACCGCGATGCCGCCCACCCCCAGGCCGGCCAGCAGGGGGGTGATCTCGATCCCGAAGCTGCCGAGGATCAGGATGAGGATGATCCCCCACAATCCGGCCAGGGCGAAGAAGCGGACGACGCCGTGCGCGGTCCTCGCCGCCGACTCGCTGAAGTTGGCGAAGCGGAAGCCCTGCGTCAGCCCCTCGTCGATCAGCCCCATCCCCCAGC
This sequence comes from Tautonia sp. JC769, assembly GCF_040717455.1. NCBI lineage: Bacteria > Pseudomonadati > Planctomycetota > Planctomycetia > Isosphaerales > Isosphaeraceae > Tautonia > Tautonia sp. JC769. The sequence continues at coordinate 84,910 of NZ_JBFEFH010000018.1, forward strand.
GCCCGGCCTGGAGGAACAGGACGATCAGGGAGACGGCCCGGATCGTGTCCCCCACGGCGACCGCGGTGGCGTCGGCCGACCCTCGGAAATCGACGAGTGTTTGCGCGAGGTAGGCTGCCAGGGCCACGATGCTGAGGGGCCAGGTGTGGTCGAGGATCTGGCAGAGGTAGTCGTGCAGGGGGAGTTCGGAGCGATCGGCCAGGCGGCGCGCCCGGGCCTTCACCACGGCCAGGACGATCCGGAAGGCGAGCGCCAGCCCGACGAGCAAGCCCAGGAACACCGCCCACGACCCCAACGAGATGCCGAGAAGGGTCCGCCCGTCCAGGATGAGTTGCACTTGCTCCCAGGTTCGTGCCACGATCGACTCCTCTGCGTTTTTCGACGTTCCTGGCCTGTCCTCGGGTCGGTCCGGAGCGAAGTTAGCACGATCGCCGACCCCTCGCAACGACACGGTGCATCGTTCCTTGAAACGATCAACATGACACCGCGTCCGGCTCCGAGGCCCTCGCCGCCAGGCCGAGGACGGCCGCCCAGAGGTCGCCGTAGGCTTCGACGACCCGGTCGATCGTGAAGTGGCGCTCGACCCGATCGCGTCCCGCCCGGCCGAACCGCTGCAGGCGCCGGCGATCGGCGGCGGCCTCGATGAGCGCCGAGGCGAGGGCCTCCGCGTCTCCCGGGGGGACGAGCCAGCCGGTCTCCCCCGCGACGACCAGGTCTTCGGTCCCCTCGACCGCCGAGGCGACGACGGCCCTCCGGGCGGCCATGGCCTCGAGGACGACGTTCGGCATCCCCTCCCAGCGCGAGGGCAAGACGAGCAGGTCGGCCGCCTTGAGCAGGCCCGGCACGTCGGGCCGGCGGCCGAGCCAGCGGAGGCGATCGCCGGGGATCCGCGCGGCCGCGTCCGACCGCATCAAGGGGGGGCGGTCGGGGCCGTCGCCGGCGATCGCCAGGTGCCAGTCGGGGCACCGGCGGGCGACCCGGTCGGCGGCATCGAGCAGCGTCGGCACGTCTTTTTGCGCGTCGAGGCGGCCGGCGAAGAGGGCGAGCAGGGCGTCGGGGGGCACGCCGAGGGTCGAGCGATCCACCGCGACCGCCGCGTCGATCGGCCCGGGGTCGATCCCGTTCGGGATCACGACCAGGCGGTCGGGGTCGAGGCGGCCGTCGCGGAGGCTGAAGCGGCGCACCCCTTCCGAGACGCAGACCGACCCGGTGCCGAGCGGCGCGGTGAGCCGATCGAGCGTCAGGTGCCACGCCTGCCGGCGCTCGGCCACCCGGAGGCCGCCGATCACCCAGGGCGACCCGGCCATCGGGGCCGCCAGCCGGCTGGCGACGTTGGCGTGGAAGAGGAAGCTCTGGATCAGCCGGGGCCGAGCGGCCCGCAACGCCCGGCCCAGCCGGGCGACCGCGAGGGGAGGGGCCTTCGGATTCACGTCGAGGCAGGTGGCCGGGATCCCGGCCGACCGGAGCGCCGGGGCGAGCGGGCCTTCCGGCCCGAGGGCGAAGACCGAGGGGGCCCATCGCCGGCGGTCGAGGCCCGTCGCCAACGCCACCAACGCCCGTTCCGCCCCGCCGACGTCCAGCTCGGTGATGACCAGGGCCACCGGGACCGGCCGATCGGGCCAGGGGAGCCTCGGCGCCTCGGCGATGCGGCGGAGGAGGGGCGGCTGCAGCACGATGACGGCTCGACGCGAGGGGGTGGGCTTCTCGGACCAGGTCGCCCCGGGTCGGGTCCTTCAAGGGCGGACCCGCGGCACCCGACGACGGGCTCCGAGGACGGTGTCATCCGGGCGATTCGGTCGCAGTCTTGCGAACGCAATCCCAAGTGTACTCGACGCGACGCCGGGCCGCCTCGAGCCCGAAGCGTCTCGCGGGCGTGCCCGGTTGGCCGCGACGGGAGGGGGGCATCGGGCGTCCTTGTCTGTTACAACGATCAGTCCCGGACCGCCGATCGAGGCTCGCACGGGTGCACGCCGGGAATCCGACGAGATCGGGCCGGGCCAAGGGGGCCCCCCTTGGCCGACGGGCCCGAGGCGGGCCGGTTGTTCAGAAATCACGAACGCAGGGAAACCTCCTCATGACATTGCTCCTCACCCTCTCGATCGCGATCACGCTCGCCTCGCCGGCCGATCAGGCCGAACTGGTCGAGGTCCGCCGGATCTGGGACGAAGGGGAACACAACGCCTTCACCGACCTGATCCGCTTCGACGGCCGATGGCTCTGCACCTTCCGGGAAGGGAAGGGGCACGTCTCTCCCGATGGGGCCCTGCGGGTGATCGCCTCCGAGGACGGCGAGCGGTGGGAGTCGATCGCCCTGATCACCTCCGAGACGGCCGACCTGCGCGACCCGAAGATCTGCCTGACGCCCGACGGCCGCCTGATGCTCACCGGGGCCGCGGCGCACAACGACCCGGGGGACATGCCGCGCCACCAGACGATGGCCTGGTTCTCCGACGACGGCGAGACCTGGGACGGCCCGCACCCGATCGGCGATCGCGGCTTCTGGCTCTGGCGGGTGACCTGGCACGACGGCGTGCCGTACGGGGTCGGCTACTCGACCGGGGGCGAGCGGACCTCGCGGGTCGCCCGGCTCTACCGGGGGGTCGACGGGGCGGCCGACCGGTTCGAGCCGCTCGTCGAGACCCTGTTCGAGGGCGGGGAGCCGAGCGAGGCCACCCTGCGGTTCCTGCCCGACGGCGAGGCCCTCTGCCTGCTCCGCCGGGACGGGGCCGAGCCGTCGGCGAAGCTGGGCCGATCGACCGCCCCGTTCACCGACTGGGACTGGACCGACCTGGGGGTCCGCGTCGGCGGGCCGGACTTCATCCGCCTGCCCGACGGCCGCCTGATTGCCGTCGTCCGGCTGTACGACGGCGGCGCCCGGACCTCGGTCTGCCGGCTCGACCCGGACTCGGGCACGCTGGCCGAGCTGCTCGCCCTGCCCTCGGGGGGCGACACGAGCTACGCCGGCCTGGCCTGGCACGAGGGGCAGCTCTGGATCAGCTACTACGCGTCCCACGAGGGCCGGACCTCGATCTATCTGGCGCGGGTGGACCTCGCTGAGCCATCCTGATCGCCCGGTCGGAAGGCGTTCGCTCCGGGAGGCGATCGCGGAACCTTCTGTCCCGCAAGGGATTGGGAAAGGATTCGGGCCGGGGCGGGGGGTGTCGTCCGGGAGATTCGATGGCCATGGCACGCGATCTGCGACTCGTGATGAGGCAATGTTGCCGCACCGACCGAGTCGGCGGCCGTCATCATCGAAACAGGACGCGGGACTGAGGGAGTGTGTCATGGTCATTCGCATCTTCGATCGGGGGGCCGCGACGGTCATCGAGACCCCGGATGACGTGGTGGTGCATCGCGGCCGGGTGATCGGGCTGCCCGACATGCTGGAGGTGCGCGGGGCGGCCGGCCAGGAGGCGGTCTTGCTGACCGAGTCGGTGGCGATCTCGGCGGCCCGCCTCGGCCTGTACGGCCTGAAGGTGGTCGAGCACCTGCCGACGAAGGTCCGGACCTGATCCGGGTCGCCGGGGCTCTTGAAAACGAGACAGCCGAAGCGGGCCAGGAAACGTACACCGAAACCAGGAACAGGAGGTCGGCGGCGGTTTGCCGAACAGGGTCTTGATGGTGAGGCAAGGGATGGTGTGGGCGGGGGCCCTGGTGGCGGGCCTCTGGCTCGTCGGCCTTCACGGCGCGAGTGCGAATGCCCAGTCCGACGGCCCGCTGGCGGCGATGGCGGGAGGGTCGTCGTCGTCCGGGTCGACCAGCGAATCGTCCGGTGGGAGTGGCGGGGGAGGCGGCAGCGGCGGCGGCGGGCAGGACGCCCTGGATATGCAGAGCGAGAGCTATGTGAATCGGCCCGAGTTGAACGCGGGACTCCCGCCGATCGGCCCGCCGGTGGACCTGGAGACGCCGCAGGCCTCGCTGGCCAACTTCGTCGATGCCTGCGAGGCGGAAGATTACCGGCGCGCCGCCTACTCGCTGAACCTCAATGACCTGCAATTGCTCGATCAGGCCGACCGGGGGCCGGAACTGGCCCGGATGCTCCACGAGGTGCTCCAGCAGAAGCTCTGGATCGACTGGGACGACGTACCGGATCGGCCCGACGGCCAGCGGTTCGGCTACAACCTGGAGAAGGCGCAGGGGAACGACTCGGATCGCCCCAGGGCGTTCTATCACCTGGGTGCGATCTCGTTCGATCACCGCGATGTGGACGTGTACCTGGAACGGGTGAAGTCGCCCGATGCGCAGCCGAAATGGGTCTTCTCGAGACGGACCGTCAGCGCGATCCCGGCCCTGTACCGGGCGTTCGGCCCGGGAGAGCTGGAGCGTCGCCTGCCGGAGTCGCTCACGCAGGCCAAGTTCTGGGGGATCGCGCTCTGGCAGTGGATCGGCATCGCGGTGTTCGGGCTGATCAGCCTGGTGACGGGCTTGGTGGTGCAGCGGCTCGTGGAACGGTTGCTGCGTGCCCGTCGCGACCAGAAGTCTCGGCGCCTGGTCGACCTGAGCCTGGCGTTGACCGACGCCGTGGATGGGCCGGTCGCGGTGATCGTGGGGCTGGTGGTGTTCAAGCTGCTGGCGGCCCACCTGCTCCGGCTGGCCGGGCCGGTGATGGCGATGGTCGAGCCCTTGATCTTCGTGCTCATCGTCCTGACGACGACGTGGCTCCTGTCCCGGATGATCGACTTCGCCTCGGCCCGCCTGAGCGACCGCTACGAGGGGGAAGACCGGGCCGGGAATGCGCACGAGATGCTGACCCGGATCAAGGTGGCGAAGCATTTCTTCACGGTGGTGGTGCTGCTGGTCGGCCTCGGGGTGGCGTTCTGGCAGTTCGAATGGTTCCAGGCGATGGGCTACAGCCTGCTGGCCTCGGCGGGGATCGCGGCCCTGGTGCTCGGCCTGGCGGCGCAGCGGCCCCTGGGGAACCTGTTTGCCGGGGTGCAACTGGCGCTGACCCAGCCGGTCCGCGTCGGCGACGCGGTGATCTTCAGCGGCGAGTGGGGATGGATCGAGGAGATCGCGGTGACCTACGTGGTGATCCGCACCTGGGACATGCGGCGACTGGTCGTGCCCACCTCGCAGTTGATGGACAACGCGGTCGAGAACTGGACGAAGGGGGGCGAGAACATGATGAAGCCGGTGTATCTTTATGCCGACTATCGTGTCAATTTCGCCGCCGCCCGGGACGAGCTGGAGCGCATCCTGGAGGATTCGGACGACTGGGATGAGGAGGTCCCGCCGATCCTCCAGGTGACCAACTGCACCGAGGAGACGGTCGAGCTGCGTGCCCTCTGCTCGGCCAAGGACCCGTCGGTGGCCTGGAACCTGCACTGCGAGGTCCGCGAACGGCTCGTCGCCTTCCTCCGGGACCTCGACGACGGCTCGTACCTGCCCCGGACCCGGATCGCGATGGTCGGCGAGGAGCAGTCGACGCGCCCGAAGGGGGCGTCCTCGGAGTCGAGCGGCCCGGAGCGTCGCAACAAGGGGAAGGGGAGGGGGCGGTTCGACCGATCCGAAGGGCGGGGGAACCGCTCTCAGGGCAAGTCTCGCAAGAAGGCCCGGGCCCGGGAGTCGAAGGCGGCCGACGAGAACCGGATGGGGGGCAGCGCCCGGGATGACGGTCAGGCCGAAGGGGGAGACGGTTCCTCGTCCCGATGAGTCCGGTCCGGCTCCCCGGCCTCGCTCCTTGAGGCGGATGGACGGGGGGCGATCGCCTCCCCTTCGGGGAGAGGGGCGGCGGGCGGCGCTGTCCGATCTGCAAGGCTGTCCGACCCGGGGCGCGGCGACGGTCCCCTCGGTTCGGGGATCGCGGTCGGAGCCGGGCGGACCCCGGGGGGACGGCCCGGGCGGTTGCATCAACCAATACGCCGTTCCCGTTCCGACTCGACGACGGGGGGCCGGCTGTGTATGATTGAGTGATCGAGCGCCGAAGCCGCACCGGTGCCCCTGGCGCTCGCGAATCTACCCGAGATGGAACGCCCGAACCGGCATGACGCCGAGGAGCGCCCCGTGCAACCGAAGCTTCTGATTGTCGAAGACGATCGCTCACTGCTGGAGGTCTGGAGGACCATTTTCTCGACCCGCGGTTGGGTCGTCTCGACGGCCACGACCCTGTCCGAGGGCCTGGCGCACCTGGACCAACCGCCGGACTACCTGATCCTCGATCTGGAGCTCCCGGACGGGAGCGGCGAGGCGATCCTCAGGCAGATTCGGGAGTTGGGGCTGAAGACCCGGGTCGCCGTGACCACGGGGTCGGATGACCTCTCCCGGCTCATCGGATTGCACCCCGAGGCCCTCTTCCAGAAGCCGGTCGATGTGGCCGCCATCTGGCAGCAGGGCGGGTTCGCCGAGGTGAGCTGATTCGAGCCGTCCGGCCGCCGCCCGCCCCGGTGGGGGGCGATCGCTCGACCGCCTGGTGTGTCGTTGCTGTTGCTTGAAGGCTGTCGGGCCGGTTTCGAGGCGGTTTGCAGACGCGAGAGACGGCCTCAGCACCTGCCCGTTGCGATTTCACAACATTGCGATCCGAAATCGGGGCCCGGACCGGGCCCCCCCGAAGGCTTCCCGCTTGCCAGCGCTCGCTTTGTGAAAGAGAATTCGCGTAGCGTTTGAGCGAGATTGAACATGCTAGCGACCCGCTTCCGGTGGGGTATTGCCGGTCTCTCGGCGAAGGGGCCTTGAATGGAACCGGCCAGAGCGGATGAGCCCGAAGGATCGCCCGGCTCGGGAGCCTCGCCCGGCCCCGGCAAGGGGATTCGCATCTTGCTGGTCGAGGATCACTCGGACATCGCCCGGGTGCTCGCCACGCTGCTGTCTCGGGCCGGGCATGTGGTGACGACGGCGGGCAGCATGTCCCGCGCCGAGCAGATTGCGGCCGCGTCCGGGCCGTTCGACCTCTTGATCAGCGACCTGAGCCTGCCCGATGGCTCGGGCCTGGAGCTGAAACGTCGGCTCGGGGACATTCCGGGGATCGCCGTCTCGGGCTACAGCACCGAGGTCGATCTTCAGGAGTGCCTCGACGCCGGATTCATGGACCTGCTCGCCAAGCCGATCGAGTTCGCCGCCCTGCGCGACCTGATCCGTCACATCGACTGGTCGAGGCCGGCCGCCCCGGGGCGGAGCCCGGAGACTCGGGACGACGGTCCGACGACCTCCGGCCCTTGAAAGGGGGAGGGCCGGTCGCCCCGGCGTGGGGAGCCGGCTCGAGAGGCGTCGTCGGCCATCTTGCGTTAATGGCCCGGCCCGAAGAAGACGGCGTTGCGGAACAAACGCTGGGTCACGGGGGAAAGCGCCCTCGCGTTCGGGTCATCGGTGAACCCGATGATATGCCCCCGGCCGATCGCCTGCGCGAGGACCAAGGGAGACCGGCCGATGGCTCGCAGGGTGTCGGGCCAGCAGAAGCCGCTGACCGGCTCCTCCTGCGCCTCGAACGTGACCAGGTTCCTCCCCTCGGTCGCATCGAGCGGGTCGACGATCAGGCCGGCCTGGGTCAGGATGTCGATCGACTCGGGCAAGCCGGCCGTGACCCAGTGGTCGCCGTAGACGGTCGCCCGCAAGATCGCCCCCGGGACCGGGCGGGGCGGCTCCTCGGGGTCGTCCTCGGCCCCGGCCTCGACGACCAGGGAGTCGGCGTCGGGGTCGCCGATCGGGTCGAGCCCCTCGCCGGGGATCGGGGGGACGGGGACCTCTCGGCGATCGGTGGGGACGAGGCCGATCTCCGGGTCGATCCCCCACCGAAGCGCCCCGCCGACGAGGATCAATGTGCCCCCCGACTCCACCCAACGCCTGAGCCGGTCGGCGGCGGCGGCGTCGAACCCGGAGGCCGGGCCGTCGTAGTCCCCGTCGGGCAGGATGAGGACGTTGGCGTCGTCCAGGTCGACCGAGCCGGCGAGGCTTGAAGCCGGGACCCGGGTGGTCGGGTACCTCCAGACCTGGTCGAAGAGGTACCAGGTATGACCGACGAAGGGGCTGACCGGCCGATCGACGGCGAGGACCACCCGGGGAGGCTCGACCCAGGAGACGTTCGGCCCCCCCAGGCCGGCCCCCTCGTCGACGAAGCTGGAGTCGATGCCGGTGATGGTCAGGCGGTGGCGATCGGCGGCCGATCGGACGGCCTCGTGCAGGCGGTCCGGATTCTCGAGCGTCCGGAGCAGGAGCGTGCCCGGGGCGAACGACCGGCCGTCGAGGACGAACGGTTGATCGACGACCCGGACGCGGAACCCCTGCTGCAGCCAGTCGGACAGGGCGTCGAGCCCGGCCTCGTCCTCGGTCGGCACCAGGTAGCCGACGGCCGGGCGTTCGGGGCCCTCGACCGTCCCGGCCGGCGGGCTGCCTTGGTCGTCGATCGCTTCGGAGTCGGGGGCCTGAGCCGGCCGGCCGCGGAGGGCCTCGATGCCGAAGGTCAGGGGCAAGGACCAGGCGGTCACGTCGTAGATCTCGTCGCCGAGGCGATGGGCCTTGCGGTCGAGCTGCCGGGCGATGAAGGCGTCGTCCATCTCCTGACGATCGGCGAGCAGGGTCTCGGCGAGCCGCCCCGCCGGCTGCGCCGCCGGGACGTAGTAGCTGCCCGCGGGGGCGAGCTGGTTGAACCCCCTGGTCCCCTGATCGACCTCGACCGGCTCGGTCAGGCGGCGCACCTCGATGCCGTTGGCCCGGAGCAGGGCCGCGAGCGAGGCGGCCCGGTTGGGGGCCGAGCCGGGCAGGAGGAAGACATCGGGCGATTCCCCCGACCGCCCGCGATCGACGGCCTCGCGGCGCCCCTCGGCGAAGGCCCTGAGCAGGTCGGCCCGGCCGGCCGAGGCGGCCTCGATCGTCGCCAGGCTGCTGACGTGATGATGGCGGACGGCGTCGTGATAGTGGAGGGTCGTCTCGTCGTCCCGGTCGACGAGCAGGCCCCGGACGCCGGCCTGTTCCCAGAGGATCCCGAGTCCGCCGTGCATCATCGGCCAGGTCGAGCCGTAGCCGGGATAGAAGGCGTCGAAGATCTCCCGGGTGGTGTAGGCGAAGCCGAGGCGGTCGAACCGCTCGGCCTGGCGGCGGCCGATCCGGGCGACCCAATCGGCCTGCCTGGGGGTGATCTGGGGGTTGAACGGGTCGGAGGCGGGGTCGAAGTAGTAGGTCGAGTCGGCCCCCATCTCGTGGGCATCGACATACACGTTCGGCTGCCAGTCGAGGTAGGCGGCCACCTTGGCCTTCGTCTCGATCTGCGAATGCAGATACCAGTCGCGGTTCAAGTCGAAGAGATAATGGTTGAATCGCCCCCCCGGCCACGGCTGATTCCGCTCGCTGGCCCGCGGGGATGCCTGCGGGAAGGCACCGCGAGCACCGCGATACGACGCGACGAACCGGTCTCGCCCGTCGGGATTCTGGAGCGGATCGATGATGACGATCAGGTTCTCGAGCCAGCTTTGGGTTTCCTCGCGCCGGTCGGCCAGCAAGGTGTAGGCGGTCAGCAGGGCCGCGTCGGTGGAGGAGGTCTCATCGCCGTGCACCGAGGCGGCCAGCCAGACGACGGCCGGCTCCCGGTCGATCAGCGCGTCGGCCTGCTCCCGGTCGATGGCCCGGGGGTCGGCCAGCCCCTGGCGGTTCCTCCGGACCTCGTCGAGCCGCTGCATGGTCTCGGCCGAGGAGACGACGAGATACACCAGCGATCGCCCCTCGTAGGAACGGCCATACGGCGTGAGCATGGCCCGATCGGGAGCCGACCCCGCGAGCGCCTCAAGGTACCGGATCACCTCGGCATGGCTGGAAATCTCGGCTCCCCAGCGATGCCCCACCACGTCTTCCAGCGTCGGGATCGCCGGGTCGGCCTCGATCTCCGCCATCGGCAGGAGCCGGCCTCGGTCGCGAGCGTCCTGGCCGCACGCCACCCCCGCGCCTCCGCCCCCCCAGGCCACGAGGACCCCGAGGATCCCCCCGGCAACCGGCCCCACGCGGCTGATACCGTCCCACGTCCTCACGCGATCGCCCCCCCCTCGATTGCCCGTCCCCGCGGCCCCTCGTCCCTGGCCGGCCCTGCTCCTCCTCGCCCCACCGCGAACGGTTATCCGCCCGGAGTTCCCCCGCGTCAAGCAACCAGCCCGCTCAATCTCGGCCGATCCCGCGGTGTACCCCTCGACCTCGACGGCGTATCTCGGCCCGGACATCCCGTCATGAGCGCAACCGATTCTCCGCCCCCCTCCCCAATTTCTCCCCTGCAGTGACTTCCCTTCCTCAACGTCAGCCGTTAGAATGCCTTCTCAATCGCTCGCTCAAACGAGACAGCTCGTCGCACCCGTAGCTCAACTGGATAGAGCATCGGTCTACGGAACCGAAGGTTACAGGTTCGAATCCTGTCGGGTGTACTCGGAAGTCGTTAAAGCGCAGCAGGTTACGGCGGCCTTGCGGTATCGGCTGTCTCTCTTCGAAAGTCATTTCACGAGATCGACACCCGCGACAAGGCCTCGACCGGAACGGTGAGAAATGAAGAGGGGTGAGCCATGCACTGCCGTGGCTCACCCCTCTTCTCGTTACCGGATATCGGGTCAGTTTCGAAGCACGCCCTGAGCGCTTGCGTGCGAGATTGCTTTGAAGGTTTTTTTGAGGGGTCGACCCGCCCCCATTTCACACAACGTGGCCGCTTCGGTGGCCCCGTCGAAGGCCAGGCGGCCGGCGACGCCGTCGAGCCGCATCGCCGCGGTCGGCGTCACGGCCTTCCAGAGGCCCTGCGGGATGCGGCCGATGACTCGCTGACGCTGTGCACCGCGGCCATCGCGGCGGGCCATTGGCGGTGTTGGCCCCGGTCTCATCGACGAAGACCAGCCGGCTCGGGTCGACGGCCGCGATGAACCGCTCCCGCCAGGTCTCCCGCTCGGCCTTCAACTCCGACCGGTCCCGCCCGGCGGCCTGCCCCGACATTTTTTTTGCGAGGCAAGCCGAGCCGATCGACGGCACGATGCACCGCCGAGACGCCGCAGTCGACGCCCACGGCCTCGCGGAGAACTCGAGCGTCGCGTCGGTGCCGTCGGTGACCGCCCGGCGGCCTCGGCGTCGAAGGCCGAGGGCCGGCACCCGCCATGGGGCTCGGGGCGATCGTACCGGCGTCGCGGCGGCGACGGATCAGGTTGTAGACCCAGGGGAGACTGACGCAGATGCGGCGGGCGATCCGTTCCCGCGTCTCCTCGACACGGCCTCAGGCGGCGATGACCCGCCGCCTGAGGTTCTTTGAATTGAATTAAACGGTTGCTCACGTCCTAATTCTCAAATCATTCGGAGGTGACTCCTGTGCAGTGAGGGGAATCTGCCCCGAGCGGCCGGCGGGGAACGGTCAGCCGGTGATCTTGATGTCAAGCACGACGAACTTGCGGGCGCCGGTCAGGCGATCGTAGAAGCTGTACGCCGCGGAGAAGTACCGGCCATCGGGCCGCGTCTCGAAGACTCGCAGGGGACCGTTGCGGAACTCGACCGAGATCGGGTACTCACCGAGGCTGTCGGCGACGTTGCCCCTGAACGTGAAGGTATTGGAGGGCCGGGAGATGGCCAGCGGCACGGTCGGGGTGAGTGTCAGCCCGGTCGTCCCACGGGGCTCGAGCCTGTCGATCAATACGAGGCGAGACGGATCGTCGATATTGACTTCGTTCTCCAGCGTCCGCTTCCCGGCCACGTGGACGGGCTGTGTGTCGCTCAGGATGCCGTTCGAGAAGCCGCGAATCTCGACGTTTTCCGCGTAGACGGGCGTGGCGACCTTGACGTCGACCTTCAGTCCGACGCTCCCGCCCCATCGCTTGACGGGGACGGTATTCACCAGTCGGATATCCCGGAGCGTGAGGTTCCGGGTATAGGAGAGGTCCATGCCGACGGCGACGTTCCAGGCCGTGAAGCCTTCGATCATGTTCCGGGCGTTATGCCGGACTTCCCCCGCCCTGCCCATCACGTCGAGCACCCATAAGCCCGTGTTGGAGGCGGAGGCCGTGTTGTTCCGAAACTGGGTGATCGGGATGTGTGGTGCCGGGATCATGCCACTGCCGTACGCGCTGGCAAGGTAAGGGTCTTGCAGCCGATCGGCCGGGATACTCAGGGTCGGACGACCCGACCGGACGCCGAAGGAAAAGCCGGCGAACCGCTGGCCGGAGGCGAAATTGTCCGTGACCTCGACGTTCGTCCCCTGAAACCAGAACCCGTGGCCCGCATGGCCGAAGTCGTGGATGCCCACCCGGGATTTCTCCCGGGCACCGCCGTCAGTGCCCGGAGGGCCCCCGATCGACTTGATCGCGAGATTGCGTCGGAACGCCCCGATCTCGTCACCGTCCTCCGTGACGAACGCCGCGCCCGTCACGTTGTACGCGAAGTTATCTTCCATCACGACGTGACTGCTGTGGTTGACATACCCCCAGCCGGGGCTGTGAGCCAAGGCGTTGCCGAACAGGCGACCGGGCTCGGCCATCGGGTCGTGGGCATAGTGATGGAAGTGGACTGCGTAGCGTCCCCTGGGGTTATCCCCCGTGCCGGGCACCAGGCTCCCGCTCGAATCGAGGGTGGGGTCCGTCACGTCGATCCGCTTGTCAGTCCTGCCGAGCGTATCGAACGAGGCGTAGCCCACGCTCACAGGGCTGCGGCCCATAAACATGATGTGCCCGCGGCTGTCGATCTCGCCGCTCTCAGAGGTGAAAATGACGTTCCGGGTCATGTTGGCCACCTGGATGGGGGTCGCCTCACTGCCCGGCAGGTGGTCGTATCGGAGGGGATCGATATAGACGAGCCCCCCCTTGATCTCCCGGATGGTCCGCTCCTCCTCCTGGCCGAACTGGTTGCCGGCGATGACCAACCGATCGCCGGCTTTCCAGTTCTCGGGGACGCTTGACAGGGCGAGCATCGTGTCTCCCCGGAAGGCGGGCGCCCCGAGGCTCAGGTACGGGGTCGTGGTCGCGCCGTGGACCTTGACCGTGCCGTGCGAAACAAGGCCGCGGCCGATGAACATCGGGTCGAGTCCCGGGTCGATCGGGCCGTAGTTCGCGAAGGCGATCGTCGCCGAGACATCCGACGCGACCGGATTGTCCTCCGTGCCGATCTCGAGGGTCCCGGTCCGGGCGACGGTCAGCGTATCCACGATGAGCCTGGTCGTTTGGTCGGTGGCGAATTGCAGCTTCCCTTCCACGACCAGACGCTTAATCGCGTGGCACGCGACGGAATCGTAGGTGACGGTCACGCCCTGCGGGATGGTGACGTCGTCCGTGTCCCCCGGGACGGCACCATCGCGCCAGGTCTTCGGGTCGGACCAGGCACCGTCGCTAACCGCCAGGCGATGTGAGGCGTGGTCGACTGGATGACAATGGCCGTGTTCCCCTCCGAGGCCCTCTCCCTCGCAGTGAGCCTGCGGGTCCGTCTGTTGACTCGATACGCGTAGGGTGCTCGCTTCCGACAGGCGGGCACCGGCCCAGGCGGCGGAGTCTTTGAAGCGGCCATCGCCCGCGTCGGTAACGATCATCTCCAGGAGATGCTTGCCCGTGACATCGACGCTGATTGACTTCGTCGTCGACCCGCCCGTCATCGTTCCGGAGTCGAAGAGCTTTTCGTCGTCGGCCCAGATCTCGAAGGTCACCGAGCCGCGGTTACCGACCGCGTCGTCGACGCCCATGTCGGTGGTGAAGCGACTGAAGCGGCCGTCGAGCCCCAACTCGATCCGCGATGGGGCGGCCACGCCGAGCCCCTTCGCGTATTCGCTGCCATCGAGCGTGATCGGACTGCCGTCGACGGCCGTGTCCCGCTTGACCGACCCACTGGCATTGGTCGCCGAGATAAAGGGAAGGCTACTGACATACAGCTCGGCGGGGGGAGACGGATCGGCATGCGCGAGGTCGCCACATGTCAGGATTTTTGCATCAAGGCAATCGATGTTGGGCCTGAGCTTGCGGGCGGGCCTCGACTTCGGAAGCACAGACGATTTGGGGGTCATGGAGCAGGGCTCGAGGTCCACGGTGTGCGCTCCTCTGGCGGGTTGTCGGTGATTCGATGTAGGCATGTCGCCAGATCGATAGATCACGCCCCACCAGTTGTCAATTCCGGGTGCCGTTCCGATCGCACTTTGCCAGAACTGATGCCGGATCCACCGGATCACGAGAGCGGTTCACTCTGAAACGTAGCGGCCATCGTTGCGAACCTCGGGCCGAGGAGGGCGCGGAGGATGACTGCGTACTCGATGGACCTGCGGGAGCGGGTCATCGCCGCCCGCGACGAGGGCGATGAGACCCGCCCCGAGATCGCCGAGCGGTTCCGTGCCAGTTCGCCGCGGCCGTCGACCCCTCGGGGCAGGTGTTCCTTGACGAGACCGGCGCGGCGACGGCGATGGCCCGCCGCGATGGCCGCGCCCCGCGGGGCGAACGCGTCGACGCGGCGGTGCCGCAGGGCCATCGGGAGGCCGGTGACGCTGACCGCCGCGGTGCGGCTCGACGGCGTCGCCGGCCGCCTGGCCTTCGACGGGGCCACCGACGGGGCGCCGTTCGAGGCGTAGGTGGAGCGGTGCCTGGCGCCCGCCCTGCGGCCCGGCGACATCGAGGTGATGGACGACGTGGGGCCCACGAGGGGGCCGAGGTCGAGCGGCCGATCGGTGCAGTTCGGGGCCGAGGTGCGCCTCCTGCCGGCCTACAGCCCGGACCACAACCCGATCGAGGGGATGTCCGGCAAGCTCAAGGAGTTCCTGCGATCCGCCGCGGCGCGGACCGTGGCCACCCCGATCGATGCGATGGGCGAGGCCCTGCGATCGGTCACGCCCGACGACGGCCGCGGCTGGTGCGGTCATCGTGGATACCGCTACGCTCAAGAGTGAACCGCTCCAGCACCTTGCATCTGGCCCTCGGGACGGGCAATCATTGAGATGGGGTCTCAGTCTCACTCTGGAGGGCTCCGGGCGATCGACGATCGGGGCGGTGGCCGCAGCCGCTCCCCCGATGCTGTCGACGGCATGGTCATGCGGGGCGTCCGGAGGGGCCGGCAGCCAGGTCGCGAGCGATCCCCCCTCGGCGCCAGGGGAGGGCCTTGACGGTCGACCGGACAATTCGACGGGCCGAGTCCCCGGCCGCCGCCCGAGGGCCGGCGGCGGGGTCTCGATCGGTTCGGGCGGCGGCGCCCGAGATGCGAGCGGCGGGACGTTCGGCCCGGCCCCAGCGCACGTCGAGGGTCCTCGGTTGCGTCAGTCCATACAGAGTCAGATACTGATCCCGCTCGTCGTCATCCAGGCCGCGGCGACGTGCGCAACGACGCTGGCCACCGCGGCCCTCGCGGCGGGGCGGAGCGAGCGCCAGATCATCGACCGCCTGGAAGGCGTCGTCGGGGCCCTCGGGCGGGCGAACTTCCCCTATACCGAGGGCGTCCTCGCCCGGATGAAGGGCCTCTCCGGGGCGGAGTTCGTCGCCTATTCGGCCGATGGCCGGGCCGCGGCGACGAGCCTCTCGGCCCTCGACGGGGCGCCCCCGCCGCTGCACGAGATCGCCCGGACGGCCCGGCTCGACTCGCTCGGCGCCTCGCCGACGGCGCTCCTGGGGGGCATCCGCTACTTCGCGGTGGCGCTCCCGGCCTCGGGGCAGCCGAGGGCCGAGTCGCTGCTGGTCCTCTATCCCGAGACGAGCTGGAGGCAGGCCAGGTGGGAGGCCGCGACGCCGCCGCTGCTGCTCGGGGGCGGGGCCCTGGCGCTGATGGTGGCGGTCTCGGGTTGGATCGCCCACCGCATCAGCGGCCGGATCCGGGGCGTCGAGCGTCGGGTCGCCCTCATCGCCGAGGGCGACTTCGAGCGGCTCGACCCGGGCGAGGCGCAGGACGAGGTCGGCGACCTTGAGCGCTCGATCGACGCGATGTGCCTCCAGTTGTCGGACATGAGGCGGGCCATCCGGCAGTCCGAGCGGGCCCGCCTGATGGCCCAGCTCGGGGCGGGCCTCGCCCACCAGTTGCGGAACGCGCTGACCGGGGCCCGGATGAGCGTCCAGCTCCACGCGAGGCGCTGCGCCGGCCCGGCGGACGACCGCAGCCTCGACGTCGCCCTGAAGCAGCTCGCCATGACCGAGGAGCAGGTCAAGGGGCTCCTCTCGCTCGGCCGGGTCGAGGACCGCCCGCCCTCGGCGTGCGACCTCGGGAGGTTGCTCGGCGAGGTCGCGCTGCTCGTCGGCCCCGCGGGCGAACACGCGAAGGTGGCCGTCGAGGTCCGGGTCGATGGGGGGCCGCTCGGGGTGCTGGCCGAGGAGTCGTCGCTCCGGGCCGCCGCCCTGAACCTGGCCCTGAATGCGATCGAGGCCGCCGGCCGAGGCGGGATGGTGCGGTTGGAGGCGGGCCGGCGCGACGGGATGGCGGTCATCGAGGTCTCCGACACCGGGCCGGGGCCGCCGCCGGACCTCGCGGGGTCCCTCTTCGAGCCCTTCGCGACGAGCAAGCCGGAGGGGGTCGGCCTCGGGCTCGCGCTGGCCCGCCACGTCGCCGAGCGTTACCAGGGTACACTCTCCTGGGGCCGGGTCGGCCGCGAGACCCGCTTCAGACTGGCACTGCCCCGATACGGGGACTCCGCGAGGGATGACGCATGAGCCGGATCCTGATCGTCGACGACGAGGCGAGCATCTGCTTCGCGTTCCGCGAGTTCCTCGCCGACGAGGGGCACCGCGTCGACGTCGCCGCATCGGCCGAGGAGGGCCTCAGGCTCGCCGAGGACGGACCGCCCGATGCCGTCGTGCTCGACGTCCGCCTGCCCGGGATCGACGGCCTGGAGGCCCTCGCGGAGTTCCGGAGGCGCATCGGCCCGGTGCCGGTCGTGATCATCACCGCGTTCGGCGACCTCGACACCGCCGTCCGGTCGATGGAGGGCGGGGCCTTCGAGTACCTGGTCAAGCCGTTCGACCTGGACCGGGCCGCGGACGTCGTCCGGCGGGCCCTGGAGTTGCCTCGGGCCGACGGGAGGCCCGCCGGGGCGGAGGCCCCCGGCGACGCCGAGGCGCTCATCGGCACGTCGCCCGCGATGCAGGATCTCTTCAGGAGCATCGCCCTGGTCGCCCCGACGGAGGTGCCGGTCCTGATCACGGGGGAGAGCGGGACGGGCAAGGAGCTGGTCGCGCGGGCCATCCACCGGCACAGCCCCCGGCGGGCCGGCCCCTTCCTCCCGATCTGCCTGGCGGCGCTGAGCCCGGGCCTGGTGGAGCGGGAGCTGTTCGGCCACCTGAAGGGGTCGTTCACCGGCGCCGACCACGACCGCAAGGGGCTGCTGGAACTGGGCTCGGGCGGGACGGTCCTGCTGGACGAGATCGGCGACGTGCCGATGGACCTCCAGGTGAAGCTGCTGCGGGCGATCGAGCATCGCGAGGTGACGCCCGTCGGCGACGCTCGGCCCCGGTCGACGGACCTCCGGGTGATCGCCGCGACGAACCGCCCGCTCGGCGAGCTCATGGCGGCCGGCCGGTTCCGCGAGGACCTGTTCTTCCGCCTGAGCGTCTTCCACCTGCACCTGCCGCCGCTCCGCGAGCGTCGGGGGGACATCCCGTCCCTGGCCGGGCATTTCCTCGGGATGTCCCGGGTCTCGGGCGCCGCCGATCTCCGCTTCACCGGGGAGGCCCTGGACGAGCTGCGCTCGCGCCCCTGGGCCGGGAACATCCGCGAGCTGCGCAACGCGGTCGAGCACGCGGCGATCGTCTCGCGGGGCCAGCCGATCCGGCCGGAGCACCTCCCGTCGCCTTCCGGCGGCCCGGGGCGGGCGTCGACCCCGGCGGCGGGAGCGATCGAGCCGCTGCTCGCCGAATGGGCCGGCCAGCAGGCGGCCCGGCTCCTCGACGAGCCGGGCGAGTCGGCCCTCTACGAGCGGCTCCTGGAGCTGGCCGAGCCCCCCGTGCTCCGGGCCGTCCTGGGGGCGTGCCGGGGCAACCGGGCCCGGGCCGCCCAGGTACTCGGTATCCACCGGGCGACGCTCCGCCAGAAGCTCAACAAGTATGACGTGTCGTAGGCCGGGATGACGTTCGGGCGCGTAGCCCCCCGGCGGGCCGGGCTGGCCGGGTCGGTCATGGCGGGGGAGTCGTACCGGCCAGGGGCGGCCGGGGGGCGACGAAATTTCCGCCGCTCCCGGCGTCGAAATGTCCGCGGGATACCGGCGAGGGGCGTCGGAGGGCGGGGCGGGCCCCCGATCCGCTGAGAGTCGGGATGGACTGAGGCCGACCCGCGTCAGCGGCGACGGGCGGGCGGCCCCTCGGCCGTGGAAGCCTCGACGTCATCTGGGGTTGTGCCGAATCTTCGGCTGGTCGTCGTCCGGCCGACCGCCGGACTCCGGCCGACCGTGGCTCGTCGGGCCGGATCGAGATCGACGTCGTGAGGGCGGGTGCTCGACGCCGACCGCCCCGACGGCCCGCCGTGTGCAAAGGTCGGACGCCTCCCGCAGAGCAGGCCTCGTCCCATGCGCCGGCATGTCCTGGCGCCCCGATGGGGCCCCGACGCCGTCGGGCGGCCGGTCCCCGCCCCGGCGGCGGCCTCCCGGGCCCGGGGGTCCGGGTCCGGTCCCGAGAGAAGGAGCATCCGTGAGCGAAGCGACAGAGACGGAAAGGTCGGCCTTGCCCCTGGTCGCGGAGGGCCTGACCAAGCGATTTCGCCAGGGGACATCGACGGTCGAGGCCCTGAAGGGGGCCTCGCTGGCGGTCGGGCCGGGTGAATTCCTGGCGGTGATGGGGGCCAGCGGCTCGGGCAAGAGCACCCTGCTGCACCTGATGGCCGGCCTCGCCCCGCCGGACGAAGGGAGCGTGACCATCCGGGGGACCGACCTCTCGGCCCTCTCCGACCGCGCATTGACCCTCTTCCGCAGGAGGAACATCGGCCTCGTCTTCCAGGCGTTCAACCTGATCCCCGCCCTGACGGCCGAGGAGAACATCACCCTGCCCGTCGTCGCCGACGGCCGGGACGATTCCGAGGTCGCCGATCGGCTGGAATCGCTCCTGGCCCGCCTCGGCATCGCCGGGCGTCGCCGCCACCGGCCCGACGCCCTGAGCGGGGGGGAGCAGCAGCGCGTGGCGATCGCCCGGGCCCTGATCGCCGACCCGGCCGTGGTCCTGGCCGACGAGCCGACCGGGAGCCTCGACTCGGCCACCGGCCAGGAGATCTGCCGCCTCCTGCAGGAGCTCTGCAACGAGCAGCGCCGCACGATCGTCGTCGTGACGCACGAGCCGACCGTGGCCGCCTGGGCGGGCCGGGTCGCGGTGGTCAAAGACGGCCGCATCCTCTCCGAGTTCGCCACCTCCGGGTTCCGCGACTCCCACGCGCTGGCGGCGCATTATCAGGACATCGTCAGCGTCTCGGCGGCGGCCGAGGGGGTGGCGTCGTGAGGCCGATGCTCAGGCTCCTCCTGGCGAACATCGCGCTCCGGCCCGCCCGGACGGCATTGACGGCCCTGGCCGTGATCGCCTCCTCTTGCATCGTGGTCTGGGTCGTGAGCGGGTACGACGCCCTGATCGCCCGATCGATCGACGAGGAGGCGGCCGAGGCCCTCGGGCGGTTCGACCTGGTGGTCTCGGCCGACGGCGGCGGGCCCGGGGGCGGTCGCCGTCCCGGCGGGCCCGCCGCCGTCGGGCTGCCACCCGACCTGGTCGCGGCGCTCAAGGAGGACGATCGGGTCGCCGAGGCGAACCTGACGACCCGGTCGCGCGTCTCGGTCGGACGGGCGGCGCCGGGGCCGGACGCGGGCGCGGGGCCCATGGCCAGGCTCTTCCGGGACGACCGGCCCCCGGTCCACGGCATGCCGCCCCTCGATCCCCCGCTGATCGGCACCGACGCCGCCGAGCCGCCGTACGAGATGGTCGCGGGCCGTTGGATCGACCCGGCCGCCGGTGGGCGCGCCGAGGGGGTCCTGAGTGCCGATTTCGCCGAGGGGCTGGGCGTCGGCGCGGGCGACGAGGTCTCGGTCGTCTCCGAGGTCGGCGAGTGGACGGTCACGCTCGTCGGGGTCGTCGAGCAGCCCCGATCCGGCGGCGCCGGCCCGGGCGGCGGGGCCGACGCCCAGTCCGGCCTGTTCGTCCCGCTGGCGATGGCCGAGGAGATCGACGGGCACCCCGCGAAGATTACCCGGATCAACCTCGCGCTGGAGGGTGGCATCGACCCGGCGTCGTATGGCGAGGCCTTGTCCGGGAGGCTCTCGGGCCTGGGAGTCCCGGCCGCCGTCGCCGACCTCGGGGCGATCCGGGGGCGGATGGCCGCGGGGCTGTCGCGGTCGGGCAGCCGGGCCCTGGCGTACTCGGCCACCGGGATCGCCCTGATGGCGGCCCTGTTCATCATCTTCACGACCCTGAGCATGGGCGTGAGCGAGCGGGGCCGGGAGCTGGCCGTCCTCCGGGCCGTGGGGATGACTCGGGGCCAGGTGGCCGGGATGGTCGTGCTCGAGGGGCTCGCGCTGGCGGTGCTCGGCTGGGCGGGCGGCCTGGCGGCCGGGCGGGGCCTGCTGGCCGTCGTCTCCCGGGCCACGCCCGGCCTGTTCCCCGACGGGGCGGCCCTCGGCCCCTGGTGCGTCGGTCTGACGGCCGCGGCGGCCGTCGGCGGCGCCCTGGCGGCGGCCGTGCTCCCGGCCTGGCGGGCGGCTCGCGTCATGCCGCTGGACGCGATGACGCCGCCGCGGGCCGTGCCTCCGTCGCGATGGGGCGTCCCCGCGGGCCTGGCGGGCCTGGCCCTGCTGGCGATCAACCCGGTGCTCACCCATGTCCTGCCGATGGGCGACTCGGCCCGGGCCTGGGCCTACGCCCTGGTCGGCTACCCCGGCATGGTGCTGGGCTTCGTCCTGCTGGCGCCGGCGGCCATCGTGCTCGTCGAGGGGGCGGCCGGCCCTGCGGTGGCCCGGCTGCTCGGGCTGCCGCCGAGGCTGCTGGCCTCGATCCTCTCGGCGAACCTCTGGCGGACGCTCGGCACGACGGTCGCGCTGACCGTCGGCCTGGGCCTCTACGTCGCCACCCAGACGTGGGGCTACTCGATGCTCGTCCCGTACACCCCGGGCGACTGGGTGCCCGAGCTGCTCGTCGGGTTCGAGCCCTCGGGCCTGCCGGATGAGCAGGTCGGCCGCGTCGGGCAGGCCGACGGCGTGACCCCCGGGCGCTGCCTGCCGATGGCCGTGGAGCAGCCCGGCCTGGTCGATCGGGTCGAGGGGCCGGGCAACTCGATCCTGGCGCAGGACAACGTCGTGCTGATCGGCCTCGACCCGGCCCTCGCCTTCGGCGGCGACGACCCGATGATCGCCGCCGAGTTCACCGACGGCGATCGCGCCTCGGCCCTGACGAAGCTGGAAGCCGGCGGGGCCTGCCTGGTCCCCGACCACTTCCTCGACTCGACCGGCATGGCGCCGGGGGACACCCTCGAACTGGTCCCGCCCGGGGGGCCGCCCGGCGCGGTCGTCGGCTACGAGATCGTCGGCGCCGTCTCGCTGCCCGGCTGGCACTGGATGACCAAGATGACCGGCCTCCGCCGCCGGTCGACCCGCACCGCCGCCCTCGTCTTCGCCCCGATCGCCGACGTCCGCCGCGACTTCCGGGTCGACCGGGTCAATTTCTTCTGGCTTGAGGCGGACGGCTCGGCCTCTCCCGAGCAGGTCGAGGCCGAGATGCAGCGGATCGCCGAGCAGCACGGCGAGACGACCTTCCATGTCGCCGGCGTCGGCGAGGTGACCAGCCGGCGCCCCTACGCCCGTCTCACCGCCGCCGGGGCGGTGCGGGCCGGCATCTCCGACCGGGCCGACGACATGATCTGGGGGATGAGCCAACTGCCGCTCGTCACCCTGCTGATCACGTCGCTGGCGGTGGTCAACACGATCGTCTCCTCGGTCCGGGCCCGGCGTTGGGAGCTGGGCGTCCTCCGGGCGACGGGGACGACCCGGGGCGGCCTGATCCGCCTGATCCTCGCCGAGTCGATCCTGATCGGCCTGGTCGTCGGCGCGCTGGGCCTGGCCTTCGGCGTGATGGCCGGCTGGTGCGGCACCGGGATGGCCCCCTCCATCCACCGATTCGGCGGGATGAGCACGCCGCTGGTCCTCCCCTGGGCGAGGATCGCCCTGGGCCTGGCGACCACGCTGGGGCTCTGCCTGCTGGCGGCGGCCTGGCCGGCGATCGCCGCCGGGCGGTCCGAGCCGCTCGCGCTCCTCAAGGCCGGCCGGGGCGCGGCATGACCCCGCCTCGGCCGATCGCGTCTCCGACTTCCCTCACGTCCCTTTCCCCTCGACAGGATGACCCAGACGATGAACGCGACACGACGGACCTTCCTCGGACTCGGACTCGGACTCGGTGCGGCCGGCCTGGCCGCCTTCCACGCCCGGCCCGCCGCGGCGCTGGGCCGACGGGACGCCGACCCCGCCGCCTTGATCAACAAGGGGGTGGCCTTCCTCCGCCAGCGGCAGGGGGAGGACGGCAGCTGGTCGGGCGACCGCAACGAGCCGGGGATCTCGGCGCTGGCCGTCACGGCCCTGCTGCGCTCCGGCAGGGTCGTCGTCGACGACCCGATGATCGCCCGAGGGTTGGCCTATCTCGAGCGGTACGTCGACCCGGAGGGCGGGCTCGCCGGGGCGCCGCATTCGGTCTATTCGACCTCGGTCGCCCTGATGGCCTTCCACGAGGCCAACAGGGCGGGCCGGTACGACGCGGTGGTCGAGGGCTGCCAGGCCTTCCTCAAGGGCTCGCAGTACGACGAGGGCGAGGGCAAGTCTCCGGACGATCCGTATTACGGGGGCCTCGGCTACGGCGGCGGCGACAGCCGCCCCGACCTGTCGAACACCTCGTTCATGATGGAGGCGTTGCACGACAGCGGCCTGCCGCCCGACGACCCGGCGTTGCGGAAGGCGCTGATCTTCGTCTCGCGCTGCCAGAACCTCGACAGCGAGTTCAACGACCAGCCCTACGCCGACAAGGTCAACGACGGCGGCTTCATCTACACCGCCGGGGCCGTCGCCCCGCCCCCCGGCCGCGCCGGCCGAGGCCGCGAGGGGGAGGCCGCCCGCGCCCGAGCCGAGGCCGCCGCCGACCGCGAGGCGCTGGGCGGCGGCATCCGGTCGGCCGCCGGGATGACCTACGCGGGGTTCAAGAGCATGATCTACGCCGGCCTCGAGGAGGACGATATCCGCGTGAAGGCCGCCCTCGACTACATCGCCCGCAACTACACCCTGGAGGAGAACCCCGGCTCGGGCCAGCGCGGCCTGTATTACTACTACCTGATGTTCGCCCGGGCCATGGCCGCCCGAGGCGAGGCCACCTTCACCGACGCCGGGGGCACGGTGCACGACTGGAAGGCCGAGCTGGTCGATGCCCTGGGCCCCCGACAGCAGGAGAGCGGCGCCTGGGTCAACGCCGACGACCGCTACATGGAGGGCGACCCGAACATCGTCACCTCGTACGCACTGATGGCGCTGGCCGCCCGTTGAGCCGACGCCCGGAACCAATCGGGCGATCCCCGGACCCGGCCGTTGACAGAGGGCCCGGGGATCGCCTACCATCGCCGCACAACACTGAAACTGAGTCTCAGTTCCTCTTGCCTCCCGCCTCCCTCTCGGCCTGGTCCTGCCGCGAGGCCCCCCATCCCTTGCCTGAAGATCCCCATGAAGCCCCGATCCCCCCGCCCGGCGTTCACGCTCATCGAGTTGCTGGTGGTCATCGCGATCATCGGCGTGCTGATCGCGTTGCTGTTGCCCGCCGTCCAGGCCGCTCGAGAGGCGGCCCGACGCGCGCAGTGCACCAACAACCTGAAGCAGCTCGGCCTGGCGCTGCACAACTACGCGTCGTCGTTCGACACGTTCCCCAACAACGGCTTCTCGATGCCGAACAGCTACCCGAGCGACTATTCGCCGCTGGCCCGGCTGCTCCCGTTCATCGAGCAGGGCAACCTCCAGGATGCGCTCAACTTCGAGATCTACATGGGCCACCCGGCGTTGAACGACATCCCGGCGGCGCTGCTGACCGTCGCCGGGGTGCCCGTGGAGACGTTCCTGTGCCCGAGCGATTCGGGCGAGCCGGTCCACGACCTGGCCATGCCCTCGGGCGCCGTCATGCCGATCTCCGGGAGCAACTACGCGATGAATTCGGGGAGCGGCCTGGACGGCGCCTTCCACCCCGGCATCGGGACGCCGAACGACGGGCTCTGCTGGGTCGACGCGAGGATCCGCTTCGCCTCCCTCCGCGACGGGACGAGCAACACGCTGGTCTTCACCGAGTCGATCATCGGCCCCGGCGGCTCGCCGCCCTCGACGTCGGGGCCGCCGGACTTCCGCCTGTACCGGGCCTCGACCTCCTCGGTGACCCAGGCGGATGCGGAGCGTGCGGAGTCGGGCGGGTTCGCCGCGATCAGCTCCCTCGTCACCGGTTGGGACGGCACCCGGCAGCACAACTGGCTCCGCGGCAGCATCCCGACCGGTCCGCTGCTCAACGGCCGGCTCACCCCGAACATGAAGGTCCCGGACCTGATCCGGGGTTCCTCGAAGATCACCGCCGCGCGGAGCTGGCACAGCGGCGGGGTGAATGCCTGCCTGGCCGACGGCAGCGTCCGGTTCGTCAAGGACACGGTCGACCGGAGGGTCTGGCACGCGTCCTGGACCCGCCAGGGGGGCGAGGTCGCCACGATCAGCAACGAGTGAGCGACCGCGGCCCCGACACCGGCACGCGAGTGCCCGCCCCGCCGCCGAGCCCGCGATGCCGAGCCGCCCCGATCGGGCGAATCGCCCGGCGCCGGGGCATGCCCGACCCCGGATGCCGGCGGTCGCCGGCGGACGCCGGGGTTCGCCTCGCCGGATCGACCCCGAGAAACATTCATGCACATTCCGTCCTTTTGCGTCCCCATGGCGATTTCGACGACCCTCGCGCTCGCGGCCGCGGTCACGCTTGCCCGGGCGCCGGAGCCGCAAGAATCGGCCGGGCCCCCGGGGCCGGTCGGCGTCCCTCCCGCGTCGGATGCCGACGTCGTCGGGCCCCTGGGGCCCCCGGTGACGATCCCGGGGACCGAGCAGTTCGACCTCCGGTCGGAGTCCGGGCTGGAGTACCGCATCTTCGTCGCCGGGCCGACGGGGGAAGTCCCCGGGCCGGGCTCGCCGGTCATCTACCTGACGGACGGCAACGGCGATTTCCCGGTGCTCCTGGCCGCGGCCCGTCGGCAATCGCGGGAGGGGCTCGGGGCCGTGGTCGTCGGCATCGGCTACCCGAGCGACGACCGGGCGGTCCAGCTCGATCGCCGGGCCTTCGACCTCACCCCGCTCGCGTCGGGCCCGCCCCCGGAGGGGTTCCCCCGCTATCCCTCCGGAGGGGATGACCAGTTCCTCGAATTCATCGAAGGCGAGCTCAAGCCGGTGATCGAGCGGAGGTACAGGATCGATCGCGGCCGGCAGGCGCTCTTCGGCCATTCGTTCGGGGGCCTGTTCGTCCTGCACGCCCTGTTCCGCAAGCCGGGCTCGTTCCAGGCTTACATCGCCTCCAGCCCGTCGGTCTGGTGGGACGACGGCCGCATCCTGGCCGAGGCGGACGCCTTCGCGAAGGAACACGCCGGCGAGCGGGTCGAGGCCCGCCTGATGGTCACCGTCGGGGAGCTGGAGCAGGCGTCGGGGCCGGGGCTCTCCGGGGAGGGGGCGGGGACCCAGGCGCGTCGCCGGTCGGCGGGGACCCCGGAGGAGCTCGCGGCGCGGCTGGCGGCCCCCCGGGTCGAGGGCCTGGGCGTGACGTTCCTCGAATTCGACGGGGAGACGCACGGGTCCGTCCTCCTCCCGGCGGCCGGCCGCGCCGCCCGCCTCGCGATCGGCGGGGAGTGATCGCCGGGGTGCCCCGCAGACCGTCCGCCCGATCAACCGCAACGGCAACGGGGGAATCCGGTCCCTCCCTCGGCCATCGTCGCAGCAACGAGTCCATCCCATGTCCGAAGTTTCTCCCGAAGTCGCCCCGGCCACCCTCGCGGGGGATGCCCCGCCCGATCCTCCCGCCGAGTGGGCGACGGCCGATCCGAGGCCGGCCCCGACCTCGGCGGCGGGCCGGCTGTACGCGGTCGTCTGGCGGTGGCACTTCTATGCCGGCCTGATCACCGCCCCGATCCTCTGGGTGATCACCCTCACCGGCGCCCTCTACGTCTTCCGCACCGAGCTGGCCGCCTGGCGAGACCGCCCGCTGCTGGTGGTCGAACCGCAGGCGGGCCGGCTCGGCTACGACGCCCTGCAGGAGATCGCCGCGCGGGCCCTGGGGGCCGACCGGTTCGACGCGGTCGCCTTCACCGGAGAGCCCGATCGGTCCGTCGCCTTCGTGGCCGAGCAAGGCGGGGGCGGCGACCACGGGGCCGAGCACCGGCACCGCCGGGTCTTCCTCGACCCCTACACGGGCGAGGTGCTCGGGTCCCGGATCGACGAGGAGGACTTCTTCGCGGCCGTCCTCTCGCTGCACCGATCGCTGATGATGGGGACGAAAGGGCGGGTCCTCGGCGAGCTGGCCACGAGCTGGGGACTCATCCTGCTGGCGACGGGCGTCTTCCTCTGGTGGCCGAGGGGCAAGTCGAACGTCGGCGTCTGGGCCCCCCGGCTGCGGGGGAAGCCCTACGCCGTGCTCCGGGACTGGCACGCCGTCGCGGGCGCCTATCTCGTCCCCGCGACGGCCATCGCGGCGGGCACGGGCCTGTTCTTCTCGGCCGTCTGGGGGACGGGCTTCAACACGACCGTCCAGAAGGCCGGGCACTGGGCGCCGGCCTGGTTCTCGGACGCGCCGTCCGCCCCCCCGACGCCCGGCGCCCCGCCCGCCTCGCTCGACCGACTGGTCGCGACGGTCCTGGAGCACATCCGGCCGGGGGACGAGGCGACGCTGGCCCTGTCCCCCTCGCCCGACGTCGCCCACAAGGCCTGGCTGATCCGGGACGACGACAAGAACACCTATCGGATGGTCAGCGTCGACCGGTACTCGGCCCGGGCGATCGAGGTGGTCGACGCGGCCGAGCTGCCGCTGCTGTACCGCGTCCGACTCTGGGCGGTGTCCATCCACATGGGGAAGATCTTCGGGACCCCGACCAAGATCCTCGCCCTCGTCGCCAGCCTGGCCCTCTTCGGCCTCTCGGCGACGGGCGTCTGGATGTGGTGGGTGCGACGCCCCCGGGGCCGATCCGGGTTCCCTCGCCGGCCGCCGCCCCGCAGCCTGCCCCGTTGGGGATGGGCCGTGCTGGTCGCGGCCGGGGCCCTCATGCCCGTCGCCGGCGCCTCGATGATCCTGGTCGGGGCGCTTGATCTCGCCGGCTCGACGATCCGAAGGCGGATCGGGTGACGGCCGGGGGTCGGAGATTCGATCGGGGCCGAGGGAGGAGGCTCGGGGGGGCCGGTCCGTTCCGCGACGATCAACCCGGACGATGGCGTCGCGCAACGGGGCGGGCATCGAGCAATCCCCGGGCGGCTCTCGCCGCGATCGAGCGTGCCCCGGCGCGGCGTCGGCGGAGCCCCCTCGCCCGCGTCGGCTCCGCCCCGGCCCGGGATCGATCCGAGGTCGACCACCGGCGGGGTGTCCGCGGACGACCGTGAACCCCGCGATCGTCATGCGTGGGGACGTCCGAGGAGCGGGCCGAGGCGCCGTCCGGCCGGGTGAGGGCGCCTCGGGCTTGAGCCCTCGCTCGCCTCGTCTCGGCGCGACCGGGTTTGCGTGAGAACGCGTCGGCGGTCACACTGGGGGGGAGCCTCGCGTGAGGGGTCGACCCGGGGCTCGGCGTCCGGTCCGGTTCTCCCGGGCAGTGCGCGGGGCAGGATCATGTCCGACCCAAGCGAGGGGGGAGCCCGATGGAGTCCCCGCCCACCAGCCCGGGAGATTGCGGCCGATGCCGTTGGAGATTCCGACGCGAGACGAGTTGTACGTGCGGTATGTGGACCAGTTGCCCTACGAACCCTACCCCGTCCAGGACGCCGCGCTGGAGGCCTGGTTCGAGTCCGAGCAGGGGGTCCTCGTCTGCGCCCCGACCGGCACGGGCAAGACCCTGATCGCCGAGGCGGCCCTCTTCGAGGCGCTCCATACGGGCAAGCAGGCCTACTACACGACCCCTTTGATCGCGCTGACCGAGCAGAAATTCCAGGAGATGCAGGACCGCGCCGTCGAGTGGGGGTTCCGCCGCGAGGACGTGGGGATGGTCACCGGCAGCCGCAAGGTCAACCCCGAGGCCCCGGTGCTCGTCGTCGTGGCCGAGATCCTCCTGAACCGCTTGCTCAACCGGTTCGACTTCTCCGGCGTGACGGCCTGCGTCATGGACGAGTTCCACAACTTCGCCGAGATCCAGCGCGGGATCGTCTGGGAGCTGTCGCTCGGCATGCTGCCGAGCCACGTCCGCCTGCTCCTGCTCTCGGCGACGGTCGGCAACTCGGCCGAGTTCGTCAACTGGCTGGCGAGGCAGCACGACCGCAGGATCGCGGTCGTCGAGGGCACGGAACGCCGGGTGCCGCTGACCTACGAATGGGTGCCCGACCTGTTCCTCAACGAGCAGCTCGTCGCGATGGCGGCCGGCGACGAGCAAGGACGCCGGACCCCCGCCCTGGTCTTCTGCTTCGACCGCGAGGAGTGCTGGAGCGTCGCCGAGAACGTGATGGGCAAGGACCTCAACATCTCCGACGCGCAGAAGAAGGAGCTGCACGACCGGGTCAACGCGATCGACCTGGGCCAGGGGGCCGGCCCGAAGCTCAAGCGATTGCTCCACCGGGGGGTCGGCGTCCACCACGCGGGGCTCCTGCCGAAGTATCGCCTGGCCGTCGAGGACCTCTTCCAGCGCAAGCTCCTCCCGGTCGTCGTCTGCACCGAGACGCTGGCGGCCGGCATCAACCTGCCGGCGCGCTCGGTCGTCCTCTCGTCGCTGGTCAAGGGCCCCTTCGGGGCGAAGAAGCTGGTCGGCTCCAGCATCGCCCACCAGATCTTCGGCCGGGCCGGCCGCCCGCAGTTCGACGACCGGGGCTTCGTCTACGCCATGGCCCACCCCGACGACGTCGACATCGAGCGGTGGCGGGTGAAGTACGACGCCATCCCCGACGACACCCGAGACCCGGGCCTGTTGAAGGCGAAGAAGGCCCTCAAGAAGAAGCGGCCGAGGCGACGCGAGACCGAGCAGTACTGGGTCGAGGGGCACTTCAACCAGCTCCAGGCCGCCCCGCCCGGCAAGCTCTACAGCAAGGGGCCGCTCCCCTGGCGGCTGCTGGCGTACCTGCTCGAGGTCTCGCCGGAGGTCGAGGGCATCCGCGCCGCGGTCCGCAAGCGGCTGATGGACGACCCGCGGATCGCCGCGGGCGAGAAGGCGCTCGACCAGATGCTGCTGGCGCTGCACGACGGCGGGTTCGTGACCCTCGACCCCGAGCCCCCGCCCCCCCCGGAGCCCGGCCAGCCCCCGACGCCCTACACGCCGACCCTGGCCCGGCCGATGCCCTCGCTGGGGAAGCTGCTGGCGTTCCGGAGCATCCACCCCCTCTACGGCGCCTTCCTGACGGGGCTCCTGCCCGGGGCCGACGCCGACGAGCGCGTGCAGGCGATGGAGAGCACCCTGGAGATGCCCGGCCCGGTCCGGAAGCGGCTCCGGGTCCCGCTCAGGCTGCTGGAGTCGGGCGCCCTGGCCGGCTCGTTCCTCGACGCCGAGCTGATCCAGCGCGGGCTCATGGCCGCGCAGGTCGAGGAAGACGAGGAGGAGGAGGACGACCGGCCCGAGTGGGAGAAGCGGCCACCGAGCCTGGCGGAGAAGCTCCGGCTCTACTTCGACCACCGCTACCCCGACATCGCCGACGTCCACTCGCACCCGATCTGGTGCGTCGGGGAGCTGATCGCCTACGACGGGAACTTCAACAAGTTCGTGACGAGCGTCGACCTGACCAAGCAGGAGGGGATCGTCTTCCGCCACGTCCAGCGGATGATCATGCTCTGCGGCGAGTTCGAACGGGCCTGCGCCCTCGACGTCGACTCCGGCCCCACCTCCTCCCCCTCCGACTGGCGGGACCAGTTGCGCGAGCTGGCCGCGAGCCTGACCGAGAGCTGCCGGGTCGTCGACCCGACCAGCACCGACCAGCTGATCGCGAAGATCGGCGAGCCCGACATGATCGATGCCGAGGCGGCGAGGCTCGCCGGCGGGTCGACCTGAGGGCGGACGGGCCCGATCGCCTCCCGCCCGGCTCGTCCGCACCAGTTCGACACGTCCCGGAGGAGCGGGCCGAGTTCGCGTAAAATCGGACTTTCTCGTCCGATTAAAGGCGGGTATCCTGGGGAGTTGCCCGTGGGTCGGGAGTCCGGGGCGTCAGCTCGACATCCGTCCGACCCGGCCCGAGCCGTGAGGAGGATCCCCCGATGGCCCTGAACCATGCGAAATCCGGAGAGGTGATCGACGTGCGGCCCCTGGGCCCGGCGCTGGCCGACGCCAGGACCACGACCCTGGTCAAGGCCGAACACCTGGAGGTGCTGCGGCTGGTGCTCCCGGCGGGCAAGGCGATCGCCGAGCACCGCGTCCCCGGCCCGATCACCGTTCATTGCCTCGAAGGCCGGTTCGCCTTCTCGGCCCTGGGCGAGGAGCGGGAGCTGGAGGCGGGCCGGATGCTCCATCTGGAGGCCGGCGAGCCGCACGCCCTGCGAGGGATCGAGGACGCCTCGCTGCTGGTGACGCTGGTCCTGGGCAAGGGCTGAGTCGGCCTCCGGGCGCTCGGTCCCGCCCGCGACGGCGGGGGCATCCGGGCGCCCTCGGGGAGGGGAGGAGTCGGATCATCGGGCCGATCGGCCGGGCATCATCCAGAGCCGTTCGAGCAGTTCCTCCATCTCGGGGTCGTGCCGCCTCAGTTCCGAGCGGACGAACGGGTAGAAGTCGTTGGTGCCGAAGAACGCCTCGGTCGCCTCGGCGAAGTATTCCATCGGGTTGACCAGGGCATAGGCCCGCTCGTCCTTGCCGTTGATGTGGAGCACCGAGTCGTAGCGCCCCTCCTCCCCGGCCCGCTCGAAGGCGCCCTTGATCGCGGCGTTCTCGAAGCCGCCGTCGAGGAACCGGTGGTGGTAGCCGTGGGCCAGTTCGTGGAGCACCATCCAGGGCTGGGCCAGCGTCCAGTCGAGGAAGTTGCGGGCATCCGCGACCTCGACGCACCCGGCCTTCTCCGGGTTCATGCCGTGCTCGCGGAGCCATCGGGCGTCGGGATGGTAGGCCATGCACGGGTGGTTCGGCTCGTCCTCCTCGACCCAGATCCGGATGAGCCGGAGCGTCTCGACGGCCTCGGCGGGCACCCGACGGACGATCTGATAAAGCTGGACGCGGAGCAGTTCCAGCGTCCGGCCGGCCAGTTCGGGATGGTCGCCCAGGAAGCCCTCGTGGACGAGCACGGTCCAGCCCTCGATGTCCCGGACCTCGTAGCACGAGGTCGGGGGGTAGGGAGCAGGTCCTTCCTCGGCGTCGGCCTGGGCTGGCAGCGTGAAGGGGCCGAGGACGAGGACAAGTTTGACGACTCGAAGCGGGTGATCCATCCGTCGGGGCATCGCAATGATCTCCTGGGAGTCACGCATTGACGGGCCGGGTTCGTGGTCGAGCACTCCGGGCGGCGTCCTGGCCGGGCCGCGACCTCGGAGGACCGCGGGCACGAGCATCCTCGTCGCCGCGACCAGCGAAGCGATGTCGATGGATTCGCCCGAGCGCGCGTCAGAACGGAATCAGCCTCCGGAACCCGTGCCCCAGGACGACCGGGTACAACGCCAGATCCGCCGTGGCGGAAGACCGGGGCACCGGGCAGGGCTGCCCTTCGCCGGCATGGGCCAGGCATGCGGCGAGGGATCGCAGATGGCTCGGCCGGCGAAGCCGAAGGCCGAGGGGGTGATTCACATGGACGCGAGGGGATGCGGCTGGGCCGGGAACGACCCGGCGGTCCGCGACCACGACGAGGAGTGGGGCCCGCCCGTCCGCGACGACCCCCGCGGGTTCGAGTTCCTCATCCTCGGAGGTGCCCAGGCCGGGCTCAGTCGGGACACCATCCTCGGGAAACAGGACCAGTCTCGGGCGGCGAGGCGATCGGCCCGATCGGATGCCGCCCGCCGACGCCTGATCAATCGAGCCGCTTCACCTGGATCTTCCGGACCGAGAAGGGCTGCCCGTGGTCCTGGATCGCGATCCGGCCCGCGTCGGCGAGTTCCTTGTCGGCGGGCTTCTTCTCCTCCAGGTCGAGGTCCTGGACGAGCGTGCCGTTGAGCAGGACCTTCAGGTGGGTGCCGACGAGTTCGACGGTCATCCGGTTCCACTCGCCCGGCTCCAGGCAGGCGTTGGCCAGCGGGGGGGAGGTGGCGATGACGCCGCCCATGTCGTGATGGGTCAGCGGCCCCTCGTGCCCGTAGTTATCCAGGAGCTGCACCTCCCACCCGTGGGCGGTGGCGTCGGACGCGTCGCCGATCCGGAAGTAGAGCCCGGAGTTGCCGCCCGGCTCGTACTTGAACTCGAAATCGACCGCGAAGTCGCGGTATTCGCCGGGCAACCACAGGTAGGAGCCGTAACGTTCCCACCCTTCCTCGCCCGGCCGGGGCACGAGGTCGAGCGAGCCGTCGGGGCGGATCAGCCAGTTCCCCTCCGTCTCGATCGCGTCGAGGTCGCTGCCGTCGAAGATGACTTCGAACCCCTCGGCGGGGAAATCCGGGTGGGTCAGTCCCCGATCGGCCTGGCAGGCGAGGGCGGGGCCGAGCCCGAGGGTGAGGGCGAGGAGGGAGAGGCTGAGCGGGGTCATGGGGGCGGCCTTTCGGTGTCATTGAGGACGGTTGCGCCATCTCGGGGCAGTATGAAGGCCGGGGCCCGGCGGGGCAAGACCGCGGCCCCGGCGATCGGGCCGTCGATCATCCGAGGTCGGGCCGACGGTCCCGAACCGAGTTGCCACGGCGGGTGTCCTCTCGACGGGCCCGGCCTGCAGGGGCGTCGGGAGGGCCGACGCGCCGAGGGGTCGGACGCCGGGATCGGGGCCTCGGTTCGAGGCCCCGACGCCATGACCTTGCACGGGGCATGGGGCGTCGGGGATCATCGCGTGATGCGAGGCCCCGGGCCCGCCCCCGGTGTCGTGAGCCAACCCGGCGGGTGCGGTCCCCCCCGGATGCTCAAGCCCACCGAAGCGGGCAGGTCCATCGAGGTCGAGGCGAGGGCACGGGATGCTTCTGACGATCACGACGACCCACCGGCCCGCCACCGACCTCGGCTACCTGCTGCACAAGCACCCCGGCCGGTTCCAGTCCTACGACCTGAGCTTCGGCCAGGCGCACGTCTTCTACCCCGAGGCGTCCGATGGGCGCTGCGCCGCCTGCCTGCTGCTGGACGTCGACCCGGTGGGCCTCGTCCGGGGCAGGGGGGGCGACGGCGGGGGCGGCTCGCTGCTGGCCCAGTATGTCAACGACCGGCCCTACACGGCCTCCTCGTTCCTGAGCGTCGCGATCGCGCAGGTCTTCGGCTCGGCCCTGGGGGGCCGCTGCAAGGACCGCCCCGACCTGGCGACCGCCCCGATCCCGCTGGAGGCCCGCATCGACGTGCTGCCGGTCCGGGGGGGCGAGGCCTTCCTCCGGGCGGTCTTCGAGCCCCTCGGCTACGCCGTCGAGGCCGAGCGGCATCCGCTCGACGAACGCTTCCCCGAGTGGGGCGAGAGTCCTTACTTCTCCGTGACGATCGCCGGGGAGACGACGCTCGCGGACCTGCTGACGCATCTGTACGTCCTGATCCCCGTCTTCGACGGCCAGAAGCACTACTTCGTCGGCGAGGACGAGCTGGAGAAGCTGCTGGCGAAGGGGGGCGGCTGGCTGGCGAGGCACCCGCAGAAGGACGAGATCGCCCGGCGCTACCTGCGGTTCCGCCCGAGCCTCTACCGCCAGGCCCTCGCCCGCCTGGTCCAGGAGGAGCAGCCGGCGGAGGCCGGCCCCGAGGGGGACGAGCGGCCCGCCGACCGCGCCGAGGACGCCCTGGAGCGCCCCCTGAGCCTGCACGAGCAGCGGATCGGGGCCGTCCTGGCGGCCTTGCGGGCGAGCG
The DNA here is from genome assembly GCF_040717455.1 of Tautonia sp. JC769. Lineage (NCBI taxonomy): Bacteria > Pseudomonadati > Planctomycetota > Planctomycetia > Isosphaerales > Isosphaeraceae > Tautonia > Tautonia sp. JC769. Next base: position 118,822 of record NZ_JBFEFH010000018.1, read on the forward strand.
GGGCCAGGCGGGTGCTCGACCTCGGCTGCGGCGAGGGCCGGCTGCTCCGGGAACTGCTCAAAGACAAGCAGTTCGAGGAAATCGTCGGCATGGACGTGTCGATCCGATCGCTGGAGAACGCCCGCGACCGCCTGAAACTCGACCGGCTGCCCGAGCGGCAGGCGGCCCGCATCAGGCTCATCCACGGTTCCCTCATCTACCGGGATCGTCGGCTGGAGGGGTTCGACGCCGCCGCCGTGGTCGAGGTGGTCGAGCACCTCGACCCCCCTCGGCTCTCGGCCTTCGAGCGGGCCGTCTTCGAGTTCGCCAGGCCCCGGGCCGTCGTGCTGACCACGCCCAATCGGGAGTACAACGTCACCTGGGAGGGCGTCGGGGCCGATCGGCTCCGGCATTCCGACCACCGCTTCGAGTGGACCCGTCAAGAGTTCCGGGACTGGGCCGAGCGGGTGGCCGGGCAGCACGGCTATCGGGTCCGGTTCCTGCCGGTCGGGCCGGTGGACGAGGCGCTCGGCCCGCCGACGCAGATGGCGGTGTTCGAGCGGGATTGAGCAGGGCCGAGTGAGGTGACTTCCGGAGGGCCGCAACTATGGTGGACTCATACCGCCTGGGATTGAGGGACGCCGCGACCCCTGGCGCCCGCATGGACGCCCTCTGTGAATTCGTCGAGTTCTGGCTCGGGCCGCGTCAATCATCCTACGGCGAGTCGCCCCGAGCCTTGAGCGAACGGCCCTTGCCGATGCCACTGGCGCTGCTCTACGAGTTCGCCGGGCGGTGGCCTCATCGAGAGAATCGAGGTTCGATCGGGAAGTTCGCGGTCCCCGCATTCTCGCATCAGGACAGTCTCAGGCCGCTCGCCGCGATTACGGACGCGGAGGACGGCAAGATCGTCTTCCTGGACGAGAATCAAGGAGTCTGGGACTGCCGGACGCTCTCCGAGGGGGAAGACCCGCCGGTCTGGGCCAACGGTGACCAGTGGGACGAGGACGGGAGCGTGTTCAGCGGGGAGCGGCTCGTTTGCGAGTCCCTGTCCCGGTTGCTCGTGACATTCGTGTTGCAGGAACTCTCCTGCGGTGCTCGGATATGCCTCAGCGACGATGGCCTGGGGGAACGGTTTGCATCGGAGCGGGATACGTCGGTCCCCGTCTGGCTGGAAGGCCCCTACGTCTACGGGAGCGAATCCAACTTCTTCCTTTGGCGAGGCGTGCTCGTCTCGGAACTTTGGGGCATGACCATGTTCTCGGCGAACCACGACGAGGCCATCGCATTCCTCGAAGAGAATCAGTGGCCGATCGACGAGATCAGCCTGAGTTGGGAATCCTGGCGCCTTGACATCCATGCGGACGGATCGGCTTGCCTCCGATTCCTGAAGGAGTGGATCAACGAACACGCCCCAACGCCCGTCGGGACCTTCGAGTTCCCCGATTTGCTCTCAATGCTCATCGAGAGAGGATCGGACGAGGGCGTCTACGAGCGGGACGCGATGGCGTTCTTCCGCCGGACAGGGCAGTCCGGCGGAATCCCCGTGACGTACCTTCACGATGCCGGGCTGGTCACCTCGCTCTTTCGACACGCCCTCGAACGGGCGATTGAGCCCAACCCAACGCTTCAGCAACTCTTCAAGACCAAGTGGCCGATCTGATCAGATTGCGAACCCGACACGATCATGCCAATCAAAATCCCCAAGCTGAGCCTCGTCGTCCTGGTCGGCCCCAGCGGATCGGGCAAGAGTTCGTTCGCCCGCAGGCACTTCAGGCCCACGGAAATCCTCTCGTCCGACACCTGCCGAGGCATGGTCTCCGATGATGAGAACGACCAGGCGGTCACCAAAGAGGCGTTCGAGGTCCTCCGCTTCATCGCGGGGAAGCGGCTGGCCCTCGGGAAGCTGACGGTCGTCGACGCGACCAACGTGCAGCCGGAGGCCCGCAAGCCGCTGGTGGAACTGGCACGGCAATACCACTGCCTGCCGGTGGCGATCGTATTGGACCTGCCAGAGAAGGTCTGCCAGGAGCGGAACCGGACGCGTCCGGATCGGGACTTCGGCCCGCACGTCATCCGGAACCAGAAGTCGCAACTGCGGCGTTCGTTTCGTGGGCTCCGCAGGGAGGGCTTCCGCCACGTCTTCGTGCTGGACACGCCCGAGGAGGTCGAGGCCGCCACGATCGAGCGGGTGCCGCTCTGGAACGACAGGAGCGACGAGCACGGGCCGTTCGACCTGATCGGCGACGTCCACGGCTGCGCCGACGAACTGGAGGCCCTGCTCAACTCGCTGGGATACGAACCCTGTGCGGCCATCCCCGGAGGCCCGACTCTGGACAGCGGCCTGGTCTACGCCCACCCCGAGGGTCGCAAGGCGGTCTTCGTCGGCGACCTGGTGGACCGGGGCCCGCGCGTCCTCGACTCGGTCCGGATCGTCCGCAACATGGTCCGGCATGGGTCGGCGTTTTGCGTGCCCGGCAACCACGACATGAAGCTCGTCCGCAAGCTGAAGGGCAAGAACGTCCAGATCACCCACGGCCTGGCCGAGACGCTCGCGGAGATCGAGGCCGTGCCGGAGGAGATGCGCGGCCCGCTCCGCGATGAACTCGCCGACTTCCTCGACGGCCTGGTCAGCCATTACGTCCTCGACGACGGCAACCTCGTCGTCGCCCACGCCGGGATGAAGGAGGAGATGCAGGGGCGCGGCTCGGGCAAGGTCCGGGACTTCGCCCTCTTCGGCGAGACGACGGGGGAGACCGACGAGTTCGGCCTGCCCGTGCGGTTCGACTGGGCCTCGGAGTATCGAGGGCGGGCGATGGTCGTCTACGGGCACACGCCGGTCCCGGAGCCGCAGTGGCTCAACCGCACGGTCAACATCGACACCGGCTGCGTCTTCGGCGGCAAACTGACCGCCCTGCGCTACCCGGAGAAGGAATTCGTCTCCGTCCCCGCCGCCCGCACCTACTGCGAGCCGGCCCGGCCCTTCCTGCCCGCCGAGGCCCAGGCCCCGTCGCTCACCGCCCAGCAGGCGCACGACGAGGTGCTCGACGCCGAGGACGTGCTGGGCAAGCGGATCGTGCCGACCCGCCTTCGCGGCAAGGTCACGATCCGGGAGGAGAATGCCGCCGCCGCCCTGGAGGTGATGAGCCGGTTCGCCGCCGATCCGAGGTGGCTGATCTACCTGCCGCCTACCATGTCGCCCTGCGAGACCAGCCGGGCCGAGGGCCTGCTGGAGCACCCCGCCGAGGCGTTCGCCTACTACCGCAGCGAGGGCGTCCCGCAGGTCATCTGCGAGGAGAAGCACATGGGGTCCCGGGCGGTCGTGGTTGCCTGCCGCGACGAGGAGGCGGCCCGGGAGCGGTTCGGCGTCACGACCGGCGAACTCGGCGTCGTCACCACCCGGACGGGGCGGAGGTTCTTCAACGACGCCGACCTGGAGCGACGGTTCCTGGACCGGGTGCGGGCGGCCCTGACCGCCGCCGACCTCTGGGGCCGTCTCGACACGACCTGGGCGCTGCTGGACTGCGAGCTGATGCCCTGGTCGGCCAAGGCCCAGGAACTCCTGCGGGCCCAGTATGCGGCGGTCGGGGCCGCGGGATCGGCGGCCCTGCCCCGGGCGGTGGCCGTCCTGGATCGGGCCGCCGGGCGGTTGGAGGGCGAGGAGCAAGAGAAGGCCCGCGTCTCCGGATCGTCGTACCGCCGCCGCGAGCAGGACGTCGGCCGGTTCGTCGCCGCCTATCGCCAGTATTGCTGGCCCGTGGAATCGCTGAGCGGCCTGAAGCTGGCCCCGTTCCACCTGCTGGCCACCGAGGGGCGGGTCCACACCGACAGGGACCACCTCTGGCACATGGAGACCCTGGCCGAGGCCTGCCGGGCCGACCCGGATTTGCTGCTGGCGACCTCCTACCGGGTCGTGGACGTGACCGACCCTGCCAGCGAGGCGTCGGGGGTCGCCTGGTGGTCCGAGTTGACCGCCGGGGGGGGCGAGGGGATGGTGGTCAAGCCGCTGTCGTTCATCCACCGGGGGCGGCGGGGCCTGTCGCAGCCCGCCGTGAAGTGCCGGGGGCGGGAGTACCTGCGGATCATCTACGGCCCGGACTACACGGACGAGGCGAACCTGGGCCGGCTGCGGTCCCGGGGACTCGGCCGGAAGCGTTCGCTGGCGATCGGGGAATTCGCCCTCGGGGTCGAGGGGCTGGAGCGGTTCGTGCGCCATGAGCCGCTGCGCCGGGTCCACGAGTGCGTCTTCGGCGTCCTGGCCCTGGAGAGCGAGCCGGTGGACCCGAGGCTCTGAGCGTGATGGGAGCGACGCGATGGAGATTGCCTACGCCCTCGAGCCGGGCCTGGCGGCCGAGGAGTTCCTCGACCTGCTGGCCCGCTCCACCCTGGCCGATCGCCGGCCGATCGGCGAGCCCGAGACGATCCGGGGCATGCTCCGCAACGCCGACGTCGTCGTCGCCGCCAGGGCGGGCGGGCTGCTCGTCGGGGTCTCGCGGGCGATCACCGACTTCAGCTATTGCACCTACCTGTCCGACCTGGCGGTCGATGTCGCCCATCAGCGCCGGGGCATCGGCAGGGAACTGATCCGCCGGACGCATGAGGCGGCGGGCACGAACACGACGCTGATCCTTCTGGCGGCGCCGCTGGCCCGCTCCTACTACCCACGCATCGGCATGCGATCGCACGACTCCTGCTGGATCATCCCGCGCATCCCCCCGGATGGGCCTCCCCCGTGATCGGAGTCGGCCCGGCGGACCGGGCACGGGCCCCGGCCCGCCGGTCGTTGCCCGGGGAGATCCCTCCGGATATCCTCGGGCACCGGCGGGGCCGGCGCCGTCCCGTCACCGATGCCGGGCCCGATCGCGCCCCCTTGGGGGGCTCTCCATCCCCGGCCCGGTGCCCCGACCGGCCCCTCAACCGTCATGACGGGAGTCCCCCAAGTTGAAGCCGATCACCTTCTCATGCGAGGCGAGGCTTGGCATCCCCCCCGAGGAGATCGCCCGGCGCATCCTCGACCTCGACCGCTGGCCCGATTTCGAGGGCTACGGGCCGCTGCCGGGGATCAGGGCGGCGGCCTTCGAGGCCACGAACCCCGAGGTGGTCGGCACCGTGATCCGGGTGACGAACACGGACGGGTCGAGCCACACCGAGGAGGTCGTGGAGTGGGACCCGCCCCGGCGGATCCGGCTCCGCATGGGAGGGTTCTCGCCGCCGGTGTCCCGCCTGGCCACCGGATTCGACGAGACCTGGCAGTTCGAACGCGCCGGAGAGTCCACCCGGGTCGTCCGGTCGTTCTGCTTGCATCCCAAGGCGGCGGCCGCCCGGCCCTTGCTCCGGCTCGTCTCACTCCTGCTCCGGAGGGCCGTCGACCGGCATCTGCGGCACATGCAGGACGACGAATCCGCCGGCGGGAGGCCGGCGACGCCGCGCGAGGGCGAGCCGAGGCGGCCGGGAGGCCCGGATTCGACCCCCAACACGGAGCACCCCCGATGACCCGCCGCCGCGTCGGCATCCTGGTCTTCCCCGAGGTCGAGGTGCTCGACTTCGCCGGCCCCTTCGAGGTCTTCTCCGTCGCCCGGCTCGACGAAGGACGCCGGCGGGAGGGGCCGTCCCCCTACGAGGTCGTCCTGGTCGCCGAGGCGCCCGGCACGGTCGTCGCCTCGGGGGGGCTGAAGGTCGTGCCCGACCACGGCCTGCGCGACTGCCCGCCGCTCGACGTGCTCGTGATCCCGGGCGGCTGGGGCGTCCGGGATCAGATCAAGAACGAGCCCCTGATTGACTGGATCGCCGGGCGGGCCGGCCAGCTCGAGCTCCTGGCGTCCGTCTGCACCGGGTCGATGCTCCTGGGCCGGGCCGGGCTGCTCGACGGCAGGAGGGCGACGACCCACTGGAAGGTCCTGGACTGGATGCGGGAGTCGTTCCCGGATGTCACCGTCCTGGGGGATGAGAACGTCGTCGATGAGGGCGAGGTCATCACCTCGGCGGGCATCGCGGCGGGGATCGACATGGCGCTCCGGGTCGTCGCCCGGCATCACGGCGAGGCGGCGGCGCGGGCGACCGCCCGGCACATGGAGTATCCCTTCCCCGAGGACAACCGGCGCCGGGGCTGACACCTCATGCCCGGACCGGATCGGCACGAGGAGGCCCCGCCCCGTCGGATCCAGCTCACCGGTGTTGCGTCGGGTCCGGGCCGACTCGGATGATCTTCTTGCCGAAGTTCTCGCCCTTGAGCAGCCCGATCAACTCGCGGGGGGCGTCCTCCAGCCCCTCCGTGATGTCCTCCCGAGACTTGACCCGCCCCTCGCGGAGCCAGCCGCCCATCTCCGACCGGAACGCGTCGAACTGATCGGCGAAGTCCCAGACGATGAACCCCCGGAAGGTCAGCCGCTTGACCAGGATCGCCTGCATCGCCAGCGGGACCCGATTCGGGCCCTCGGGCAACTCGGCGGCGTTGTAGTGGGCGATCAGGCCGCAGACCGGCACCCGGGCGAACCGGTTCAGCAGCGGCAAGACCGCCTCGAACACCGCCCCGCCGACGTTCTCGAAGTAGATGTCGATCCCGCCCGGGCAGGCGGCCTCCAGTCGTCCGGGCAGGTCCGGCCGGCGATGGTCGAGGCAGACGTCGAAGCCGAGTTCCTCCTCGACGTGGCGGCACTTCCGCTCGCCCCCGGCGATGCCGACGACCCGGCATCCCTTGATCTTGGCGATCTGCCCCACCACCGAGCCCACCGCGCCGGAGGCCGCCGCCACCACCAGCGTCTCGCCCGGCTTCGGCCGGCCGATGTTCAGCAGGCCGGTGTAGGCGGTGAAGCCCGGCATCCCCAGCACCCCGAGCGCGTACGAGATGGGGCCGTGCGCGGGGTCGATCGCCCGCACCCCGTCCCCGTCGGAGAGGGCGAACTCCTGCCACCCGGCGTTCGCGAGCACGAGGTCGCCCCGCCCGTAGTCCGGGAGGTTCGACGCGACGACCTCGCAGACCGTGCCGCCTTCCATGACCGCCCCGACCTCGACGGGCGGCGCGTAGGATGGCCCGGCGTTCATCCGGCCTCGCATGTACGGGTCGAGCGACAGGTAGACGGTTCGCAGCAGCATCTGGCCGGGGCCGGGCTCGGGCACGCCCGATTCGACCAGTCGGAAGTCGTCCGGCGTCGGCTCGCCTTGCGGGCGAGAGGCGAGGAGGACCTGGCGGTTTCGTTCGGCGGTCATGGCGCTCCTTTGGCGTTTCGGGTGACGCGTCTGCTCGGGCTTCAGGCGAGATCGGCCACGACGGTCACCCCGGCTCCGTCCCGGGCACACGAGACGCAGCGGGAGAACGGGTGACACCGAATTGCCCGGATGCCTTCCCCCGAAGGCCGTCGTCGGATCCTCCGGGCTCGTCCCCGAGCCTGTGGCGTCCGAAGGACACAGTTCGGGGAGATCCGGCATGATTGGCCTCGATGCCGTCCCCGATGACCTCTCGCCCGCAGCGGCACCTGCCGGGGCGAGCGAGCCCGTGGATAACGCACGCGATGCTGTCGGGGTCGTGCCACCGCGAGGACCTCGAATGCCAGATGATCGCCGTCGCCGCAGGCCTCGCACTCACCCGAGGAGACCTCCCGGGAGCGATCTCCGACCTCGTCGAAGCGAGACCCGCCGCAAACGCCGCGCCCGGCCCAGCCTTGCCTTCCCTTCGCCTCGGGAATCCCGGCATGGATGGCCTCACGGCCCGGCGACCTGGACCTCGATGCCGTCGGGGTCCTTGAAATAGACCCGGCCCGACTCCCGCCGCACCTCCAGCCCGGCGCCCCTGAGCTTCCGCTCGGCCTCGTCGGCGTCGTAGTCGGGGATCGCGTAGCAGTAGTGGTGCAGCCCCGGCCCCTCGCCCCGGAACAGGGTCAGGAAGAAGCCGTCGGCGCGGCCCAGGAAGCAGTTCTCCTCGCCGCCGTCCCGAATCACCTCCAGGCCCAGGTGCTCCTCGTAGAAGTCCCGCGAGCGGGCCACGTCCCGGACATTCAAGGCGATGTGGTCCAAGCCGGTGGCGCCGAAGGTGCTGCCGTCCTCCCGGCTTGCCTCCGCGACCCGCGGCGCCACGGCCATGGCCGCCCCCAGTCCCATCAGCCGGGCGGCAAGTTGGCGGCGAGACAATTGCCCGCGTTCGAACTGCTCGACAAGCGTCTCGGCGGTCGCGTGGCTCATGGTCGTCCTCCTCGGTGGCGAGCGGTCACATCGGAGGGGACACGGTGACGGCGTCGCCGTCGTCCCCCCCCCGTGTCGATTTCCCGTTGATTGAGTCTGCATCGCGCATGCCGAACGGCGCCAATCGGTGACCGGGCCGGTGGGCCCGAAGGGCGGAAGATTCGCGCCTCCGAGCGGCCCGCCAGGATCACCCCGGAGTGTCAGTCGCCTCGGGCCTCCTCCCCGTCCCTTCAGCCCCTCCCCCGAAACCCGCATACCACGTCCGGGCGTCGATCCATCGGCGTGACAATCCGTCGCTCCCGGATCGTCGCAAGTGCTCGAAACCTGCGACGTAAGTGCTTCCAGAAATGCGAGAAACGAAAAAAGCCCACCCCGTTTCCGAGGTGGGCTTCATCAGTGCCTCCCGAAGGACTCGAACCTTCAACCCGCTGATTAAGAGTCAGTCGGCCGATCCCGATAACTCTAAACCTGGGAACCGCTTACGACTTGCTCATGTTCCGGTTGCCCACCATTTACCCACCGAAGCCGATATGCCCCCCGATCTGGCTGAAATCGCTTCGGCTTGGTCGTCGCTTCCTGACGTTGTGAAGGCTGGGATCATGGCGATGGTCCGAGCTATTTAGGCTATCCTTGGGTCTGTTTCGATAATTCTGAATAACTGCCCTGATGCTCGCCAAGTTGCATCACGGCCCTTGACCTGCGTTCAGTACCCTGCAAAGCTCTAACCCCAATCATTTTTCTAGTCGCTTCAGTCATTGCTTGAATGTGTGCAAATGGTTGAGCCACCTCCTAGACGTAAACTTGCGATATGCAGGCAGAATTTTCCTCACAGTCAGTCCGAGTCGGTGATCGCTCACGTCGAAGTTCTGTGTGAGCGTCTAGCTCGTAGACTGATCATGGGAAAATGGTGGCAAGGGGGAGGTATTCCCCTATATCGCCTTATGTCAGAGCCAGACCAGAGATGGAATTGGAATGAAATAGCAAGATGGGCAGATCGTGCCGAAGAGTATTTTGGCTGCTATGTGCTCTTGGTTCCGCAAAGTGGAATGGTAACAGCCGAAGGTGCTGTTTTGTACAGAATCGGAGCACAGTCTCTCCTTGAACCGGGTCAGGGCACGGTGCACTTACAGTACCTTGCGGTTTCACCGTTGAACCGGAAGCGGCTAATGGGCAACGCAGCTGCCTACAAGGGTATTGGGACCGAATTGGTAGCCCTAACTGTTTATGCCAGCTATATTAATGGTTTCAGAGGTCGGGTGTTGTGCGAGCCGCTCGACCAGTCACTAGGCTTCTATATAGAGCGAGGTTTCGAAAAGATTGTAGACCAAGCTAGTCATCGGCCGTACTATGAATTATCTTCTATAAGGGGTGAAGAGCAGCTCGTACAACGTAGGTGGATTTGAGCTATGGTCCCCCCCATACATTTGGCCGCAGAACACAAATCGATTGACGACGTAAAATCTGAGGCACCATGCGAGCCTCTCGTTTCCCTTTTGGATTCAGGTGAACCAGCTATGGCTACAACTGGGCGAGATTTGCCCAGCCATCTGATCAGAGATTTGGGTCCTCGTATTCCAGTTTCAAATGACCCTGTCAGTCATCAGATTGCTCGGCTCTTGAAACTGCACCCAGATGTTCGCGTTGATTATTCCGGAATGGATTTGCGACGACTAGGCCCGGCCAAGAAGCGGCTAGTGCTGTCGCAGATTCTTCAACGGCTTGGGATTTCTCAGCCACCTTCTAGATCCCTGCCAATCGGTTGAATAATCGACGCTCGTCTTCAGAGCAGATGAGAAAGGCCCCTCTATCATAGGTGGAGGGGCCTTTCTCTGTTACATGATCAGGGTACTCATTTCAAACATTGTTGAGACCGGAAGTAGGCTCGTAGCAATTTTGCTGATTAGAGATAGCCCGGAAATTCGACCCGGCAATTGGCCTCGGCTTCCTCCGCCAGTCGATCGGCCTCGGCGTCGGAGAGCGTCCAACGCTCGTCCGTCCAGTCCGGCCACGAGGCCCACGGTTCGGCGTGCTCGGCCAGTTGGGAAGCGTACCATTCGGCATCGGCGGTCGAGTAGCCGACCCGAGGGAGGGGGTTCCCGAAGGTGTCGGTCGGGCGATCGAGCCCGAGGCCGAAGCGGGTGGTCTTGACGCGGCGGGTGCTGTCGAAAAGGATCGTCATGGGTGGGGCTCCTGAGTAGCCTTGCCCTCGGGGGTCGGGTGAGTACCAGTCACCCGGCCCCCTCTCGTTTTCGGGCTTGCCCTTTGCTCGCCCGACATGAAAGAGTATAATTCATGTGTACCCACAAAGTCAATATCGGTGTACCCATAAAATCAGAAAAATGAGGGAGCGATCCATGACGGACGCCACGCGCACCCGAGGCCGACCGCCGTCCGAGCGGAAGCGGACGGGCCAGGTCAAGATCCGGTGTTTCGAGGAATGGGCGGACTGGCTCCGATCGGCCTCCGACCAGACCGGCCAGGATGCGGCCGAGATCATCGCGGAAGCCGTCGCCGTATGGGCGAAGCGGAAGAAGCTGCCCGCGCCGCCGGAACGGTGAACCGACGCCCGGATCGAGGCCGATCCGCCCCGAGCGGCCCAAGCCGGATTGAATGCTTGCACCTCCGTTCAGTGGCGGGTATCGTCGCCCTCTTGATCCGCATTGAGACGGGATGAGGGGCGATGAGGCGATGGAAGGCGCGACGCTGGCTCCGGCCGACTTCGAAGACTTCGTGACACGCTGGGAGGCATCGGGCGCCGCCGAACGGGCGAATTACCAACTGTTCCTCTCGGAGCTGTGCGACGTGCTCGGGGTGCTACGGCCCGAGCCGACGAGGCCGGACGACGGGGAGAACGCCTACGTCTTCGAACGCGCCGTCACGTTCCAGAACGGCGACGGCTCGACCAGTACCGGGCGGATCGACCTGTACAAGCGGGATTGCTTCGTCCTGGAAGCGAAGCAAGGGAGCGAGAAGCCGACCGAGGCCGACCCCGCCGCCCTGGCGCCGGCGATCCCGAAGAAGGCCCGGAAGAAGGGGACGGCCGTCCGGGGGACGGCCAAGTGGGACGAGGCGATGCTGGCCGCCAAGGGCCAGGCCGAGCAGTACGTCCGCGCCCTGCCCGCATCCGAGCCGAACCCGCCGTTCCTCGTCGTGGTCGACGTGGGACACTCGATCGAGCTGTTCGCCGACTTCACCCGCCAAGGCCGGACCTACGTCCCATTCCCCGACGCCCAATCGCACCGGCTCCGGCTCCGCGACCTGGCCAGGCCCGAGGCCCTCGACCGGCTCCGGCTCGTCTGGAGCGACCCCCAGGCGCTCGACCCCACCCGACGCGCCGCCAAGGTCACGCGCGAAGTGGCCGGGGAGCTGGCCAGCCTGGCGAAGTCGCTCGAAGCCTCGGGGCACGCGCCCGAGGCCGTCGCCCATTTCCTCATGCGCTGCCTGTTCACGTTCTTCGCCGAGGACGTGGGATTGCTCCCCGAGGGGTGTTTCACCGACACCCTGCGCGACCTGAAAGCGAAGGGCGAAGCCCGCCTGTTCCCCGAGATGGTCCGCTCCCTCTGGGAGACGATGAAGACCGGCGGATTCTCCCCGGTGATCCGGTCGAACGTCTACCGCTTCAACGGGGGCCTGTACGAGAACGCCGACGCGCTGCCCCTGACCGACGACCAGCTCGATTTGCTCATCCGGGCCGGCTCGTGCAACTGGCGCGAGGTCGAGCCGGCCATCTTCGGCACGCTCCTGGAACGGGCCCTCAACCCGATCGAGCGGCACAAGCTCGGCGCCCACTACACGCCCCGCGCCTACGTCGAACGCCTCGTAATGCCGACGATCATCGAGCCGCTGCGCGAGCAGTGGGACGCGGTGAAGGCCGCCGCCGTCGCCCTGACCAACGAGGACGCCCCCGACGAGGCCCGCGCCGAGGTCCGCGCCTTCCTCGACACGCTCTGCCAGACGACCGTGCTCGACCCCGCCTGCGGCACCGGGAATTTCCTCTACGTCACCCTGGAACACATGAAGCGCCTTGAGGGCGAGGTCCGCGACGTGCTCCACGCCCTCGGCGACGAGCAGGCCGTCTTCGAGGGCTACGGGATGACCGTCGACCCCCACCAGTTCAAGGGGATCGAGATCAACCCCCGCGCCGCCGCCATCGCCGACCTCGTGCTCTGGATCGGCTACCTGCAATGGCACCTCCGCACCCTCTCCGGCAAGACGGTGGCCGAGCCGATCATCCGGGACTACCAGAACATCGAATGCCGCGATGCCGTGCTCGCCTACGATCGCGTCGAGCCGGTCACGGACGATCAGGGGAACCCCGTCACGCGCTGGGATGGTCGGACGACCCGGCCCCACCCGGTCACGGGCGAACCCGTGCCCGACGAGTCGGCCCGCGTCCCCGTGCTCCGCTACGTCAACGCCCGCAAGGCCGAGTGGCCCGAGGCGGATTTCATCGTCGGCAATCCTCCCTACATCGGCAATAAGCGAATGCGACTCGCGCTAGGGACTGGATACACCGATTCAATTCGAGATTCCTATCGAGAAGTAACCGAGGCCGTGGATTATGTGATGTATTGGTGGAGTCGTGCGACCGAAGCCCTGAAAAATTCGAAATCCAAAAGATTTGGATTTATAACAACGAATAGTATCGTTCAGTCGTTCAATCGGAGAGTCGTAGAATCAGCATTGGCCGATGGTGTCGCAATTGTTTTTGCTGTGCCTGATCACCCTTGGGTTGACGACACAGACGGGGCGGCAGTTCGAGTTGCGATGAGTGTTGCGAGTACCAAGGAAAAGTCTGGAAAATTATATCGCGTCAATGACGAGGGACGAAGTAACTCCGGCTCCTATGTCGGGGTCGAAAAACACCATGAGGGACTGATTAACGCTGATCTCACCATCGGAGCCGATGTGGCCTCTGTGATTAAACTCCGGTCGAATGAGCGTCTGGCCTGCCCTGGTGTACAACTTTCCGGCCAGGGGTTTGTGCTCATGGCGGAGGATCTGGATAATTTTTCAAAGAAGACGCTAAGCGAGCTGGTGCGTCCCTACATTATTGGAAATGACATAATCAAGCGGCCTGTAAAAAAGTGGGTCATCGACGCGGCTGGTCTATCGGAGCAAGTCCTTAGAGATCAATATCCTGATGCCTACCAATGGTTACTCGATAGGGTTAAACCGGAAAGAATTCACAACTCAAGAGAAAGCTATCGCTGCAAGTGGTGGATTTTTTCTGAACCTAGGCTAAAGTTTCGCGCCGCATTGATCGGATTAAAGCAATCTATCGTTGTATGCAGAACTTCCAAGCACCGAGCTTTCACGATTGCAGAAGGGAACTCAGTTGCGGAGACAACGGTAATTTCCATTGCTTTGGATGATGAATTTTTCCTTGGCGCAATGTCAAGTCGTATCCATGAATTGTGGATTCTTCATGGGGGAAAGGCAACCTTAGAAGATCGTCCAAGATACAACGTTAGCGTATGTTTCGATCCATTTCCTTTCCCAATTTGTAGCGAATCCGTTCAGGATCAAATCCGATCGTTAGCCAAAGCGCTCGACGCCCACCGCAAGCGCCAGCAGGCCGCCCATCCCGACCTGACCCTCACCGGCATGTACAACGTCCTGGCCAAGCTCCGCTCCGGCGAACCGCTGACGGAGAAGGACCGGGCGATCCACGAGCGCGGCCTGGTGTCGGTCCTGAGACAGATCCACGACGACCTCGACGCCGCCGTCTTCGACGCCTACGGCTGGCCCCGCGACCTGGCCGACGAGGACATCCTCCGCCGCCTCGTCGACCTGAACCGCGAACGGGCCGCCGAGGAAGCCTCCGGCCTCGTCCGCTGGCTCCGCCCCGACTTCCAGGCCCCCGACGCCGCCAAGCCCAAGCCCGCCACCCAGGCCCGCCTCGGCCTCACCCCAGACGACGAGCCCGAGCCCCCCCCGACCGCCCCCGGCCGCACCCCCAAGGCCGCCAAGCTCCCCTGGCCCAAGACCCTCCCCGAGCAGGTCAAGGCCGTCCGCTCCGCCCTCTCCTCCCACCCCTCCGGCATCTCCCCCGACCCCCTCGCCCGCACCTTCCTCCGCGCCCGCGCTGACCGCGTCCAGGAACTCCTCGACGCCCTCGTCTCCCTCGGCCAGGCCCGCGAACTCGACGGGGGCCGCTACGTCGCCTCGTGATTCTCCGATCGCCGATCCGGTCAAGCTCGGGATGATGCCAGGCCCGAATTCCGATTTCCTCGCTGATTCTCCGCACGCTAAAATGGGTTGAGTGGGGCAAACGGTGGAGTGTAGTACATCATGGCACTCGTCTTCCGCAATGGCCGCCCGTATCTCTATCGCTCCGTGCGACGGAATGGGCGGGTGACTTCGGAGTTCGTGGCGAGCGGGGAATCGGCCCTGCTGATCGCCCGGATGGATGCCATCGACCGGGATGATCGGGACTATGAGCGATGGCGCATCCGCGAAGAACGCCGCAAAGCCGCCGAGCGGGATGCCCGGCTCGATGACCTCGTGAAGCAATCCGAAGCCCTCGCCCGCGAAGCCCTGGAGCAGGCGGGGTATCATCAGCATCACCGGGGAGAATGGAGACGACGCCGTGTCCGACCCTGCGATCCCGACCGCCGTGAAGCCGCCCGAGAACGCCACGCCCGCGACGGTGCGGAGGATGCTCGATAACTGGCTCCTCGACGTGATGTCCGAGCGGTTCGTCGGGAAAGACCACCGGAAGACCCGGGACCGATTCGAAGCGGAAGTCCGCGCCGTCGCCGACGAACTGGCAGGGCCGACGCCGACCCCGATCGAGGCGACCCTCAGCCTGACCGCCGCCGTTTGCTGGGCAGAGCTGCGTTATCTCTGGGGATGTGAGCAATCGGGGAAGGACCGGACGATTGCCCAGGCCGACCTGTCCCAACGTCGCCTCGACAAGGCCCACGCCCGATACGTCCGCACCTTGAAGGCACTGGCGACCGTCCGACGCCTGGCCGTTCCCACCCTGCAAGTCAACGTCGCCCATCAGCAGGTTGTGAGCAACGCCCGCCCGGCCTGATCCCTCCCAGGCCCGCCGCGCAGCAGGGACTTCGATGGCGCGATGTGGTATACTCCCGAACACGGGTAGTCTCGGCTGATTGCAAGCGGCCGGGAGAACGCCTCGGGGCGATCGGACGGAACCCCTACGCCGTCCGTCGCCTCGGGGTGGCCCGTTCCATCGTAGGGGGACAACGTGATGGATGATCCGTCTCGTCTTGCGGAAGTCGTTCGGGCGGCCCGGTCGTTCTACGCGATTGCCGAGCGGGACTGTTACGAACCAGCGACTCCGGGCATCCCCGAGGCCGAACGCCGGATTGCCGAAGCGGCCGCCGAACTTGCGTTCAGGCTCGACCTGGCCGAAGCAGCGGAAGACCTCCCGGTCGTGTTGGGCAAGCGAACGCGAGCGATCCGCCGAGCGTTCACCGCAATCGTCGCACGGTTCGGGTGGCTGGCCATTGTCGAGCCCGACCGGGATTCCTGGATCGCCGATCGGTGGGAGCGGTTCGATAGCGAGGTTGTCATCCCGTACCTACGGGCAGTCCGGGCTTGGTTCGAAGACCCCGATTCCGACCCCCCAGCCGGTTTGTCGTTCGCATATCAGGAAGCCATTCGCCGCGATCTTTCTCCCGCAACCCTGTCGGCGGAGCAAGCCGCCGCCGTTGTTCCCTCGCTGAGGATGCGTGCCGGGGAAGGGGTCGTGTTTGCCGATCGCTGGCCCGAGGCCGGACCTCACGAATATCAGGCCCTTCTCGACGCGATCCGGGCCGCCGATCTTGTGTGCCTGGCCGCCGCCGAGTCCGAGGCGCCCGAACCCGCTCCCCTCGGGCCGCCGGTTTCCTGTACGCAAGGCGTTGAGCAGGAAAGTCCCAAGGCCCTGGCCGTTGCTGCTCCGCCCCACGAGGCGAACCCCTTCCCCAAGTTGTCGCCGCCTGGGAAGGCCCTGGCCGCCGCCTATGACCTGAAACGGGAAGGCCGCCCCGTGTCGATCAAGGCTGCGACGGAACGGGCCGGTGTCAATCGCTCCCACCTGATCAAGCGATACCCCGAGGCCGTTCGGCTCATCAAGGCCCTCGGGACTCCCGATGGCCGGGTTCCTCGTGGGTCGAAGGATCGCCAGACGGGGACCATCGAAGCCGCCAATGATGACGAGGATTGACCACACACCATACATGATGTCCATACACCGAAGATTTTTCTTCCCAGCGAATCACCAGACAGACCCACACCACACACCACACATCGACCACACACATCTCCCGATCCTACGGGACCGCCGCAACGGTGACGGTGGCCCTGGCCTGACAGGATCGGGAACATGCCCGCCAAGAAACGACCGCCGGTTGACGAGGGGACACGCCCCGAGGATTCCCCGATCGCATGGTTCGGGGAAATGCTGCTTGCGATTGACCGGGGTGACTTCGCCCGAGCATTCGAGGCGCAAGGCCAGTTGAACCGCCTCGGGTGGACCGTCTCGCAGTCCAAGCCCTCGGGGAAGAACCGCACGCCCCGAAACAAGGCCGACGGCCGGGGGGTGCGATGATGGGACGCCCCGAACCGCCCAAGGCCCCCACGAGGCCGCACGAGCCCGCCGTAGGACGCCTGGCCTATCGCCTTGATGAACTGGCCGAGGCCCTCGGGGTGAGCCGCAGGACCCTGGAACGCCTCCGCTCCGCCGGCAGATTCCCGAAGCCCGATCGCGTGGTCGGCCGGATGCCGTTGTGGGCACCGGAGACGATCCGGAAATGGATCGAAGGGGGTGGCTCTTGAACGTTCCGCCCCTTCACGTCGCCGAGCCGACACCTGAGAACGTTGCGGCCTGGCTCCGCCCGCTGGTCGAACCCGGCAGCATCATCGAATTGCGGGTGCTCGGGGTGATCGACAACCCGAATTATCCCGCGTTCACCGTGGCCGGGTGCTTCGACTCGGACCACCTCGACCCGTTGGCCAAGATCGCGCTTGCCTGGACCCCGAAGGCGGAAGGCGTCTATGTCACGATCAACCCCCTCGTGCCCGACATGCTCGCCCTGGCCAGCAATCGGGTGAAGCGGAAGCCCAAGACGACGGCCGCCGATGAGAATGTCGTCCGTCGCGTGGGGATCGCCTTCGATGCCGACCCGAGGCGCTCGCCCTCGGGGATTTCGAGCACCGACGAGGAGAAGGCCCTCGCCTGGGACCGGATCATCGCCCTCCGCGATGACCTGACCGCCCGGGGGTGGCCGCCCCCGATCCTGGCCGACTCGGGCAACGGCTATCACTTGCGCTACCGGGTCGATCTGCCGAGCGATGACGGGGGCCTCATCGCTCGGGCCTTGAAGGCCGCCGACGCGCGATTCTCCGATGATCGTGTCCAGATCGACCCGAAGTTGTTCAACCCGGCCCGGGTCATCAAGCTGTATGGCTCGATGGCCCGCAAGGGGGACTCGACGCCGAACCGGCCCCATCGGTGGACCGCTGTTTTGGAAGGCCCGACGAGCCGGGGTGATTACCACGTCGTCCCCCGGGAGTTGCTCGAAGCGCTGGCGTCGGAGGCCCCGTCGCCCGCTGATCGGGAATCGAACGTCTGGAGCATGACCGCCGGGACCGGCGCGGCCGATCGTGCCCGAGCCTACATCTTCGCCCCCGGCTTCCCGGATGCAATCGAAGGGGAGAACGGTCACGGACGGCTCTATCACGTCGCTTGCGTGCTTGTCGATGGGTTCGGACTGTCCGAGGCCGACGCCTACCCGATTTTCGCGGAGTGGAACGAGGCGAAGGCCAGGCCGCCCGAGTCGGAGAAGCAGTTGCGCCACAAGCTGGCCGACGCGGTGAAGAATCATCCAAGCCCGTCATGCAAGCTCCTGAACGCCCCGATGCGAGATCGGGAGGGATCGGATTCGGGTCGGGAGGGCGAGAGCACCGGGCAATCGGATGGCCTAACGATCGCCTATCGGCGCCTCGAAGTGAACCAGTGCGTCATGGCGGTCGATCGCCCAGGTGAGCCGAATTATGGATTCGTGCTCGCTGACGAGGGGGATTGGGCCACCGTCGTCTTCCGGCCCGGTGAGGAAGGCGAGGCGGAGGTCCGCATCCACAAGTCGGACCTCCGCTTGCAGGACGGGTCGCCCCTCGAACTCGGCGCCGGGGACGCCGAACCGGAATTGCTTACGACCTGCATGGCCGACATCAAGGCCGAGCCGGTCAAGTTCCTCGTCCCTGTCGTGATCCCGAGGGGGAAGCTGGTCACGGCCGCCGGGCTCGGGGGGGCCGGTAAGGGGATGTTCTGGTCGGCCCTCGTCGCGGACATGACGCGAGGCCGCCCGACCCTCGGCCTGGACTACGATCCGCCCCCGCCTTGCGACGTGCTCTTGCTCGGGTGCGAGGACGGCTCGGCCGACACCATCAAGCCGCGATTGCTCGCCAACGATGCCGACGTGCGGCGGGTCCACACGCTCGACGGGGTGAAGGACGCGAAGGGGAAGCCGGCCCCGTTCTCCCTGGCCCAACTGGCGCCGCTCGATGCCTACCTGTCACGTCGGCCCGAGGTGAAGCTGGTCATCATCGACCCGATCACCGGGTACGTCGGCGCGGCGGGAATCCGGGACCACCACGACGCGGAGCTACGCTCGATCCTCGAACCGCTGGCCAAGCTGGCGAACGATCGCGGGGTGACGATCCTGACCGTCAAGCACCTGAACAAGGACGAGGCCAAGACAGTCGCCAGCCGGGTCGGCGGCTCGATCGCCTATGTCAACGTCCCCCGCGCCTGCTTCGCCATCGCCAGCGACCCCGCAGACGACTCCCGGCGCGTGCTGGCCCCGTTCAAGTGGAACCTGAACGTCCCCCGGCCGACGTCGATCGGGTGGACCCTGGAATCTCCCCCTCCCGATCGGGTGGCCGCGATCCTGGCCGAATCCGACCACCTGAGCGAGGCCGACCGCGACGAACTCGGACGCCAGCTCTTCCGCCTGAACTGGCAGGGGCCTGTCGACATCTCCGCCGACGACCTCTTGCAGACCGCCACCCGATCCGGCAAGGCGAAGAATCAAGGCGAGATCGACCGCGCCACTGATTGGCTCCGCGAACGGTTGAAGGACGGGCCGGCGAGTTCCATCACCTGCGCGAAGGAAGGCGACGAGGCCATCGGCCGATCCTTCCCCGAGCCAGGCCCCGAGCTGATCGGTGACGAACTGAACAAGCAAGTGCTCGGTCGCGTGAAATGGTGGCGTGAGACGATCCTCAAGAAACGCCTCGCAGGAGAATCGAAGCGAGCCGGGTTCAACGGCCCGTATTTCTTCCGACTCCCCGAAACGCCCTGGCCCCCGACGCCCGAGGCCATCCGGGAGGCGGAACGGGCGAACGAGGCCGCCATGCCCTCGGGCCTCGATGCGCTCCATTCCGGGCCGAATGACGCCCGCATCTGGACGATGCGAGCCTCGGGAACCCCCGTGGAAGCCGTGGAAGCCATGGAGGAACCTTTAGGGGACGAGGATTCTACGGATCGGACTCCACGGGCCGACACTGCTCCGGCTGGCGATTCCGCCCTGCCCGTCGTGGCCCCGGATGACCCTCCCGACACGCGCCCCCGTGGAATCCATCCCGTGGAAGCCACCCCCCTTAAAGGGGACTCCACGGCTTCCACGGACTCCACGGGCGATCCCCTCCCAGCGTCCGAGGATCTGCCGATGACCGTCCGGGACGATCAGACCTCTTGTGAACAAACGTATTGAGCCATTCCGTCAATGACCGTACAATCACGACAAGCAACGTCTGCTTGCGCCAGCAAGCGACACACGCGGAGGGAAACGACCGATGGCATCGTTCAGGAAACGCGGCAAGGTCTGGTATTTCCGCTACTCCGATGCCGACGGGGTGAAGCGGGAAGCGAAGGGATGCCCGGATCGTCGGATGACCGAGGAAATGGCCAGGGAGGCGGAGTCGAAGGCCGCCCGGCAACGAGCCGGACTGATCGACCCGAAGGCCGAACGCTTGGCTGTCGCGGAGCGTCGTCCGATCCTCGATCACCTGGACGACTTCATCGCGGCCCTGACCGCGAAGGGGGGTGATCCGAAGCATGTTCGCCAGACGCGAACCTACGCGAGCCGGATCATCGAATGGGGGGCGATCCGCTCCATTTCCGAGGTGGCGCCGTCAACAGTCATGATCGCCCTTGGGGAGTTGAAGGCGGAGAACCGATCGGCCCGGACGCTGAATGCCCACCTGACGGCAATCCGGCAATTCTCCCGATGGTTGCATCGGGACGGGCGGAGCCTGGATAACCCCCTTGCCGGGATGAGCAAGTTCTCCGAGGCCGCCGATCGTCGGCACGATCGACGAACGCTCTCGGTCGAAGAACTCCGCAAACTGATCGAATCCGCCCACCGGGGAGAATCTTACCGGAAGATGACCGGCCCGGCCCGCGCCCTCTGCTATCGGCTGGCGGTCGCGACGGGCCTACGGTTCTCGGAACTGGCCAGCATCACGCCGGGATCGTTCGACCTGGACTCTAAATCTCCCACGGTGACGGTGGCCGCCGCCTACACCAAGAACGGTGAGCCGGCCACGCTGCCCTTGCCCCACGACCTGGCCGAAGACCTGGCCCCGCACCTGGCCACGATCGCACCCGAGGCCCCCGCATTCCCCCTCCCGGACAAGGGGGCCGCGATGCTCCGGATCGACCTGGAAGCCGCCGGGATCAAATACCGGGATGCCTCGGGCCTCGTGTTCGACTTCCACGCCTTGCGGTGCCAGTGTGCCACCCTGGCCGATGCGGCTGGCGTCTCGCCCCGAGTCGTCCAACGCCTCATGCGGCATTCGACCCTGGAACTGACCGGCCGCTACACGAGGCCCCGGACGGTCGATCTGGAGCAGGCCGCGCGGTCGATTCCCTCGATCCGACCCGAGCCCCCCGAGCGTGATTCAGCCCGTGCGACGGGGACGGATGGACAACCTATCAGCGAACGCTTTGCCCACCATTTGCCCACCGAAGGGGACGGATCGAGTCGCCCCGAGTCGGATACCGTCGCAACCCTTCATCTGGGCAGTGCCATCGACGATCGGCGCAAAGAGAAACCCGAGGCGGGTTTAGACGCCTCGGGTCGGTCTGAGCCGGATGTTGCCAAGAGTGCCTCCCGAAGGACTCGAACCTTCAACCCGCTGATTAAGAGTCAGCTGCTCTGCCGATTGAGCTAGAGAGGCGTGCGTGTTGCGAAGGAAATGAATCTTACGGCTTCGGGGCATCGGATTCAAGGGGGTATCGGGAGCAGAGGGGGAGGATGGAGGCGGGGCCGATGGGCGGGGTGGTCGGCACCGGGATTGCTGGCTGAGAGTGGATCGCCGATCTCGTGGCCTCTCCCGCTCATTCTTCCAACAGGAACGTAAAACCGTGTTTCAGGAGATCGACCTCCGCGAACTGGCCCGGCGTCGAGGGGCCGAGCGTGCCTTTGTGTCCCTCTATTGCTCGGGGCAGGGGGGGCCCGGGTTCCTCGACCGACGGGAGCGGCAGATCCGGTCGCTCCTGGAGGGCGAACCGGCCGAGCGGGAGCACTTCGACGAGACGATGGCGATGGTCCGGTCGGCGCTCGACGACCGGCCGCCGAAGGCGGAGGGGACCTGTTTGTTCGCCTGCTGGGCCGACGACTTCCTGCTCCGCTATGACTTGCCGGTCGCCGTCCCCGAACTGCTCCGGGTCGATGCGGCGCCGTACATCCGGCCCCTGGCCGAGCTGCAGGACGAGCGCGAGGATTTCCTCGTCGTCCTGGCCGACAACACCGCGACGCGGGTGCTCCAGGTCACCTCGGCCGAGGTCGACGACGCCGACCGTATCAAGGGGAAGGTCAAGAACCGCGTGAAGGTGGGCGGCTGGTCGCAGCAGCGCTACGCGAGGCGCCGGGACAAGCAGCTCCATCACTACGCGCACGAGGTCGCCGAGTCGCTCGACGAGATCGTCCGCGACGGCCCGTTCACCCGGGTCGTTCTGCTCGGATCCGAGGAGACGATGCGGGCGATCGAGGAGGCCCTGACCCCTCCGGTCGCCGAGAAGCTGGTCGGCTCCCAGGCCGTCGACCTGCACGCCGACGACCGCGCCCTGATCGACGCGGCCTATGCCCTGCACGACGACGCCGAGCGGGCGTCGGAGGTCCGGCTCTGGGAGCAGATCCGCGACGGCCTCCTGTCGGGAGGGCTCGCCGTGGCCGGGCCGGAGGAGGTCCTCGCCGCGGCCCTCGTCGGCCGGGTCGACTCGATCATCGTGACCCGCGACGCGAAGTTCGCCGGCCTCCGCTGCCGAGACTGCACGAACCTCTCGGCCGGGGAGCCCTCGACCTGCCCCGTCTGCGGCTCCTCGTCCGTCTTCGCGGTCGACCTGATCGACGCCCTGGCCCGCCAGCTCGAACTGACCAGCGCGACGATGGAGTTCACCGACCCGATCCCCGGCCTCGCGAAGCTCGGCGACCTGGCGGCCTTGCTCCGCTACTGAGGAGCCGGGCCGGTCGCGTCCTCGGGGCGTCCCCGCTCGCCGATCCGTGTTCCGCCACGGATCGACGGCCTGATGTGATCACCTCCCACGGGGAAGGGGTCGCGGGATGGCCGGCCGGACCGCCGTCAGACCCGCAACCCCCCGCGAGGGATCGCGTTGCGTCGAGCCACCCGCGGAACCGGGATGCCGCGTCGCCTCCCTTGATTTCCGTTCGCATCGCCCGGAAGGCCCCCCGCTGGGTGGCCGGGGACGGGCGTCGCGAGCCCCCGGACTCCGAGGCGGTCGGCACACGGGGGCTCGCGGCGCCCGACCACGCCCAACCCATCCCGATCGCCGGGCTCCCGGGCAATCCGGGATCAAAGGAAGAGTCGGCAGCCGCCCGCCGGGCCGCTCGCGGTATTTCTCGCCGATTTCCTTCGTCCAATATCGGTTCTCCGGCGTCTCTCTTGAAGAAGGAGACGCCCAGATCGTGACGCGAGACCGAGTCGAGAACCCCGGGCCAACACCGACCGAGGCCGCATCGGCCGAGGCCGTCGGCCCCTGGCCGGACGACGCCGAGTTGCTCCGGCGGCACCGGCTCGGCGATCGCGACGCCTTCGCCCGGCTCGTCCGGCGCTGGGAGGCGCCGGCCTTCCGGATCGCCTTCCGGGTGCTCGGCGACCGGGCCGAGGCGGAGGAGGTCCGCCAGGACGTCTTCCTGACCTTGCTCCGGGCGCCGGGCTCGGTCCGGCATCCCGAGCGGTTCGCGGGCTGGCTGCGCGCCTCGGTCGTCAACCGGGCCCTCTCGGCGGCCCGGAGATCGGGGCGGAGGCGAGGCATGATCGAGCGCCTCGGGCGCCTGGCCCCTCGACCCGACGTGTCCGGCCCCGATGGCGAGCCGGCCGAGGCCCTCGCCCTGCTCGAAGACTCCAGACGCCTGGCCGACGCGATGGCGGCCTTCGAACCCGAGGATCGTGCGCTCCTCGCCCTCCGGTTCGAGGAGGACTTGACCTTCCGCGCCATCGCCGAGGCGACCGGCCGGCCGGTCACCACGATCAAGTCCCGGCTGGCCGTCCTGATCCATCGGCTCCGTTCCAAGCTCGGAGGGCCGACCCGCCATGAGTGAACCGACCCCGAACGCCCCCCCGCCCCCCGACGGCGACCCCGGCCCGGACGCCGACCTGCGATCGGCCTTCCGCCGATCGCGCCCGAGTGTCCCCCCCGTCGACCTCAATGCGCTCTTCGCCCGGGAAGTCTCCGCCCCCTGGCGACTCGCCCGGCTCCTGGTCGGCCCGTGGCGGGCCGACGATCCCCGATCCCCGAACCCGAACCAATGGAAGGTTTCCACGATGCTCCGACTCGCCGCCATCCTGATTCTGGTGTCCGCCCCGGCCGCCTTCCTCTGGCCCGGCCGACCCGCCGCCGGCCTGAGCCTCGACGACGTCCGAGAGGCCGTCGACAGGGCGAAGACCGTGTGTCACACGTTGCAACAGGTCATCATCGACGGGGGGAAACCCCTGGCCGAGCCGAGGAAGAGCCGGATCCTGATCCGGGCGCCTTCCCTGATCCGGACGGAAATGGAGGAGGGTTTCGGGATCGTCGACACCGAAGCCTGGCGATCGATTCACGTGAATCCGGCCGAGAAGACGGTCACCCTCGTCGAGAACCTGAAGGAGGCCCGCGGGGAGGTGCCGGGCGATCTCGGCGTCTACTTCCATGACATGGTCCGGGGGCTCGCGGATCGCGAGGCCGAACCGCTCGGGACCCGGCGGATCGACGGTCGAGAGGCCGTCGGCTTCCGGGTCGAGGGGCCACTCCCCCCCCACGAGAACCCGCCCCCCTTCCCGACGACCTCCGACGTCTGGGTCGACCGCGAAACCCAATTGCCCCTCGAGGTCATCATGACGACCACCCTCGGCGAGGCCGTTGTGATCGTCACGATGACCGACTTCGAGTTCGACCGCGACCTCGACCCGTCCCTCTTCTCCTTCGAGCCCCCCGAAGGGTTCGAGGTGCGTCGGATCGGCGTGCCCGAATTGAAGCCGGCCCCCCCGAAGGAGGAAGCCGCCGCGCTCACGCTGACCGGCAGCAGCCTCGGGCCGGTCCGCCTCGGCGCCACGAAGCAGGAGTGCCTCGACGCCTTCGGCGAGCCGGACAGGGTCGACGACTTCGGCCGGGGCGAGGTCCTTGAGTACGATTCCCGGGGCTTCAGCCTGACCATCGACCGCGAAGGAGGCCTCCGGATGATCACCTGCTTTTCGGGGCACGGCATGGGCTTCGCCGTCCGCCCGTTCGAAGGCCGGACCGCCGAGGGGATCGCCCTGGGGGCCGATCGCGAGGCGATCGAGGCCGTTTACGGCGAGCCGGCCGACGTCCACGTCACCCGCCTCCGCGACGTCTTCGGCGACGCGACCCCGAAGCCCGACGAGCCGACCGGCCAGGTGAGCCTGACCTATCCCGACCGGGGGCTCACCTTCACCCTCCATGACGATGAGCTGTACAACATCATCGCCCAGCCGATGGGGGGCGATCCGCCGAGGGGCGATTGATCCCGGAGGCAAGGCCGATGTCGACATCCCCCCAGGCACTTCGCCCGTCACGATGCCCGCGCCCGGTCGGCCCCCGGACGGCCTGGGCATCGTCCGCGCCGGGATGGCCGAGATCGATCGCAGCGAACCCGCAGCTTCTGATTCCCGCCTCCCGTCGCGCAACGCCGCGATCGACCCCGGCCACCGGGAAGCGCGTCGCCGACCGCCCGACTCCATCGGCGATGGATCGAGACGACGGCGGAGATCCGCGAGGAGTCTCGGGAAAAAGTGACTGCCGCCCGCCGATTTCTCGATGTTCTTTGATGAGGACTCGACCTCCCCTTGATGACCGACTGACCCTGTCCGACCGCTTGAGCATCCACGCGTGGCCTGATTGTCCCATGATTGACATTGTTGTCCGCCCCCTCATGTCCCTGCCTTCGTGCGGGGCCCCTCGATCCCCCGCACGCCGCGCGGACCGAACCTCGGCGAGTGGCCTGAGCGATGCGCCGCGTGCCCCTCTGGCGGGGGCCGCTCCTCCCGAGCCACGCGGTGCGCCGCCCAGGCCACCCGCGGGGAGATTCCCGAAACGAAACGATCCAATCGCCGCAACCCACGATCGAGGAACGACAAACGGCCGACCATCCTGGCGCACCGGGCCGCGCACCCGGGGGCGCACCGGGCCGCGCACCGGGCACCCGCTGGATCGACCAAACGAAGCCATTTCCGGGAGTCATGGTGATCGGCAGCCCACCCTTGCGGCGCTCGTACTCGTACCTCGATTCACCGAAACGAACGGGTTCCCCGGACGCAACCCCTTGTCAGAAAAGGCCAATCGCTTCGGATGCGGTGCGCACCCGCTGCGCACCCGAGGGCGCACAGGCGGCGCACCGTCCGGCACTCCCGAGGAATCCGCCGTCGGTGCCGCAGCCTTCGCCTGCATCTGCCGAGACGGGATTGCTCCCGAGCGTTCTTGGGCCAGGAATGGACTCCGGGCCCGGATGGT